>NZ_CP102931.1:7007500-7294742 GCF_024734665.1 Variovorax paradoxus
ACCTCGCCAGCGCGCTGCGCGGCTTCGCGGGCGCCGCATGACGGCAGCGGACGGGTTCGACGACGCGGAAGTCCTGAGCGAAGGCTCGCCCGAACTCGACGCCGAATGGGTGCGCGCGTTCGCGCTGCGCCACTACGGCATCGAGGGCGAGATGCGGCCGCTGACCGGCGAGCGCGACCGCAACTACCGCCTTGAATCGGCACTGACCGGTGAGCGCTTCATGCTGAAGATCTCGCACCCGAGCGAAACACCGCTGGTGGCGGACTTCCAGACCCAGGCGCTGCTGCACATCGCGGCTGCCGACGCGGGGCTGCCTGTGCAGCGCATCGTGCCCACGAGCGAGGGCCAGCCCTCGCTGCTGTGCGATCCGGGCGACGGCCTGCCGCGCGTGGCACGGCTCTTCAGCTACCTGCCGGGCCTGCCCTTGCCCGAAGCACCGCGCACCGCCGCGCAGCAATTGAACCTTGCGCGCACGCTGGCCCGGCTCGACCTCGCGCTGCGCGACTTCGACCATCCGGCCGGCGCGCTCGCGCTGCCCTGGGACATCCAGCGCGCCGACAGCGTGCGCGGCCTGCTCGCGCACATCGACGATCCGCAGCGGCGCGCGCTGGCCGGGCGCTCGCTCGACCGCTTCGAGCGCGATGCCAAGCCTGTGCTGGGGGGCCTGCGCACGCAGCCCATCCACAACGACTTCAACATCTACAACGTGCTGGTCGACCCCGCCGATACCGACCGCATTGCCGGCATCCTCGATTTCGGCGACATGGTGCGCGCGCCGCTGATCGACGATCTGGCAGTGGCCGCGGCCTACCAGCTCGATCCGGCGGGTGATGCGCTGGCCGGCATCGTGCCCTTCATTGCCGCGTACAACGACGTGCTGCCTCTGACGCGTGAAGAAGTCGACGTGCTGTTCACGCTCATCACCGCGCGGCTCGTGATGGTGGTGGCCATCAGCGGCTGGCGCGCCGCGCGCCATCCCGACAACGCGGCTTACCTGCTGCGCAACAACGCACTTTCGTGGGCCCGCCTGCAGGCCTGCGAACACATCGGCAACGACGCCGCGAGCGCCGCCTTCCGGCGCGCCTGCGGCATGAACGAGAGTCACGCAAATGCCTGAAGAATCGCTCCTGGAGCGCCGCGCGCGGCTGCTCGGCCCGGCCTACCGCCTGTTCTACGAAGCGCCGCTGCACCCGGTGCGCGGCCAGGGCGTGTGGCTCGACGACGCCGACGGCAAGCGCTATCTCGATGCGTACAACAACGTCGCGTCGGTGGGGCATTGCCATCCGCATGTGGTGGAGGCCATCGCGCGGCAGGCCGGCGTGCTCAACACCCACACGCGCTACCTGCACGAGGGCGTGCTCGACTATGCCGAGCGGCTGCTCGCCACCATGCCGCGCGAACTCGGCCATGCGATGTTCACCTGCACCGGCAGCGAGGCCAACGACCTTGCCATGCGCATCGCCAAGGCCCACACCAAGGCAGAAGGGCTGATCGTCACGCGCTTCGCGTACCACGGCGTGACCGAGTCAATTGCGCAGGCCTCGCCTTCGCTCGGGCGCTTCGTGCAGCTCGGCCGTGCGGTGCGCACCGTGCCGGCGCCGGACAGCTATCGCGTGCCGGCCGGGGAGCAAGGCGCGGCGTTTGCGGCCGGTGTGCGTGCAGCGATTGCCGACCTGCAGGCTCATGGCATTCGGCCTGCCGCGTTGATGGTCGACACGGTGTTCTCGAGCGACGGCATCTTCACCGACCCGGCGGGCTTTCTCTCTGAAGCAGTGGCCGCGATCCGCGAAGCCGGCGGCATCTTCATCGCCGACGAAGTGCAGCCGGGCCTGGGCCGCACCGGCGATGCCTTCTGGGGCTTCCTGCGCCACGAGGACCTGGTGCCCGACATCGTGACCATGGGCAAGCCGCTGGGCAACGGCCACCCGCTGGCCGGGTTGGCGGTGCGCCCCGAGGTGCTGGCCGCGTTCGGCCGCGAGTGCCGCTACTTCAACACCTTTGGCGGCAACCCGGTGTCGATGGCTGCCGGCATGGCCGTGCTCGACGTGATCGAGCGCGAGGGCCTGATGGCCAATGCGCAGCGTGTCGGCCGGCATCTGCGCGCGGGGCTCTCAAAGCTCGCCGAGCGTCACGAGTTGATCGGTGATGTGCGCGGCGCGGGGCTGTTCGTGGGCCTGGAGCTCGTGACGGACCGTCGCGCGCGCACGCCTGCAACCGCGGAGACCGTGCGCGTCGTCAACGGCCTGCGGCAGCGGCAGGTGCTGCTGAGCGCTACCGGTGAACATGCCAACACGCTGAAGATCCGCCCGCCGCTGGTGTTCTCCGAAGCCAATGCCGATTTGCTGATCGACACGCTGGACGAAGTGCTGGCCGGGCTTTGACCCGCTGCCATGGCGGCAAACGCCGCCTTGCGCCAGAATCGTCCGCCTCCCACGACAGCGCCCTTGCCGCCATGAACATCGCCGATTCCTTCCTCGCCAACGCCGCCCGTTTCGTCGAGATCCGACGCGACATCCACGCCCACCCCGAACTCGGTTTCGAGGAGCACCGCACCTCCGAGAAGGTCGCGAACCTGCTGACCGGATGGGGCATCGAGGTGCACCGAGGCATCGCCGGCACGGGACTCGTCGGCGTGCTGCGCAAGGGCACGGGCTCGCGCACCATCGGCCTGCGCGCCGACATGGACGCGCTGCCATTGCACGAAGCCAACGAGTTCGCCCACAAGTCGACCAACCCCGGCCGCATGCACGCCTGCGGCCACGACGGCCACACCACGATGCTGCTGGCCGCCGCGTGGCACCTGTCGCAGCAGGGCCCCGGCGACTTCGACGGCACGGTGCATTTCATCTTCCAGCCCGCCGAGGAGATGGGCAAGGCCGGCGCGAAGAAGATGATCGACGAGGGCCTGTTCGAGCGCTTTCCGTGCGACGCGGTCTTCGGGTTGCACAACTTTCCGGTGGGCGACGTGGGCCGCTTCGCGCTCAATGAGGGCGCGCTGATGGCGTCGAGCAACACGTACAAGATCACCTTACGTGGGCGCGGCACGCACGCGTCGATGCCGCACACGGGCATCGACCCGGTGGCGGCGGTGGTCACGCTCGCGCAGCAGCTGCAGACCATCGTGGCGCGCACCATTCCGAGCACCGAGCGTGCGCTGCTTGCGGTCACGCAGCTGCAGGGCTCCGATGCGCCCAACGTGATTCCCGATGTGGCGACAGTGGGCGGAACCATCCGCACCTTCTCCATCGAGGCCATCGACAAGATCGAGGCCCGCCTGCGCGAAGTGGCCGCGGGCGTGGCGGCGGCACATGGCTGCACGGCCGAGGTGTATTTCAACCGCTCGTCGCCGCCGACAGTGAACCACCCGGCCGAAGCGCGCTTTGCCGCCGGCGTGATGCGCGAAGTGGTGGGCGACGACATGGTCACCGACAACTTCCCGGCCGTGATGGGCGCCGAAGACTTCGCGCACATGCTGCTCGCGCGGCCGGGCTGCTATGCCTTCCTGGGCAATGGCGACGGCGACCATCGGCTGGACGGCCATGGGCCCGGCCCTTGCATCATCCACAACACCTCGTTCGACTTCAACGACGAGATCATCCCGATCGGTGCCAGCTACTTCGTGAAGCTGGTGCAGCGCTGGCTGCCGTCGGGCGTTTGAATTTTTCACTGTCGACGATGACGAAGAAAGTGGCCACCCAGATGACCTCCACCCCGCTCACCCGACGTTCATTGACCGCGCTTGCAGCCGCGGCGGTGCTCTGTGCCGTTGCACCGGTGCATGCGCAACAGCGCGTGATCCACATCGTCGTGCCCTTCGCCACCGGCGCGGTGCAGGACACGGTGGCGCGCGCCTTCAACAACGAACTGGGCGCGGCGCTGAATGCCAGTGCGATCGTCGAAAACCGCGCGGGCGCGGGCGGCACGGTGGGCGCGGCCCTGGTGGCACGCGCGCCGGCCGACGGCAACACGCTGATCCTGGCGGCCGCGAGCCACAACATCGCGGGCTTTCTCTACAACAAGCTGAGCTATGACCCGCTGAAGGATTTCGTCGGCGTGGCCAACGTCGGCAATGCGGGCTATGTGCTGGCGGTGGCGAGCGGCATGAATGTGTCGAGCACGGCCGACTTCATCAAGGAGGTCAAGGTCAACCCAGGCAAGTACAACTACGCCTCGGCGGGCAATGGCAGTGCCACGCACCTCGCGATGGCGTCGTTTCTCGCGAAGGCCGGGCTGCAGATGACGCACATCCCGACCAAGTCGACCGGCGAGGCTGTCAACGAGGTGCTCGCTGGCCGCGTGCAGGCGGTGATCTCGTCGAGCATCGGCGTGATCGGGTTCCAGGACGACGCGCGCATGAAGCTGCTGGCCTCCACCGGGCAGTCGCGCAGCCCCTTCCTGCCGAAGCTGCCGACGGTGGCCGAGAGCGGGCTGCCGGGCTACGCCTTCGATTCGTGGATCGGTCTGCTCGCGCCGGCCGCTACGCCCAAGGCAGAGGTCGAGCGCCTGAACGCCGCGGCCAACAAGGTGCTGGCCGACCCGGCGATCCAGGAGCGCTTCAAGCGGCTGGGTGTGGAGCCGCGCAGCCAGAGCGCGGAGGAATTCCAGAAGCTGCTGCGTTCGGATTGGGATGCGATGGGGGTTGTGGTTAAGGCTTCGGGGGCGAAGATCGATTGAGGGTGTTCAGGGTGGGTGCACAGAGCGCCGGGTACTCCCCTCCGCGAATGTCCCCCGGCCTTCGGCCTCCTCCTTTATTTCGCTGCGGGGAGCACCCGGCGCTCTGTGCACGAGGGCACGTCGCTGCTGTGCGGCCGATCAACCAGCGCCCCGAACAAGGCAAACGCGCTCCATGTAGGACGCCGGTCAATTGACAACGCGCCGCCCGCGTTCATGCTTCCTGATGGGTTCCGGGGCATTCCGCTTCGGACCGTAAAAGGGGCTTTTCATGGATCCGACGTCGCCATTCAACCCGCCTCCGGGCCAGCCGGCGGGCAAGTCGCCCAAGGCGCTGTGGGCCGTGATCGGCGCATTGAGCGTGGCCGTGGTGGCGCTTGGCGGGGTGTTGCTTCACCGGCAGGAGCCGGTCGCGAGTGCGAGTGCACCGCCGCCAGTCGTTGCCGCAGCATCACCCACTGCACCGGACGATTTCAAGCCTGAAGCCATGCCACCGGCGCCTGCCGTGCCACCTACGGCGACGGGCCCGGCGCCACAAGCGAGGGCGGCTGCACCGATGCCCGCCCCCATGCCAGCCCCGGCTATCGAGCCCGGACCGGCGCCAGGCGTGATGAACGCACCACAGGTCGCTGCCGCGCCTCCCGCCCCGCCACCTTGCGCGGTCTGCGGCCATGTCGAATCGGTTCGCCCGGTTCAGAAGCGCATCCAGAACACCTCGGGCGTGGGGGCCGTGGCTGGTGGCGTGGTGGGTGGCCTCGTGGGCAACCAGTTCGGCCATGGCAATGGGCGCGTCGCGACCACCGTGCTCGGCGCAGTGGGTGGCGGCTTCGCGGGGAACGAGATCGAGAAGCACGTGCGCACGGTCACGGTCTACGAGGTGGGCGTGCGCATGGACAACGGCACGCTGCGCACGGTCGAGACGAAGACCGCGCCGCCCATCGGCAAGCCGGTGACGCTCAAGCGGGGCCTGCTGCGCCCCGCGGACGGTCGCAAGTAGCGCGACCTACCCCGCCTTCGCTCCCGGATATCACAGAAAAACCGGGCGCGGAAGAGTGCACGCCCCAAAGATATCTTGACCATATATCCTTAATATATTTAAAGTGCGACGCTTCCACACCACCGCACATCCACAAGGAGCGATCAAGTGAGCAATCCCCGCTGGCAAGGCATCTTCCCCGCCGTCACCACCAAGTTCCACGCCGACGAGAGCATCGATGCAGAGGGCACGGCCCGTCATATCGACTTCCAGATCCGCAACGGCATCCACGGCCTCGTCACCTGCGGCTCGCTCGGCGAAGCCAGCACGCTGACGCTGGAAGAAAAGCTGCAGGTCGCGAAGATCGCGCTGGAAGCCGCCGACGGCCGCATCCCGGTGCTGGCCAACGTGTCCGAAACCAGCACGCGCGAAGCGCTGCGCTACGTGGACGGCGCCAACAAGCTCGGCGTGGCCGGCTTCATGGTGATGCCCTCGGTGATCTACGTGGCCGATGCGCGCGAGGCGATGCTCAATGTGCGCACCATCGCCAACGCCGCGCAGAAACCCATCATGGTCTACAACAACCCGGTGGCCTACCGCGTCGACCTGAAGCCGCAGCACATGGTCGAGCTGGCCGACTGCGAATGGATCGCGGCTATCAAGGAAAGCACCGACGACATCCGCCGCATCACCGACCTGCGCAACACCGTGGGCGACCGCTACCAGCTGTTCCTGGGCGTTGACGACCTCGCCTACGAAGGCCTGGCGCTCGGCTGCGACGGCCTGCTGGCCGGTGTCGGTTGTGCGTTCCCGCGCGAGACCGTGGCGCTGTACGACCTGATGAAGGCCGGCAAATTCGCCGAAGCGCTCAAGCTCTATCAGTGGATGACGCCCATGCTGCACCTCGACGTGTCGACCAAGCTGGTGCAGAACCTCAAGCTCATCGACATGCTGGTGGGTGTGGGCAGCGAGCACATGCGCCGTCCGCGTCTTCCGTTGATCGGCGAGGAGCGCGCCTTCATCGAAGCGATCGTCAAGAAGGCGCTCGCGACGCGGCCCACTCAGTACCAGTCGGTCATGTAGTCGCACACAACGAACGTCCTTTCTCATCGTCCCCAACCTAGGAAGAAGCATGAAGACAAAAGCAGGCATGGTTCCGTTTCTAAGCCTCGCGGCACTCGCCCTTGCAGGCCAGGCGTACGCGCAGGAGCAGGTGGTCAAGATCGGTCACAGCGGTCCGCTGTCGGGCCCCAATGCCTTCGCGGGCAAGGACAATGAAAACGGCGTGCGCCTCGCCGTCGAGGAGCTCAACGCGAAGAAGCTCGTGGTCGGCGGCAAGACGCTGAAGTTCGAGATGGTGTCGGAAGACGACCAGTGCGACGCCAAGACCGGCGTGAGCGTGGCGCAGAAGTTCGTGGACGACGGCGTCAAGTACGTCATGGGCCCGTACTGCTCGGGCGTGGCCATCCCGGCTTCGCGCATCTACAGCGAAGGCGGCACCATGGTCTCCACCGTGGGCACCAACCCGAAGGTCACGCAGGGCGGCTACAAGAACCTCTACCGCATCATCGCGAGCGACAACCAGATCGGCTCCAGCATGGCCGTGTACGCGGCCAAGGAGCTGAAGGTGAAGAAGGTCGGCGTGATCGACGACCGCACCGCCTTCGGCCAGGGGCTCGCCGAAGAGTTCACCAAGGAAGCGAAGAAGCAGGGCCTGACCGTGGTCGGCCAGGAGTTCACCACCGACAAGGCCGTGGACTTCACCGCCATCCTGACCAACATGAAGGCCAAGGCGCCAGAGGCCATCTTCTTCGGCGGCTATGCACCGCAGGCCGCGCCCATGGCGCGCCAGATGAAGCAGCTGGCCGTGCCCGGCAAGCTGCTTGGCGGCGACACCGTGTGCAGTCCGGCCACTGGCAAGCTCGGCGGCGACGCGGTCAACGACCTGGTGTTCTGCGCGCAGGGCGGCTCCATCCTCGAGAAGGCGCAGAGCGGCCCGGCGTTCAAGGAAAAATTCAAGAAGCGCTTCAACGCCGACCCAGATGCCTACGCGGCTTCGTACTACGACCAGGTGCTGTTCATCGGCGAGTCGATGAAGAAGGCCAACTCCATCGATCCAGACAAGGTGGGCGCGGAGCTCTACAAGGCAACGTACAAGGGCGTAGCCGCAACCTATGCCTACGACGACAAGGGCAACATGAAGCAGGCGCCCATCACTGTGTTCACCTTCAAGAACGCGGCCCCGGTGCCCATTGCCAGCTACTGAACGAACGGACGACGCCACATGCAACGCATCCAGGTCATCGACTCGCACACGGGCGGCGAGCCCACGCGCCTTGTGATCGGCGGCTTTCCTGATCTGGGCGGCGGCAGCATGGCCGAGCGCCGCGCGCTGCTGGCCGACCAGCACGACAAATGGCGCGCGGCCGCCGTGCTGGAGCCGCGCGGCAGCGATGTGGTGGTGGGCGCGCTGCTGTGCGAACCGGTGTCGCCGGATGCGGCTGCCGGCGTGGTCTTCTTCAACAACGCCGGCTACCTCGGCATGTGCGGCCACGGCACCATCGGGCTGGTTGCGAGCCTTGCGCACATGGGGCGCATCGGCGTGGGCGAGCACCGCATCGAAACGCCCGTGGGCACGGTCACGACCACGCTGCATGAAGACGGCTCGGTGAGCGTGCGCAACGTGCCCGCGTACCGGCATCTGCACCAGGTGGCGGTCGAGCTGCCGGGCCACGGCACCGTGCGCGGGGATGTGGCCTGGGGCGGCAATTGGTTCTTCCTGGTGAGCGAACACGGCCAGCGCGTGGCGAGCGACAACCTCGCGGCGCTGACCGACTACACCACTGCGTTGCGCAAGGCACTCTCGGCCCAGGGCATCACCGGCGCGGACGGCGCGGAGATCGACCACATCGAGCTCTTCGCTGCAGATGACGAAGGCGCCGACAGCCGCAACTTCGTGCTGTGCCCCGGCAACGCCTACGACCGCTCGCCATGCGGCACCGGCACCAGCGCCAAGATCGCCTGCCTCGCGGCCGACGGCAAGCTCGCGCCCGGCGAGGTGTGGAAGCAGGCCAGCGTGATCGGCAGCGTCTTCGAGGCCAGCTATGCGATGGACGGCGACAAGGTCATTCCCACGCTGCGTGGCCGCGCGTACATCAGCGCGGAAGCCACGCTGCTGATCGACGACGAAGACCCGTTCGGCTGGGGCATCCGGCTCTGACGCCGCGCGGCATGGACGCGGATGTCATCGTCATCGGCGCCGGCATCGTCGGCGCGGCTTGCGCGCAAGCGCTTGCACAGGCGGGCCGCCGCGTGCTGGTGCTCGATGCGCGCATCGGCGGCGCTACCGGCGCGGGCATGGGCCACCTCGTGGTGATGGACGACAACGCGGCCGAACTCGAATTGAGCCGCCATTCGGTCGCGCAATGGCGCGAGCTTGCGCCGCGCATGAGCGAAGACTGCGCGTACAGCGCCTGCGGCACGCTGTGGATTGCCGCCAACGACGAAGAGATGGCCGAGGCCGAACGCAAGCAGCAGCGGCTGCGCGCGCACGGCATCGACAGCCGGCTGCTCGATGCGCGCGAACTGGCGAACGCCGAGCCCGCCTTGCGCAAGGGTTTGGCGGGCGCGCTCGAAGTACCGGGCGACGGCATCCTCTATGCGCCGAATGCGGCGCGCTGGCTGCTTGCGCAGGCCACTGACTCGGTGCGCGTGGAGCACGCGAAGGTCGAGGCCATCGAAGACGACGGCGCGCTGAGTCTCGCGGACGGCAGCCACCGCACCGCGCCGCAGATCGTGCTCGCCAACGGCATCCAGGCGACGACGCTGTGCCCCGAACTTCCGATACGCCCGAAGAAGGGCCACCTGCTCATTACCGACCGCTATCCGGGCACGGTGCATCACCAGCTGGTCGAGCTCGGCTATGTGACCAGCGCGCACCACAGCGACGGCGACTCGGTCGCCTTCAACGTGCAGCCGCGCCCCACGGGGCAGCTGCTGGTCGGCTCGTCGCGCCAGTTCGACACCACCGATCCGGCGGTCGAAGCGCCGATGCTGGCGCGCATGCTCCAGCGCACGCTCGATTACCTGCCGGGGCTCGCGAATCTCAATGCGGTGCGTTCGTGGACCGGTATGCGTGCGGCATCGCCCGATGGGTTGCCGCTGCTGGGTAAGCACCCTTGGCGCGAGAAGCTCTGGCTTGCCGTCGGGCATGAAGGCCTGGGCGTAACCACGGCGCCGGGCAGCGCGCACTTGCTCGCGGCATTGATGACCGACGCCACTCCCGACTTCGACGCGACGCCGTATGCACCGCGCGGATTGCGGGAGACAGCATGAGCGCCCACACCCTGTTGAACATCGACGGCCACCTGGTCCGCGTAAAGGCGGGCAGCTCAGTCGCCGCCGCGCTGCGTGTGGCTGGTGGCATGGGCGTGGCGCGTACGTCAGTCACCGGCCAGAAACGCGCGCCGTTCTGCGGCATGGGCGTGTGCCAGGAGTGCCGTGTGCTGATCGATGGTCGCCGCAGGCTCGCATGCCAGACGGTCTGCGCCGAAGGCATGCGCGTGGAGACGACGGGATGAGCATGGAACATTGCGATGTGCTGATCGTCGGCGCGGGCCCGGCCGGCATGGCCGCTGCGGTGGCTGCCGCGCCGAGCGGCGCATCGATCGTCGTCATCGACGACAACCCTGCCCCCGGCGGACAGATATGGCGCGACGGCCCCGGCGCGACGCTGCCGCCAGCAGCACGCAAATGGCGCGACGCACTCGAGCGCCACGCCAACATCCGCGTGCGCAGCGGCACCCGCGTCGTCTCCGCGCCTTCGCCCAACGAGCTGCTGCTCGAAGACGCGGAGCGCACCACGCGCATGCAATGGCGCAAGCTCATCCTCTGCACCGGCGCGCGCGAGCTGTTGCTGCCCTTCCCCGGCTGGACGCTGCCCGGAGTGACCGGCGCGGGCGGCCTGCAGGCGCTCATCAAGGCCGGCATGCCGGTCGAGGGCGAGCGCATCGTCATCGCGGGGAGCGGCCCCCTGCTGCTCGCCGCCGCCGCAACGGCACGTGCCGCGGGCGCGAAGGTGCTGCGCATCGCCGAACAGGCTTCGTTCGCCTCGGTCGCGCGCTTCGGCGCCAGCCTTGCGCGCTGGCCGGGCAAGGCCGCGCAGGCAGTGACGCTCGCCGATCCGCAGTACCGCACTTCGTCGCGCATCGTCTCGGCACAGGGAGCGACGCAGGTCGAATCGGTTCGTCTTCGGCAAGGCAGCGGCAGCGAAGTCGAGATCGCCTGCGACCGCATCGCCTGCAGCTTCGGCCTCACGCCCAACACGCAGCTGGGGCAACTGCTCGGCTGTGCCCTCACGCCCACGGGCCCAGGTGCGCAGGCCCTGGCGGTCGATGCCTTGCAGGCCACCAGCGTCGCCGGCGTCTATGCAGCGGGCGAGTGCACCGGCTTCGGCGGAAGCGAACGCGCGCTGGCACAGGGCACCATCGCCGGCCACGCCGCCGTCGGCAACGAGCGCGCGGCAAAAGCGCACGAGGGCGAACGCGCCCGCTGGAACGCCTTCGCCGCCCAGCTGCATCGCAGCTTCGCGCTGGCCGCCGACATCAAGGCCATGCCGCAGCCCGACACGCTCGTGTGCCGCTGCGAAGACGTGCCCTTCTCCGCGCTGGCAGGCTGCAGCGGCTGGACCGACGCCAAGCTGCATCGCCGCTGCGGCATGGGCGCGTGCCAGGGGCGCGTCTGCGGCGATGCGGCGCAGCTTCTCTTCGGATGGACGCCGCCTGTGCCGCGCCCACCGCTGTCGCCAGTCCGCATAGCGACACTCGCGGGTCTGGTGAACGACGGCGACACCCGACAATGACGCCGCCGCATTCGCGGAAAAAGAAAACCATGGCCGCCCCGAAGAAGACTGCTCCAAAGAAGACAAGCTTGCGCCCGCCGCCCAAGCGCCGCGCCGCCGACATGGCCTACGACGCCATCGAGACACTGCTGTCGACCATGCTGCTGAAACCCGGCAGCCAGGTCGTCGAGGCCGAGCTTGCCGAGCGCACGGGGCTGGGCCGCACGCCGGTGCGCGAGGCGCTGATGCGCATGGTGTCCATCGGCCTCATCGTGCAGCAGCCGCGCCGCGGGCTGCTGGTGTCGGCCATCGACCTGGCCGACCATCTCGACGTGATCCAGACCCGGCGCGTGCTCGAACTGCTGATTGCCGCCTGCTCCGCGCGCCGGGCCACCGCGCAGCAGCGCAAGGAAATCGTGCATTGCGCCGAGATGATGGTCGAGGCCGCAGGCCGCGGCGACCTCAACGACTACATGCAGGCCGACCGCGCGCTGGACCTCGTCAACCACCAGGCGAGCCACAACGATTCAGCGGTGAAGGCGGTGGTGCCGCTGATCGTGCAATGCCGGCGCTTCTGGTACGCGTACCAGCATGAAGGCGAGATCGTCGAGGGCGCGAATGCGCACCTCGAACTGGCCCAGGGCATCGCGACGGGCGACGAGGCTGCGGCCATCGCGGGTGCCAACCGGTTGATGGACTATCTCGAAGTCTTCGCCCGCAAGATCATCGACAAGTAGGCCGAAGGGCCTCGCCCGGCACCCGGGGAATTCCGCGTGTTCCACAGCGGCTCGCAGCGCCATACTGGCCTCATGGCCGCCGCCCCCCGTGCCCAACCCGAAGACTTCTTCACCACCGACGAGTGGCAGTCGCTCACTGCGCGCTCGTCGTGGAAGGGCCTGTGGCTGGTGCTGCACTGCTGGGGCGTGATCGGTGCCGCCATGCTGGTGGGCATCGTGTGGCCGTGGACCATTCCGCTGGTGGTGCCCATCGTCGGCGCGCGGCAACTGGGCCTGTTCATCCTCATGCACGACGCGGCGCATGCGGGGTTGCATCGCAATCGCAAGGTCAACGACTGGGTGGGCTACTGGCTGTGCTCGTCGACGTTGCGCGACTACCGGCCGTACCACCTGCAGCACCACCGCTTCGTGCAGCAGACCGAAGACCCTGACCTCGTGCTGTCGGCGCCCTTCCCGATCACGCGGGCCTCGATGTGGCGCAAGGTTGTGCGCGACATGAGCGGGCAGACTTTCTACAAGCAGCGCTTCGGGCACATCGCCGAGGGCATTCGCAATCGCGCTGCGGGCGAATCGGTCTTGAAGGTGCTGGGCCGGGAGCTTGCGAAAGACCGCCGCTTTCTCATCGCCAACGGCCTCGGCTTCCTGGCCTTTGCCGTGGCCGGCTACTGGTGGGCATGGCTGCTGATGTGGCTGCTGCCGATGGCGACGTGGCTGCCGCTCGTGAGCCGCGTACGCAACATCGCCGAACACGCGCTCGTCGCGCAGAACGAGGCCGATCCGCTGCGGCAGGCCCGCACCACGCACGCCGGCTGGCTCGAACGCATCCTGGTGGCGCCCTACTGGGTCAACTACCACTGCGAGCACCACATGTTCACCAACCTGCCCTGCTGGGCCTTGCCAGAGGCGCATCGCCTGCTGCAGCGGCAGGGCGCGATCGTGCGAATGGAAGTGCAGCCCGGCTACCTGAGCCTGCTGAAGCGCGCCACGGCGCTTGCCGCCTAGCGGATCGCCGGCGCGGGCCGCACCAACGGCTGTGCGCCGCGCTGCGCATGCTGGCTGAGCCAGATGCTCGCGATCACGATGCCGATGCCCGCCACCTGCCACGCCGACAAGCTCTGCCCCAGCAGCGCCCAGCCAAGGATCACTGCCGTCACCGGGCTCAGGAAGGCCAGCGGCGCGATCGCCGATGGCTCAAGCTTGGCCACACCACGGAACCACACGATGTAGGTCAGCGCAGCGCCCACGAGGCCGAGCCAGCCGAAGCCGATCCAGTTCTGCGCCGTGAGCGCGGGCAGCGGCGGTTCCAGCAGCAGCGCCACCGGCAACAGCAGCAGGCCGCCCGCGGTGAGCTGCCAGGCGGTGAACGTCAGCGCGGACACCGGCGGCTGCCAGCGGCGGCTCAGCACCGTGCCGAAGGCCATCGACACTGCCGCGGCGATGGCTGCGGCAATGCCGATGGCATCGAGCGCCGCATTCGGCGTGAGCACCAGCAGTGCGACCCCGCCGATGCCGACCACTGCCGCCGCCACCGACAGCGCGCGCACCGGCGAGCCCAGGAAAACGCTCGCGAGAAACACCACGAGCAGCGGCTGCACCGAAGTGATCGTCGCCGCGACGCCGCCCGGCAGTCGATACGCCGCGAGAAACAGCATGGCCCAGAGGATCGAGAAGTTCAGCGCCCCGAGTACGAAGATGCGACCCCACCAGGCACGTTCGGGCAACTGCCGCACGATCGCAAGCAGCAGCAGACCGGCGGGCAGCGCGCGCAGCAGGGCAACTGTCAGCGGGTAGTTCGCCGGCAGCAGCTCGGTGGTCACGATGTAGGTGCTGCCCCAGATGGCGGGCGCGGTCGCGGTGAGGAGAACGTCGGTGGTGCGGCTGGTCATGCCTCGAATCTAGTGAGTTGACCCTTGGTTGTGAATGCTCGAATAATGAATTGATTCTTTACTGTCGGTCGTCAATCCAGCATGGACCATCTCACGGCTCTCAAGGTCTTCCGCACCACCGCCGCCGCGGGCAGCTTTGCCGGCGCCGCGCGGCAAATGGGGCTCTCGGCCGCGGCCATCAGCAAGAACATCGCGGAGCTGGAGGCGCATTTGAAGGTGCGGCTCATCAACCGCACCACTCGGCAGATGAGCCTGACCGAAGCGGGCGCTGCGTACTTCGAGCGCCTGTCGCGCATCCTCGACGAACTCACCGAGGCCGATGCCGCGCTCGCGCCCATAGGCAGCAGCCCCGGCGGCGTGCTGCGCGTGAGCGCGCCGCTGACCTTCGCGCTCACTTCGCTGTCGCCGGCCATTCCCGAATTCATGAAGCGCTACCCGAACCTGCGGCTCGAACTGAACCTGCAGGACAGCCGCTCGGACATCATCGGCGAGGGCTACGACCTCGCCATCCGCGGCAGCGACCGGCTGGAGGATTCGAGCCTCGTCGCGCGCAAGCTGATGACCATGACGCACGTGCTGTGCGGCGCGCCCGGCTATTTCGCCACCTTCGGCCGGCCCGCGCAGCCCGAAGACCTGAAGGCCCACGAGTGCGTGCAGTTCACGCTGTCGGGCCACGCAAACAAGTGGACCTTCAGCCGCGCCGGCCGCAGCGTGGTGGTGCCCATCGACGGGCGCTACAAGGTCAGCTCCAGCATCGCCGTGCGCGACGCGCTGCTTGCGGGCTTCGGCCTGAGCCTGATCCCGCGCATCTACGTCGAGAGCGAACTGGCTTCAGGCCGTTTGCAAGCCGTGCTCGAAGACTGGGAGGCCGACCGGACGCCGATCTACGCCGTCTACCCCTCGCGTCACTTGGCGGCCAAGACCCGCGCCTTCGTCGACTTCCTGGTCGAGCGCTTTTCCGCGCGCTGACCGTTCAGCAGCGTGCCGAGGCGGGTGTGGCGCACCAGCAGCTGGTAGCTGGCGAGCGCCACCAGCGACGTGGCCGCGATGTTCAGGCCCATCTTCGCGACCGCGTCGAAGGGCGCGTTGAACAGCAGGATGCCGAAGCCGATGGTGCCGAGCATGTGCACCAGGTACACCCAGTACGAGCTTTGCGACAGGTAGGCCAGCACGGCGTTCTGGCGCGGCAGGTAGCGCACGAAGCCGCCGATCAGGGCCAGGCTCCAGAGCCATGCGGTCGCGTTGTAGACGAAGGCGATCCAGAACTCGGGGTGCGGCAGTGACTGGAGACGGTTGCCGCGCAATGCCCCCAGCAACACCACCGTCGCCACAAGGAATGCGAGGCCGGCCACCGCATGGCCCTTGCAGCGCGACGCGAACAGCGCCAGCAGCCGCTCCTGCTGGCCGTGCACGTACCAGCCGACCACGAAGAAGAGCCCGCTCTGCACCCATTCGGCCAGCGGCGGCAGGAACGAGCCGCTCTCCGTGACCATGCCGGACGGATAGAAAGAGCCGACGAGTGCCAGTGGCAGCGCCAGCACCGCGAAGCCCCAGCGCCGTTCGGCCAGCGTCACGAACCCGTGGGCCAGCGTCTCGCGCAGCCGCACCGGCACGAAGCGCTGCAGCCGCACGCCGGCCCAGGCCATCACGCTGAACCAGAACAGCTGGTACAGGAACCACAGGTGCATGGTGTTGAAAGGCGAGCCGCCGGGCTGCCGCGCGGGCGTCAGCGCAGGGTCGATACCAAGCACGCCGCGCGCCGTCAGGTGGATGTAGACCATCGCCAGCACGGTGGTCGCCACGAACAGCGGCGGCCAGAAAATCGCGAAGGGCAGCGCCAGCCGCAGCGCGCGGTTTCGCAGCATGCCGCCGGCACCGCGCCGTGCAACCAGCAGCGCGACGAAGAAGCCGGCCAGCACGAAGAACACCGGCATGCGGAAGCTGTGGATGAAGAGCAAAAGCAGGTCGGCGACCGGCGACGTCTTCGGGTCGCGCCATGGCAGCGGCGAATTGATGGTGAGGTGGTTGATCGCCACGTGCAGCACGATGCCGAGCCACATCATCAGGGCGCGGAGGTTGTCGAGCGCGTGGAGCCGTTGGGGCGTGGTTGGGTTGTTCATGCGGCCACTGTCGGGCCTCACGCAACGTCAGGGTCAAGCGCTGCTGGTGGGCGGCAGCGAATTTTTCTGCTGCAGCACGGCCATGGCGCGCAGCAGGTAGTCGCGCACTTCGGGCGTGGTCACGGCGGCGGCCTGCAGCACCGGCTCTGCATTCATCGCCCGCATCAGGCGGGCTGCCAGGCCGGGGTCGTGGTTGGTGAAGGCGGCGAACAGGCGCGCCCACTCGCGCGCGATGGCCTGCACCGACTCGTCTTCAGGAGGGACGGCGCGCGCCCGCAGCACGGCGAGTTCGCCCGCCAGGCGCCGCCATTCGTCCTCGGGCGGGTGGCTCAGGTGCGCGAGATCGTCGGTGCTCAGGTGGCGCAGCAGCGCGGCCATGCGCATGCCGATGGCTTCGCCGATGTACTCCACCAGTTCGGCCGGCGGCCCGTCGTCGCTGCGCGCCACGGCCTCGCGCCGGTACATCTCGCCCCAGCGTGTGATGAGGTCGAAGCTGCCGTCCATCCACTGGCCCATCAGCGTCATCCAGCGGGCGGCCAGCGGCTGCACCTCGGGGGCGCTGGCCGGCACGCCGCGCGACATCAGCGTGGCAACCTCGGCCACCAGCGGCGGCCACCTGTCGGCCACGTCCTTCCAGTTGGCCATGAACGACCTGATCTCGGCGGGGCTGAAGTAGCGCCCATAGGTGGTCATCTTCTCGAGCGTGTCCAGCCAGTCCTTCATGTCGGGCTGGGCGCCTTCGTCCAGGCGCTGCTGCAGCAGGCCGAGGCGTTCACGCAAGGCCGTGGCCTGTGCGATCTGCTGGTCGAGCGATTCGATCTGCCGCGCGATGATGGTGGGCAGCGAACTGCTCTCCGCACCCAGCAAGGCGCCGATCTCCGCCAGCGGCAGGCCCAGCAGCCGCAGTGCCTGGATCGCGTGCAGGCGGGCGATGTCGGCCGCGTTGTAGAGCCGATAGCCGGCCTCGGAGCGTGCCGAGGGCGCGAGCAGGCCGATGGCGTCGTAGTGGTGCAGCGTGCGCACCGTGAGGCCGGTGTGCCGGGCGAGTTCTCCGACCTTGAGCAGCATGAGGGCGCTCCGGCAGGGGCTCAGTCCGCTTCGGGCGCCGGCTCTGGGCCCTGCCAGCCCAGCAGCTCGGCCAGCCGCTGCACGATCCAGCCCGCCTCGGCCGCTGATACGCCGGATTCAGGCGTTGCCAGCCCGGCGTGGATGCGCCGCAGGATCTCGCTTTCGACCGGCACCTCGGTGTGGTGCTGGATCTGCGCGTGGCCCACGAGGTGGCTGGCGAGGTCTTCGCAGATCTCGTAGCGCTCGCGCACCACGCCGATCGGCTCGCTCAGGCGCTGGCGCGCATCGGTGTACACCGCGAAGAACGAGGGCGGGATGAGGATCTGGTTGTCGTCGGACATTGCGATTTATAGCTGCCCCAATGACAAAACGCGCCCTGGGGCGCGTCTGTCGTGGCTCAGGTGGGAGCCAGGCGGGGGCTGATGGATCAGCCGCCCTTCTTGGCGCGCTTGCCAGGGTTCTTCTTGCTGCGCGTTGCGGTGCCGCGTTCCAGGCTGACCTTCTGGCCGCCACCGGAGCGAGGCGCCGTGTAGCCGGGCAGGGGCGTCGGCTTCGGGGTGGCAACGCGGTCGGCTTCGGTACGAATTTTCTTGGGCATGAAAAGCTCGGGTAAAAGTAATGTTCGAGCCGCAATTAGGCCACATCGAGAATTTCACATGCCAATAGCCGAAACAACCGGCGGTGTCGAGCGTGCACGCTTCGTTTCGGGGTCGCTGCTGCGGCATGTCTGCGTGATGGCGGGCACGGGCGCCATCGGGCTGATCGCAGTGTTCGCGGTCGACCTGATCAACCTGTTCTACATCTCGCTGCTCGGGGAGAAGGCGACGGCCGCGGCGGTTGGCTTCGCGGGCGTGGTGGGCTTCTTTCATGCGTCGCTGTGCATCGGGTTGACCATCGGCATCGCGGCTGTGGTGTCGCGCACGGTGGGCGCCGGACGCATCGAGGACGCGCGCCGCATCGGCACCTCGAGCCTCGTGCTGATGACGGCGGTGTCGGTGGTGGTGGGCACGGGCACGGCCTTCTTTTTGCACCCCGCGCTGCAGGCGCTCGGCGCCGAGGGCGAGACGGCGCGGCTTGCGCAGCGGTATCTCTCGGTGACTGTGCACACGCTGCCTCTGCTGGGCATCGGCATGGCAACTTCGGCGCTGCTGCGTTCGATCGGCGATGCACGCCGCGCGATGACGGTGACGCTCGCGGCCGCCTTCGTGACGGCGGTGCTCGACCCGATATTGATCTTCGGCTTCGGGCTGGGGCTCGACGGCGCGGCCATCAGCGCGGTGGTCTCGCGCATGGTGCTGGCGGCCATCGGGCTGCATGGCGTGATGGTGAAGCACCGGATGCTCGGGCGCTTCGATGCACAGCGGCTGGCCGGCGATGCACGCGCGCTCGGCACTGTGGCCGGGCCGGCTGTGTTGACCAATCTTGCGACGCCAGTGGGCGCGGCCTTCGTCACGCATGCGGTCGCGCAGTTCGGGCCGTCGGCGGTGGCGGGCGCGGCCACCATCGACCGGCTGACGCCAGTGGCCTTCGGGCTGGTCTATGCGCTCAGCGGTGCGGTCGGGCCGATCCTTGCGCAGAACCTGGGCGCGGGGCAGTACCGGCGCGTGCAGGAGGGGCTGCGCGACAGCCTGCTGTTCATGGTGGCGTCGGTGGCCGTGGCGTGGCTGGTGCTGGCACTGGGACAGGGCGTGCTGATTCGCGCGTTCTCGGCCGACGGGCTGGCGGCGGAGCTGATCTCGCTGTTCTGCAGCTGGCTGGCCGCGAGCTTCTTCTTCGCGGGCGGGTTGTTCGTGGCGAATGCGTCGTTCAACAACCTCGGGCATCCGCTGCTGTCGACGACGTTCAACTGGGGGCGCGCCACGCTGGGCACGATTCCGTTCGCCTGGTGGGGCTCGCACTACGGCGCGGCCGGCGTGCTGATCGGGCAGGCCGTGGGCTCGTCGATCTTCGGCTTGCTGGCGGTGGTGGTGGCGTTCCGGCTGGCCGCGAAGCTGGCGCGGCAGGAGGCGCCCGATGCGGCGCCGGCACCGGTGCTCGATGCACCGGTGGCGCCGACTTCGGCGCTCGTCACGCCGCAGCCAGCAGGGGCTGCTACAGGTCCTGCAGCGTCAGCAGCCGCACCTTGACCGACTTGCCCTTCACGCGGCCGCTGGACAGCTTGCGCGCCGCCTCTTCGGCGATGGCGCGGTCGACCGCCACGTAGGTCGAGAACTCGTTGACGTTGATCTTGCCGACCTGGTCCTTCGCGTAGCCGCAATCGCCCGTGAGCGCGCCCAGCACGTCGCCGGCCCGGATCTTTTCCTTGCGCCCGCCGACGATCTGCAGCGTGGCCATCGGCGGCTGCAGCGGCGCGCCCTTGCCCGGCGTGAGCTCGGCCAGTTCGTGCCATTCGGACTCGCGGCCCTGCAGCTGCTCGATCTTTCCGACGCTGCCCATCTCGTTCATGCTGGCCAGGTTCAGCGCCAGGCCCTCGGCGTCACCCGACTGGCCCACGCGGCCGGTGCGACCGATGCGGTGGATGTGGATTTCGGAATCGGGCGTCACGTCGACGTTGATCACCGCTTCGAGCTGCGCAATGTCGAGCCCGCGCGCCGCCACGTCGGTTGCCACCAGCACCGAGCAGCTGCGGTTGGAAAACTGCACCAGCACCTGGTCGCGCTCGCGCTGCTCCAGTTCGCCGAACAGCGCCAGCGCGCTGAAGCCCTGGGCCTGCAGCACCTCGACGAGGTCGCGGCACTGCTGCTTGGTGTTGCAGAAGGCCAGCGTGCTGACGGGGCGGAAATGGTCGAGCAGCAGGCTCACGGTGTGCAGCCGCTCGCTGTCCTTCACCTGGTACCAGCGCTGGCGGATCTTGCTGCCTTCATGCTGCGCCTGCACCGTGATCTGCTCGGGGTTCTTCATGAACTGCTGCGCGAGCTTGGCGATGCCTTCGGGGTACGTGGCCGAGAACAGCAGCGTCTGGCGTTCCTTGGGGCACTGGCGCGCCACCTTCACGATGTCGTCGAAGAAGCCCATGTCCAGCATGCGGTCGGCTTCGTCGAGCACCAGCGTGTTGAGCGCCGAGAGGTCGAGGTTGCCGCGCTCCAGGTGGTCCATCAGGCGGCCTGGAGTGCCGACCACGATGTGGGCGCCATGCTCCAGGCTGGCGATCTGCCCGCGCAACGCGACGCCGCCGCAGAGCGTGACGACCTTGATGTTTTCCTCGGCGCGCGCGAGGCGGCGGATTTCGGTCGTGACCTGGTCGGCCAGCTCGCGCGTCGGGCACAGCACCATCGACTGCACCGCGAAGCGACGGGGGTTCAGGTTGGAGAGCAGCGCCAGGGCGAAGGCGGCGGTCTTGCCGCTGCCGGTCTTGGCCTGGGCGATCAGGTCCTTGCCGAGCAGCGCTGGCGGCAGGCTGGCCGCCTGGATCGGCGTCATCTGCGTGTAGCCGAGCTGCGTGAGGTTGGCCAGCATCTGGGGCGAGAGCGCCAGCGCGGCGAAGCCGTTGTCGGCAGGGGCCTGGGCTTGCGGGCCGCCGGCTGTGGGATTGGGTGTGGTCATCGTTCAGCAGCCGGACAGACGCACGAATGACAAAGGCCTTGCCGGCGCCCGTCGCGGGGCGCCGCAAGGCCTTTCGTCAGTCGCGGATCAGCGGCGGGGTGCGTTGTTGTTGCCGGAGTTGGTCGGCGGCGGGCCGCGACGTTCCAGGTGACGGAAGGTGATACGGCCCTTGGTCAGGTCGTAGGGCGAGAGTTCGAGCGACACCTTGTCACCCGCCAGGATGCGGATGTGGTGCTTGCGCATCTTGCCGCCGCTGTAGGCGATCAGCTGATGGCCGTTGTCCAGCGTGACGCGGTAGCGCGAGTCGGGCAGGACTTCGGTCACTGCGCCGTTCATTTCGATCAGTTCTTCCTTGGGCATGTGTGGTTACCTCTGAATCGTTCGATGTGTGTTGGAGATGGAATTGGGCGTAATTGTTTCAGCCCGCGCACGGAAGCGCGAGAGGGGCATTGCTGGGAGCGCGTTCGCGCACCCAGCCGAGGCCCTGGTCGATGGCGTAGCCGACGGCGGCTGCGTGGCTGGCAAAGCGCGGCGTGAAGCGCATCACGCGGTCGTGCATGCCGCTGCCGTGGCCGGAGCGGATCGAGACGGAAGCAGCGTAGTTGCCGTCGTCCTGGTGTCGAATGAGCGGGGAAACAAGGTACTTGCCCACCGCGATACTGTGTTGAATGATGTCCATGAAGCCTTGGCACGCCGCGCGGATACAGAGCGCGAAGTGCCTGAAAAATAATTGAAAACGGGCGTGGGCCGGCCGGAATGGCGCGGCGGACGCGCTATTCGCTTCAACAGGAACGAAGGCAGTGGTGGCAATCATGGGCGCCCGGTCTGGCGCTCCAACACACTGTGAAAGCCGGCTTGGGAGTGAGAGGCCTGAATAATCCAAGGACAGTGCAGGTCAGCCGGCGGTATTGACGAAATTCTTCGTCGTGGTATCGAAACGAACCCGACATTATAGCTTGCGGGGCATGACAATTGCCGGTCTTAAAAACAACGATCCCATGAAAAAGGCCCCGAAGGGCCGTGATTGGAGAGTTGTTTGCTATCAAAAAAATAGTAATTCGACAGGCGCTCAGGCCGCCGCAGCCGCCGCCAGCGTCGAACCGGCCGTCCGCGCCTTGTGCGCCGCGCGTAACAGCAGCATCAATCCCGCGAACTGGAAGGCCGCGCCCACCCAACCCACCGCGCTGACGCCGACCAGGTCGATCGCCGCGCCGCCGAACACCGAGCCCGCCGCAATGCCGAGGTAGATTGCCGAGGCGTTGAGCGACAGCGTCATCGGTGCGCGCTCCGGTGCCAGCCGGATCAGCCGCACCGCCTGCGCCGGCCCGAAGCCCCAGCCAGCGAAGGCCCACAGCGCCGACAGCCCCACGATCAGCGGCAGCGCCAGGCCGCGCGGCAGCATCTGCGCCGAGAACGACAGCCCGCCCAGGATCACCACCAGCATCAGCGCGAAGCCCTGCGCCGTGCGGTCGGCGCCGAGGCGGTCGGTGGCCCAGCCGCCGGCCGCGGTGCCGATGGCCGCCGCCACGCCGATGGCGAAGAACATCGCGCCTACGGCCTCGGTGCCGAAACCCAGCGTGCCCGAAAGGAACGTGGCGATGTAGGTGTAGAAGCTGAAGCCGCCCGTGGTCCACAGCATGGTGGTCAGCAGCGCAGGCAGCACGCCCGGTTCGCGGGCCACGGCGAACGCCGGTGTGCCCTTCGTGGCGGCGGCTGCGACGACCGGCGCCTGCGCCAGTTGGCGCGGCAGTCCAAGCGCGAGCCCCCATGTGGCGAGCGCCGCCACCGCCGCGATCAGCAGGTAGGCCGTGCGCCAGCCGCCCCAGCCCGCGATCCACGCGCCCAGCGGCACGCCGAGCGCGACCGCCACCGTACCCCCGCCGGTCACGATGGCCAGCGCCCGGCCGCGCAGCGCGGGCGACACCATCGCGGCCGCCACCGCGCTCGCGGTCGGCAGGAACACGCCGGCTACCAGCCCCAGCGCGACCCGCGCCAGCGCCAGCTGCGCAAAGCCGTGCGCCATCGACGCCGCCAGCGTCAGCGCCGAGAAGGCCGCGAGGCTGGCAATCAGCAGCGGCCGGCGCCCGAAGCGCGCCAGTAGCGCTGCCATCACCGGCGAGCCGATGGCGTAGCTCAGCGCGAACAGCAGCACCAGCTGCCCGGCCCGCGCGGCGCTGATCTGCAGATCGGCCGCCAGCACCGGCAGCAGGCCCACGACCATGAAGCTTTCGGTGCCGAGGGCGAAGGCGCCCAGCGCAAGCCAGCCCAGGCTCAGCGGCAGGCGTTCGGTTGCCGGTTGCTGCTGCGATGTCGAGAGATCCGTGTTCATGAGGGACTCCGTGGCAAGTGTGTTCAAGGCCTCCAGAATAGGTTTGCAATTGGTTCTTCAAAAGAACCACAATTGGCGAAGTTCATGGAGCCACTTTTCGAACTCGCCATCCGCCTGCCGGGCGCCGGCTCGCGCGACCTGCTGCGCGAGGTGCACCGCCAGCTGCGCAGCGCCATCCTCGACGGCCGGCTGCAGCCCGGCGCGCGCCTGCCTGCCACGCGCGCTCTGGCGCTGCGGCTGGGCGTGTCGCGCAACACCATGCTCGCGGCCTACGACCTGCTGCTGAGCGAGGGCTACCTGCTGGCGCGCCCCGGCGCCGGCACCTACGTGGCGGACACACTGCCGGCGTCCCGGCGCGGCCGCAGCACGAAGGCCTCGACGGCCAAGCGCGACCCCCGGCTGGCGCCGCTGAACGTCCCGGGCGCCGACCTCGCGCCCACCCTGCAGCCGCAGTCCGCGCGCGACGACTTCCGCGTCGGCCTGCCCGACGTGAGCGTCTTTCCCTTCGACATCTGGCGCCGCCTGAGCGACCGCGCGCTGCGTCGCGTCGCGCGGCAGACGGCCGACTACGCCGACCCGCAAGGCCAGGGCGCGTTGCGCGAGGCCATCGCGAAGCACGTGTCCTTCACCCGCGCGGTCGGCTGCACCGCCGACGACATCGTCGTCACCGCCGGCGCGCAGCAGGCCTTCGGGCTGCTCGCGCGCATCCTCGTCGTGCCGGGGCGCACGGTGGTTGCGGTCGAGCAGCTGTTCTATCCCTCGCTGCGCGAGGCCATGCTGGCCGCGGGTGCGAGAGTGATGACGGTGCCGACCGATGGCGAGGGCCTGTGCGTGGACCGCATCCCGCCCGAGGCGCGCGTGGTCTGCGTGACGCCCTCGCATCAGTTCCCCACCGGCGTCGCGATGTCGCCGCAGCGGCGCGCGGCCCTGTTGGCCTTCGCGCGGGCGCGCAACGCCGTCGTCATTGAGGACGACTACGACAGCGAATTCCGCTTCGCCGGCCGCCCTCTCGATGCGCTGCAGACGCTCGACCGTGCCGAGTCGGTCTTCTACGTCGGCACCTTTTCCAAGAGCCTGTTCCCCGCCTTGCGCCTGGGCTTCGTGGTGACGCCGCCGTGGGCGCGCGCGGCGCTGGTGCGGGCGCGCGAGCTGGCCGACTGGCACGGCCCGGTGCTCGGGCAGGAGGCGCTCGCCGCCTTCATCGCCGAAGGGCACCTGGCGCGGCACATCCGCAAGATGCGCAAGATCTACGGCGCGCGGCGAACCGTGTTGCTCGATGCGCTGGCACGCCACTGCGCGGGCAGGCTCGAAGCGATTCCATCCGACGCGGGCTTGCACCTGTCGGCCTGGCTGCACGGCGGCACGCGCGACCACACGGTGGTCGAACGCGCGGCCGCAGCTGGCATCACGCTGCCGCCGCTGTCGCGCTACGCGCTCGATCCGAACGCGCCTGGCACGCCCAACGGCCTTGCCTTCGGCTACGGCCTCATAGCCGCGCCGCAGATCGACGGCGCCATCCGGCGGCTGGTGGCGTTGCTCTGAGGATCGGTCAGCCGATCCCGAGCATCCGCTTGTTGGCCGCCACGTCGACGCCGCCCGCCGCGAAGTCGTCGAAGGCCCGGTCGGCCACGCGGATGATGTGGTCGGCGATGAACTTCGCGCCCTCGCGCGCGCCGTCTTCGGGGTGCTTGATGCAGCACTCCCACTCCAGCACCGCCCAGCCCGGGAAGTCGTACTGCGCCATCTTCGAGAAGATGGCCTTGAAATTCACCTGCCCGTCGCCCAGCGAACGGAAGCGCCCTGCCCGGTTGATCCAGCTCTGGAAGCCGCCGTACACGCCCTGCTTGCCGGTCGGGTTGAACTCGGCGTCCTTCACGTGGAAGATCTTGATGCGCTCGTGGTAGTGGTCGATGTAGGCCAGGTAGTCGAGCTGCTGCAGCATGAAGTGGCTCGGGTCGTACAGCAGGCAGGCGCGCGGGTGGTTGTTCACGCGCTCCAAAAACATCTCGTAGCTCACGCCGTCGTGCAGGTCTTCGCCGGGGTGGATCTCGTAGCCCACGTCCACGCCCACGGCGTCGAAGGCGTCGAGGATCGGCCGCCAGCGGCGCGCGAGTTCGTCGAAGGCTTCCTCGATCAGGCCCGGCGGACGCGGCGGCCACGAGTAGAGGTACGGCCAGGCCAGCGCGCCCGAGAAGGTCGCGTGCGCCGTGAGCCCCAGGTTGGCCGAGGCCTTTGCCGCAAAGTGCAATTGCTCGACGGCCCACTGCTGGCGCCGCACCGGGTCGCCGCGCACCTCGGGCGCCGCAAAGCCGTCGAAGCCCGCGTCGTAGGCCGGGTGCACCGCCACAAGCTGGCCCTGCAGGTGCGTCGAAAGCTCGGTGATCTCAAGGCCGTGCTTTGCCAGCGTGCCCTTCACCTCGTCGCAGTAGGTCTTGCTTTCGGCGGCGCGTTGAAGGTCGAACAGGCGGGCGTCCCAGCTCGGGATCTGCACGCCCTTGTAGCCCAGCCCGGCAGCCCAGCCGGCGATGCCGTCGAGCGTGTTGAACGGGGCGGTGTCTCCCGCGAACTGGGCCAGAAAGATGGCGGGGCCCTTGATCGTTTTCATCGGCTTGTCTTCCTTATTCGTTGGGGCAGCGTTGAAAGCATACTTGGCGTGTCGTCCGACCCCGTGCGAGAGGCCAACGAGCCAAAATGGACTTTCCTTTTCGCATCAATCGCCCGGTTCCCACCGACGACAGTCCCGCGATGACACAACCTGTTTCCGCTCGGCTCAAGATCGGCCTGTCCGCCTGCTTCTCGCACGCCGACCCGGCCCGCTCACTCTTCACCAACAAGACGCTGCAGTACGTCGAGCAATCGATCGCGCACTGGCTCATGTCCGCCGGCGCCATGGTCGTGATGGTGCCCTGCCCCACCGGCGAAACCGCGCGCGGCGACACCAAGCTGTCGCACTACGCCGAATGGCTCGATGGCGTGGTCATGCACGGCGGCGCCGACGTCTGGCCCGGCAGCTACGGCGAGGTGCCATTGAAGGACGCGTGGATCGGCGACCAGATCCGCGACCTCTACGACCTTGCGCTGGTCGAAGCCTTCGAGCAGGCCGGCAAACCCATCTTCGGCGTGTGCCGCGGGCTGCAGCTCATCAACGTGGCCTTTGGCGGCACGCTCTACCAGGACATCGAGGCCCAGCACGAGGGTGGCCTGCGCCACCGCGACCCGGTGACCTACGACCAGAACTTCCACGAGATCGAGCTGGTGCAGGGCACGCGGCTGTCGAAGCTCTATCCGCAGGTGGAGAAGGCGCGCGTCAACAGCATCCACCACCAGGGCATCAAGGGCCTCGCGCCGGGTTTCGAGATCGAGGCCTGGAGCCTGCCCGACCGTGTGCCCGAGGCCATCCGCCGCCGCCCCGACAAGGGCCGCAGCTACATCGCCGCGACCCAGTGGCACCCCGAGTTCCACAAGTACGGCAGCACCGAGACGGTCGACGACACGCCGATCCTGCATGACTTCCTGTGGGCCTGCGCTACCGCGAAGGTCGCGCCCAAGACGCCGCCGCGCTCCAGCTCCGGCAAGATCCGCGACCGCGCTGCGCGGGTGCTGCGCCAGGCGCTGCTGCGACGCTAGGTGGCGCGCACGGCCTGATCAGCGCGACGACTTGTTCGTCGTGCTGCTGACGCCGGCGTCGATCGTGCCGAACACCGTGACGCCGCTGCCGCCGGTCGCGCCCGATGTATTGGCGCCGCTGCTGGCCGGGGCCGGACCGGTGCCCGCGCAGCCTGACACCAGCGCGCCCATTGCGATCACGAACACGGCTGCAATGAATGGCTTCACTGGAAACTCCAAGAGATGGTTTGGTTGACGGTTGTTGCCGGCTCACTATAGGCCGCCGGCCCGCCCGCCCTGTAACAACACGCCCGATACCGGCAGGGTTGTTTCACGCAGCCAGTCGATCAGCGCGCGCAGTTTGGGCGGCACGCGCCTGCGGTCGGGGTAGTACAGCGTCAGGTCGGGCAGCGGCGTGGTCCAGTCGGCCAGCAGCTGCACCAGCCGGCCGTCGGCGACGTGGCGCTCGGTGTAGCTGCTGATCAGGTTGGCGATGCCGATGCCGTCGACCGCCGCGTCGAGCATCACGGCCACGTCGTTCATCACGAGGCGGCCGCTCACCGCGAGCGTCATGGACTCGCCGTTCTTCTCGAACTCCCACCGCTCCAGCAGGCCCGAGCTCTCGAAGCGAAAGCCGATGCAGTCGTGCGCCAGCAGCTCGCGCGGGTGCACCGGTGTGCCGCGCTCGGCCAGATAGCGCGGCGCGGCGACGATGCTGTTGGCCAGCGGGCCGCCGACCTTCACCGCCACCATGTCGCGCTCGACCATGCCACCGAAGCGGATGCCGGCGTCGAAGCCCCGGCCCACGATGTCGACCAGCGCGCTGTCGATCGACACCTCGACGTCGATCTGTGGATAGGCGCGCAGGAAGCCAGCCAGCGCCGGCTGCAGCACGAACAGGTAGGCCGCACGCGGCAGCGTGAGCCGCAGCAGGCCCGCGGGCCGCTCGGCGCTGTCGCTCAGTTCGTCGGAGGCCGAGGCCAGCTCCTGCACTGCCGGGCGGATGCGTTCCAGAAAACGGGCACCGGCTTCGGTGAGGTTCACGCTGCGCGTGGTGCGGTTGAACAGCGGCACGCCCACGCGCTTTTCGAGCAGCCGCACCGCCTGGCTCACGGCCGAGGGCGAGACACCCAGCCGCACCGCCGCGGCCGAAAAGCCGCGAGTTTCGGCCACGGCCACGAAGGTGACGAGTCCGTCGAGCTGGTCCTGGCGCATGGGTGCGTTCCGTTTGATCTTGAAGAAAACCTTCAAAGTGTTTCGTCGATTGGGCGGATTATCAAAGCGATGCCGCCCGCGCACAGTCAGGCCATCGGTTCTTCCATCCACCCTTCAAGGACATCGCCATGACGGTTTCTTCTTCTCCCAGGACCTGGTTCATCACCGGCGTCAGCAGCGGCTTCGGCCGAGCGCTCGCGCAGGAGGCGCTGGCCGCCGGCCACCGCGTGGTCGGCACGCTGCGCAACGAGGCCGCGCGCGCCGAATTCGATGCCCTGCAGCCCGGCCGCTCCTTCGGCCGCCTGCTCGACGTGACGCAGGGCGCCGAGGTCGCCCGCGTGGTGGCCGAGGTCGAAGCCTCGGTCGGCCCGATCGACGTGCTGGTCAACAACGCCGGCTACGGCCATGAAGGCACGGTCGAAGAATCGTCGCTCGACGAGCTGCGCCAGCAGTTCGAGGTGAACGTGTTCGGCGCAGTGGCCGTCGCCAAGGCGGTACTGCCCTTCATGCGGGCGCGCCGACGCGGCCACATCCTCAACATCACGTCGATGGGCGGCATCGTGACCTTCCCGGGGCTGGGCTACTACCACGGCAGCAAGTTCGCGCTCGAGGGCATCTCGGAGACGCTGGGCAAGGAAGTGGCGAGCTTCGGCATCCACGTGACTGCCGTGGAGCCCGGCGGCTTCCGCACCGACTGGGCGGGCCGATCGATGGTGCGTGCGCCGCAGACCATTGCCGACTACGCGCCGGTGATGGGCCCGGTGCGTGAGCGGCGGCTTGCGCGCAGCGGCAAGCAGGACGGCGATCCGGTGAAGGCGGCGCACGCCATGATCCAGATCACCGAAGCCGCGAACCCGCCGGCCCACCTGCTGCTCGGCCCCGACGCCGTGAAGGTGGTGCGCGAGAAGCTCGGCGCGCTGCAGGAGGAGATCAAGGCGTGGGAGGCGCTGTCGGTGTCGACCGACTTCACGCCCGCCGGCGCCTGACCGACTTGCGAAGGATCAGCGCGGATCCGTGGCCAGCAGCATTTCGACCATCGAGCGCAGATGGCCCTGCAGCCGCGCCGCGCCGGCTTCGTCGAGCGCCAGCGTGGCCTCGTCCATGTACAGCTTGCGGTTGATCTCGACCTGGATGCTGTGCCGGTGTTCGGCAGGCCTGCCGTGCCGGCGCACCAGTTCCACGCCCTTGTAGGGGTGGTTGTAGTCCACGCTGTAGCCGAAGGCGCGCAGGTGTTCGCAGATCTTTTGCGACAGCGCCGGGTCGGCCGTGCTGCCGTCGCGGTCGCCGATCACGAAGTCGGCATGTGCCAGGCCCGGGAAGTCCGTCGCGTGGCTGGCCGCGATGGCCGGCATCGAGTGGCAGTTGATGTGGATGCTGTAGCCGTGGCGCGCATGCGCCTCGTCCACTGCCTGCGCCACCGCCGCGTGGTACGGCCGCCAGCAGGTGTCGATGCGCTGGCGCACCTCGTCCACCAGAAGCTGGCGGTCGTAGATCGGCAGGCCTTCGTCGGTGAGCTTCCAGATCAGGCCCTTGCCCAGGCGCACCTTCGACAGCACGCGCGGGTCGGTGGAAACCGGATCGGTCCAGGCGCCGTCGAGCATCGTGGTGTCGATCTCGGTCGTGTCGCGATTGGCATCGAGATAGCTGCGCGGAAAGTGCGCCTCGATCCACGCCGCGCCCATGGCGGGCGCGAAGGCGTAGAGCTTCTCGACGTGCGTGTCCTCGGCGCGGCGCAGCGTGGCCAGGTCGCGCACTGTGCGGAAGTCTTTTGGGTAGACGGTGCCGCTGTGCGGAGAGTCGAGCACCAGCGGGGTATGCCCGGCGACGCTTGTCACCTGGGCGCGGGTTTGGATCAGTTTCAGAACAGGATGCATAGGCAGGGTTCGGTCAGTCCAATCGGATGCGGGCGAATTCGGCCACCTTCTTCATCTTCTCGATCTCGCCCGCGATCTGCTTGGCGAACTCGGCCGGCGTGGTGCCCGAGGCATATAACCCCTGCAGCGCCAGGCGCTCGCGCACCGCGTGATCTTTCAGCGCGGTGGCCACGGCCTGCTGCATGCGCAGCGCGATCTCGGGCGGCGTACCGGCGGGCGCGACCAGGCCGAACCACGAAGGGTCGTTGTTGACCGGGTAGCCCAGCTCGCCATACGTCGGCACCTCGGGCAGCACGTCGAGCCGGCCGCTCCAGGACACGGCCAGCGCCTTCAGCTTGCCCGACTTCACGTGCGGCAGCGACGAAGCCACCTGGTCGAAGTACACCGGCACCTGGCCCGCGAGCACGTCGTTGATGGCCGGGCCCGCACCGCGGTAGGGGATGTGCACCATCGAGGTTCCGGTGCTGCTCTTGAACAGCTCGCCCCACATGTGGCCGATGGTGCCGTTGCCCGGCGAGGCGTACGACACCTTGCCGGGGTTGGCCTTCAGGTACTTCACCAGCTCCGCGAAGCTGCCGACCGGCAGCACTGAGGGGTTGATGACGATCACGCCCGGCGCCTTCACCAGCTCGGTCACGGCGACGAAGCCCTTGATCGGGTCGTAGGGCAGCTTCTGGTACACGGCCGGGTTCACGCCGTGGGTGGACAGCGTGGCCACGCCGAAGGTCAGGCCGTCGGGCGTGGCGCGTGCCAGCTCGGCCATGCCGATGGAGCCGCCCGCGCCGGCGCGGTTGTCGATCACCACGGGCTGCTGGAGGATCTTGCCGAGGGGCTCGCCGAGCACGCGAGCCGTGATGTCGGTGGCGCCGCCGGGCGGGAATGGCACGACGAGGCGAATCGGCTTGCCCTGGGCAAAGGATATTCCTGGCACGACGGAAGCAGCAGCCAGGGTGGAAATGAAGTGACGACGTAGCATGGGTTTCTTCCAATGAAACAGAGAGTGATGGAGCGATTCGCTGCATTACCTGAAGCAAAGGATAGACCAGCTAACATTCCAGTCTGGAATGTTTTAATGGGCATCCCGCCATGTCACTCCGCTCATGTCACTGCGCCGTCTCAACCCGCCCCTGAACCTGCTGCGCGCCTTCTCGACCGTGGTGCGTTTCGGCGGCGTCTCGCGCGCGGCCGAGGCGCTGCACCTCACGCAGGGCGCGGTCAGCAAGCAGGTGCAGGAACTCGAACGCTGGATCGGCGCGCCGCTGTTCGAGCGCAGCCGCAAGCGCCTGGCACTCACGCCGGCCGGCGAGCGCTACGAGAAGGCGGTGCGCGCCACGCTCGCGCAGCTGGAGGCAGCCACGCTGGAGCTCATTACCAGCGGCGACGGCGGCGGCGCGCTGCACCTGTCCGCCCTGCCCACCTTCGGTGCCAAGTGGCTGATTCCGCGGCTGCCCGACTTTCAGCGCGCGCATCCGCAGATCACGCTGCATTTCGTGCCCTTCGTGCATGGCTATGACTTCGAGCGGCCCGAGCTCGACTGCGCCATTCTTTTCGGCGACGGCCACTGGCCCGGCGCCCGCTCGCACTACCTCGCCGGGCAGGACGTGGCGCTGATTGCCCCGCGCGCCGCGCAGGCCGAGGTGGCCATCCGCACGCCGCAGGACGTGGCGCGCTGCACGCTGCTGCGCCACGTGAGCGTGCCGCAGTCGTGGCTGCAGTGGAGCGAAACGCATGGCGTGCGAGGGCTCGATCCGCTGGCGGGCCCGCAGTTCGACCAGTTCCAGACCATGATCCGCGCGGTGATGGTCGGCATGGGCGTGGCGCTGGTGCCGCGCTGCCTGGTGCAGGACGAAATCGCGTCGGGGCTGGTGGACGAGCCCTTGCCCGGCGGCGGCTACCGCGGCAACGAGGGCTACTGGTTCTGCTACCCCGAAGGGCGCGGCCAGCTGGCCACGCTCGATCATTTCCGCAGCTGGCTGCTCGCGGAGGTGGACCGGGGCAAAGAGGCGCAGGCGCCTGCTTGATGCCTGCTTGATGCCTGCTTGATGCCCGCTTACTCGGGCTTCGCGCCCGAGGCCTTCACCGCCGCGCCCCACACCCCGATCTCGCTCGCCACAAAGCGGTCGAACTCGGCCGGTGTCGTGGGCGCGGGCTCGGAGCCGCGCTCGCGGATGAAGCGCGCCATCTGCTCGCTCTTCAGGATGTCCGTCACTTCGTGGTTGAGTCGCTCGACGATGTCGGCCGGCGTGCCGCGCGGCGCCATCAGACCGAGCCAGCCCACGGCCTCGAAATTCTTCGTGCCGGCCACGCCGCTTTCGCGCACGGTGGGCACATCGGGCAGTTGCGACGAGCGCGTGGCCGAGGTGACGGCCAGCGCCACCGCCCTGCCCGACTTGATGTGCGGCAGCGCGGCCGTCACCGAATCGACCATCAGTGGCACCTGGTTGCCCAGGAAGTCCGACTGCGCCGGCCCGCTGCCCCGGTACGGAATGTGCGTGATGAACACATGCGCCGCCGACTTGTACATCTCGCCCGACAGATGCTGCGTGCCGCCGATGCCGGCACTCGCGTAGCTCAGCCGGCCGGGCTCGGCCTTGGCGCGCGCCGTGAGTTCGGCCAGCGTGCGGATGCCGCTCTCGGGCGTGGCCAGGAACACCAGCGGCACCTTGGCGACCAGCGAGATGCCCACCAGGTCCTTGCGCGGGTCGAAGCCCGGCTTGGCGTAGAGCGTCTGGTTCACCGCCATCGCGCTGCCGGCCACCACCAGCGTGTAGCCGTCGGGCTGCGAGCGCACCACGAACTCGGTGCCGATGTTGCTGCCGGCACCGGCCTTGTTGTCGATGATCACCGGCTGGCCCAGCCGCTTGCCGAGCTGCTCGGCAAGCGCGCGGGCGAAGATGTCGGTGGCCTGCCCCGGCGGGAAGGGCACGACCAGCTTGACCGGCTTGTCAGGCCACGCGGCGGCGTGGGCCAGGCCCGCGCCGCCCAGCAGCGCGACGGCCATCGCAGCAACGCTTGCGCCGAAGTGTCTGCGCTGCATGGCTCAGGGCGCCGAGAGGTGCTTGCCCACGATGCCCGCGAGTTCGAACATCGTCACCTGGTCCTTGCCGAACACCGGCTTGAGCTTGGCATCGGCATTGATCGCGCGTTTGTTCGCCGCGTCCTGCAGGCCATTGGCCTTGATGTAGTCCCACAGCTTCTTGATGACCTCGGTGCGCGCCACCGGTTCGGCGCCGATCACCGCGGCCAGCGAGTCGCTGGGCTTCAGGCCCGCGCCGGGCTTGCGCGGTGCCGCGGCCTTCTTCGCTGCCGGTGCCTTCTTGGCGGCGGGCGTCTTCTTCGCAGCCACCTTCTTGGCCGCAGCCGTCTTGCCTGCGGGCGCGGCCTTGCCGAAGGTCTTGCGCGGCGGGAACTTGCTGCCGCCTTCGCGCGGCGCGAACTCGAAGGTCACCTTGCCCTCTTCGGCGTTCCACGTCAGGAAGGCCTTGAAGGCGCGGCGCGTGCGCATGCTCACGAACTTGTCGAGCAGGTCGGTCTTGCCGGTGGCGAGCAGCTTTTCCATCTGCGCGCGCTCCACCGGCTGCTGCAGGATGATCTTGCCGGTCTTGAAGGTGCAGCTCGGCGTCGGCTGCGCATTGGTCGGCACCGACTTCTCGCAGACGTAGTTGCTGCCATGCTCGAACACCGGCGCGCCGCACACAGGGCATGGGCCCACGGTGTCCTGCTTGCTGAAGTCGATGATCTCGCCGCTGTCTTCGTTCTTGTCGTCGCCGAAGTCGAACTCCAGCTTCCAGTTCTTCGCTTCCTCGTCGTACTTGATGACGATCTCGGAGGTGAAGGGCCAGCCGGCCTTGGAGCGGAAGCCTTCCAGCGGGCCGATGTGCTTGTCGCGCAGCAGCGCCTCGGCCTCGGCGACTTCGAAGGTGCGCCCGGCCGGCGACTTGCCGAACGAGAAGCCGCAGGCGTCTTCGCCGGTGCCGCTCTTGCCGGTGCAGGCGTAGCGGCGGTAGTTTTCGCGCACGATGCCGCTGCAGTTGGGGCACGGCGTCTGCAGGGTCGCGTAGTCGCCCGGCACGGTGTCGCGGTCGTATTCCTTGGCCTTCTTGACGATGTGCTCGGTCATCGCCGCGATCTCGCGCATGAAGGCGTCGCGGCTGAGCGCGCCCTTCTCCATCTGAGCGAGCTTGTATTCCCATTCGCCGGTCAGCTCGGCCTTGGAGAGTTCTTCCACGCCCAGGCCGCGCAGCAGCGTCATGAGCTGGAAGGCCTTGGCCGTGGGGATCAGCTCGCGGCCTTCGCGCAGCATGTACTTCTCGGAGATCAGGCCTTCGATGGTGGCCGCGCGCGTGGCTGGCGTGCCCAGGCCCTTCTCCTGCATGGCCTCGCGCAGTTCGTCGTCGTCGATGGTCTTGCCCGCGCCTTCCATAGCGCCGAGCAGCGTCGCTTCGGAGTAGCGTGCGGGCGGGCGCGTCTTCAGGCCCTTGGTGTCGACCGACTCGGCCTTCACGATCTCGCCCGGCTTCACCGGCACGAGGCGCTTGCCGTCCTTGTCGTCTTCCTTCTCGTCGTCTTGCGCTTCCTTGCCGTAGATGGCGAGCCAGCCGGGCTTGACCAGTACCTTGCCGTCGGTGCGGAAGGGATACTTCTTGCCGCCCTGCTCCACCGTGCTGATGCGCGTGGTCACCTGGTGTTCGGCGCTCGGGAAGAACACCGACATGAAGCGCCGCACCACGAAGTCATAGAGCTTCTGCTCGGCATCGCTCAGGCCGCTCGGGGCCTGCAGCGTCGGGATGATGGCGAAGTGATCCGACACCTTGGCGTTGTCGAAGATGCGCTTGTTGGGCTTGACGTAGTTGCCGTCGACCGCCTGCTGGGCGAACGGCGCCAGGTGCTTCATGCCGCTCGTGGCGAGCATGCCCATGGTCTGCTTGACCACCGGCAGATAGTCTTCCGGCAACGCGCGCGAATCGGTACGCGGGTAGGTCAGCGCCTTGTGGCGTTCGTACAGGCTCTGCGCCAGCGCCAGCGTGGTCTTGGCGCTGAAGCCGAAGCGGCCGTTGGCCTCGCGCTGCAGCGAGGTCAGGTCGAACAGCGCGGGCGAGGCTTGCGTGGTGGGCTTGCTCTCTTCCGTCACCGTGGCGGGCTTGCCGCGCGAGGCGTCGGCGATGGCGCGGGCTTCCTGCTCGTTCCACACGCGGTCGGCGCGCTGTTCGGAGTCGGGCTCGCCGTTAGCCAGGAGCGGCGCGTTGGCCTTCTTCCAGTCGGGGTTGAACCACTTGCCCGGGTACTCGCCGGCCTCGGCCGCGAAGCTGCCGTGGATTTCCCAGTAGTCGCGCGAGACGAACTTGCGGATCTGCTCCTCGCGCTCCACAACGACGGAGAGGGTCGGCGTCTGCACGCGGCCCACGGTCGTGAGGAAGAAGCCGCCGTCGCGCGAATTGAACGCGGTCATGGCGCGCGTGCCGTTGATGCCCACCAGCCAGTCGGCCTCGGAGCGCGAGCGCGCGGCGTCGGCCAGGCCCTGCATCTGCTTTTCGGTGCGCAGCGCGTCGAAGCCGTCGCGAATGGCCTGCGGCGTCATCGATTGCAGCCACAGGCGCTTGACCGGCTTGTGAAGGCCGGCTTTGCCGCCGGCGTATTGCTCGATGAGGCGGAAGATCAGTTCGCCCTCGCGCCCCGCGTCACAGGCGTTGATGAGCTGCGTCACGTCCTTGCGCTTGGCCTGCTTGACCACGGCGTTCAGGCGCGTCTTCGTCTTGTCGACCGGCTTGAGGTCGAAATGAGGCGGGATCACCGGCAGGTTGGCAAAGCTCCATTTGCCTCGCTTGACGTCGAACTCCTCGGGCGCCTGGATTTCGACCAGGTGACCGACAGCGCTGGTCACGACATAGGTGTCGTTCTCGAAATGCTCGTCATGTTTGTCGAATTTCCCTGCAACCGGCGTGAGGGCACGGACGATGTCCTGTGCCACCGACGGCTTTTCTGCGATTACCAAAGTCTTTGTCATCTAAGGGCTCTCTATACTCTGCGGCTTCCCGCGTGCGCACGCGCACACGCGCATGTGTGCATATTCAAACTAACAGACTTCGGCGATGCCTTCCAAATCCCCACTTTCCGCCGGTCGCCGAATCCAGACGCGGCGCTCCGATGTCCATGGCAATGGCGTGTTCGCCGTGCAGGACCTGGCCGAGGGCGAAACGCTGATCGAATACAAGGGCGAAGTCATCAACTGGAAGGAGGCGCTGCGCCGCCATCCGCATGACCCGGCCCAGCCGAATCACACCTTCTACTTTCACATCGATGACGGGCGTGTGATCGACGGCAACGTCAAGGGCAACGCCGCCCGCTGGATCAACCACTCGTGCGAGCCGAACTGCGAAGCCGACGAGGTCGATGGGCGCGTTTATATCAAGGCGCTGCGCAACATCTCCGCCGGCGAAGAGCTCAACTACGACTACGGCCTGATCATCGACGAGCCGTACACGCCGAAGCTCCTGTCCGAATTTCCTTGCTGGTGCGGCTCCGAGCAGTGCCGGGGCACGCTGCTGACGCCCAAGGACGATGAGGACGAAAAGAAGAAAAAGAAGAAGGCCAAGAAGAAGGCTGAAAAGAAAAAGGCCGAGAAGAAAGAAGCCAAGAAGGCTGAAAAGAAGGCCGACAAAAAAGCCGAGAAGAAATCCGAAAAGAAGGCGGAGAAAAAATCCGCCAAGAAGGAAAAGTCCGCCGAGGACTGACCATGAGCAGCAGCACCTCGGCCGCCTGGTTCGAAGACCGGATCGCCGCGTCGGTCGCTCCGCTGCTGCCCGGCTTCGTGGTCGAGGCCGTGGCCGAAATCGACTCCACCAATACCGAGCTGATGCGCCGTGCGCGTGCCGGCCGCGTCGAGCCCGTGCTGCTCGTGGCCGAGCGCCAGACCGCGGGGCGTGGCCGTCTCGGGCGGCCCTGGCAGAGCGCGCCGCAGCAGGAGGAGTCCGCCTCGCTGACCTTCTCGCTTGGCATGCCGCTCGCGCCCGCGGACTGGTCGGGCCTCTCACTGGCTGTCGGTGTCAGCGTGGCCGAAAGCCTCGATCCCTCGGGCGCGCACAAGGTCGGCCTCAAGTGGCCCAACGACGTGTGGGTGAACGACTGCAAGCTGGTCGGCATCCTCATCGAAACCGCGCTGCCGTCCACCGGCAAGCCGGATGCGCCGCGCTATCTCGTGATCGGCATCGGTATCAACATTGGCGCGCGCGAAGGCGACGGCATGCGTACGCCACCGGCCTGGCTGCGCCAGTGGCACCCCGGGGCCACTGCGCCGGAAGTGCTGTGCGAACTGGCCGAGCCGCTGGTGCGCAGCGTGCTCGAATTCGAGGCCAAGGGCTTTGCGTCCTTCGCCGAGCGCTTTGCCGCACGCGACGTGCTGCGCGGCCGCGAAGTGGTGCTCAGCGACGGCACCGCCGGCCTGTGCGAAGGCGTGGCCTGGGGCGGCGAGCTGCAGGTGCGTACCGACGCCGGCCTGCAGCTGATTTCCAGCGACGAAGTGAGCGTGCGCCCTCGCGGCATGGCGCTCTGATCAGTATGAAGCTGCGCCTGCTCCTCATCGTTCTGCTGCTGGCCAATGCCGGCTATTTCTTGTGGGCGCGCGGCGATCTTGCCGGCTTCGGCCTGGCTCCGGCCGCGCTCAACGAGCGGGAGCCACAGCGCATGTCGCGCCAGATCCACCCCGAGTGGCTGCAGATCCGCAAGGAAGCGAAGCCGGGCGCGCCTGCTCCCTGATTCCCCTGATCAATCAAGGTGCCGCTTCACCCTCGAAGCGCACCGTGAACAGCGCTCCCGGCGGCTGCTTGCCAGGATGCGCATCCTCCAGCTTTACCTGCGCGCGGTGCTGGTTCGCAATCTCCAGCACGATCGGCAGCCCCAGCCCCGAGCCGTCGGCCTCGTTGCCGAGCACGCGGTAGAAAGGCTCGAACACCAGTTCGCGGTCGGCCTCGGCGATGCCGGGGCCGTTGTCCTCCACCTGCAGCAGCAGCACATGGCCGAAGGGGTCGGCCAGCACGCGCACGGTGATCAGGCCGGGGCGCTCCGGCGTGGAGGGCGTGTAGTTGATCGCGTTGTCGACCAGGTTGCGCACCAGCTCCTTCAGCAGCGTCGCGTTGCCGTCGAACATCACGCCGGGTGCGCCAGCTTCCGCGCCGTCGTAGCCCAGGTCGATGCGCTTCTCGATCGCGCGCGGCACTGCCTCGCGCACCACCTCGATGGTGAGCCGCGCGAGGTCGCAGGGCTGGTGGTGCGCGTTGGCGCTGTTGCCTTCCGCGCGCGCCAGCGAAAGCAACTGGTTCACCGTGTGCGTGGCGCGCTTGCTCGCGCGACCGATCTGCTTGAGCGATTGCTTGAGCTCGTCGGCGTTAGCGCCTTCGCGCTGCGCCAGGTCGGCCTGCATGCGCAGGCCCGCGAGCGGCGTCTTCAGCTGGTGCGCCGCGTCGGCCAGGAAGCGCTTCTGCGTGCCGATCGAATCGTTGAGCTTGTCGAGCAGTTCATTCACCGACGACACCAGCGGCACCACTTCCAGTGGCACCGACGATTCGTCGAGCGGGCTCAGGTCGCCCGGGCGCCGCTCGCGGATGCGCGCCTCCACCACCGACAGCGGCTTGATGCCGCGCACCAGCGCCAGCCAGATCAGCAGCACCGCCAGCGGCAGGATGGCGAACTGCGGCAGCAGCACGCCCTTGATGATCTCGGCCGCCAGCACCGACTGCTTCTCGCGCGTCTCGGCCAGCTGCAGCAGCGTGGGCGGAACGTCGTCGGTGCCGCTGGCGATCCACATCGAGGCCACGCGTACCTCCTTGCCATGCAGGGCGCTGTTGTGCAGGAACACCTGGCCGGGCGGCAGCGGCTCGTCGAGGCCGGGCATCGGAATGTCGCGCTCGCCGCTCAGCAGCGTGTCGTGGCCGTCGAGCAGCTGGTAGTACACGTGGCCGGCGTCGTCGGCCCGCAGGATCTCGCGCGCCGATTGCGACAGCACGAACTGCGTATGCCCTTCCTTCACCGTCACCAGCTCGGCAAGGGCCTTCACGTTGTGTTCGAGCGCGCGGTCGAAGGGCGCGTTGGCAATGCCCTGCGCCACCAGCCAGGTGACGCCGATGCTCACCGGCACCAGCAGCAGCAGCGGCGTGAGCATCCAGTCGAGGATCTCGCCGAAAAGCGAGCGCTGCGCGCGCTGGAAGAGCTTCATCGCGCCGAGTCCTCTGGCATGCCGCCGCCCGCGCGTGGCGGCTGCCGCGTCGTCGTCACTGGATCTTTTCGAGGCAGTAGCCCAGCCCACGCACCGTCGCGATGCGCACAGGCCCCTTCTCGATCTTCTTGCGCAGGCGGTGGATGTAGACCTCGATGGCGTTGAGGCTCACCTCCTCGCCCCATTCGCAAAGGCGGTCGACCAGCTGGTCCTTGCTCACCAGCCGGCCGGCGCGCTGCAGCAGCACTTCGAGCAGGCCGAGTTCGCGCGCCGACAGCTCGATCATCTTGCCGTCGATGGTAGCCACGCGGCCAGCCTGGTCGTACACCAGCGGGCCGTGGCGGATGGCGTTGCTGGTGGTGCCCATGCCGCGCCGCGTGAGGGCGCGCACGCGCGCTTCGAGCTCCTGCAGGCTGAAGGGCTTGGCCATGTAGTCGTCGGCGCCGTGGTCCAGGCCCTTGACGCGTTCCTCGACGCTGTCGGCCGCGGTGAGCACCAGCACCGGCAGCTGCGAGCCGCGCGCGCGCAGGCGCTTGAGGATCTCGATGCCGTGCAGGCTGGGCAGCCCGAGGTCGAGGATCAGCAGGTCGAACTCGTCATGGGTCATGAGCGCGGTGTCGGCCTGCGAGCCGTTCGCCACGTGGTCGACCGCCGCGCCCGAGGTGCGCAGGCTGCGCAGCAGGGCATCGGCCAGCACCTGGTCGTCTTCGGCAATCAGAATCCGCATGCGTCACCTCCGGCCCGTTCGGGCGCCAAACTGGCGCCGTTCACATTTGTCTCTGGGGCGAGTCTAGCCCGCTGTGTAGGCTTCCAGTCCAATCGTTACCACGGTGGCGATCTCGTCGCCGACGCTGCTTCGGAACTCGCTCTCGGCCTGCGTCACCGCGCTGCGGAAGGCGTCGAGCCAGGCCAGTCCGTCGGCGGTGAAGAGCACGCGCCGCGCCCGCGCATCGAGCGGATCGGGCCCGCGCGTGACCAGCCCCCAGGCCTCGCACTGATCGACCAGCGCACCCATCGCCTGCTTGGTCATGCCGGCGCGCTCGGCCAGCTCCGTGAGGCGCGAGCCCTCGCGCGCCAGGTGCCGCGTGATGTGGATGTGCGCCGCGCTCACCTGCGCGCGCGCCGCGAGGTTCGACAGCGCCAGCGGCACGTCGACGTCGTGTGCCATCAGCTCCAGCACGCGCTCGTCGAAGCGGCGCATGGCGTGGCCGAGCAGGCGGCCCAGGTGGGTCTGGCGCCAGGCATCGGGGTCGGTCGGGAAAGCGGCTTCGGCCATGGCGGCAAATGGTAAAGCAAACTGACCAAAAAATGGGCTTACGCCAACCCATCAGCCCCTACACTACTGTTCAAGCATCCAGCCTGTAGTTAAAAGCAGATCGGATGAAACCCAACACAAACCGTTGATTTTCAAGGAGTTTCCACATGGACGCAGTCGTCAAGGGCGCAAGCATCTCGGTCGCCAACAGTGAAAAAGCCAAGGCGCTGCAAGCCGCGCTGGCCCAGATCGAAAAGCAGTTCGGCAAGGGCACGATCATGCGGCTCGGCGAAGGCGAGGCGCTCGAAGACATCCAGGTGGTCTCCACCGGCTCGCTGGGCCTGGACATCGCGCTGGGCGTCGGCGGCCTGCCGCGCGGCCGTGTGATCGAAATCTACGGCCCGGAATCGTCGGGCAAGACCACGCTCACGCTGCAGGTCATCGCCGCCATGCAGAAGCAGGCCGGCACCTGCGCCTTCGTCGACGCCGAGCATGCCCTCGACGTGCAGTACGCCCAGAAGCTCGGCGTGAACCTGTCCGACCTGCTGATCAGCCAGCCCGACACCGGCGAGCAGGCCCTTGAAATCGTCGACTCGCTGGTGCGCTCCGGCGCCGTCGACCTGATCGTCATCGACTCGGTCGCCGCCCTCACGCCCAAGGCTGAAATCGAAGGCGAAATGGGCGACTCGCTGCCCGGCCTGCAGGCCCGCCTGATGAGCCAGGCGCTGCGCAAGCTCACGGCCACCATCAAGAAGACCAACTGCATGGTCATCTTCATCAACCAGATCCGCATGAAGATCGGCGTGATGTTCGGCTCGCCCGAAACCACCACCGGCGGCAATGCGCTGAAGTTCTACGCCTCGGTGCGCCTGGACATCCGCCGCATCGGCACCATCAAGAAGGGCGACGAGGCCATCGGCAACGAAACCAAGGTGAAGGTGGTGAAGAACAAGGTCTCGCCCCCGTTCAAGACGGCGGAGTTCGACATCCTGTTCGGCGAAGGCATCAGCCGCGAAGGCGAGATCATCGACATGGGCGTGACCGCCAAGATCGTCGACAAGTCGGGCGCCTGGTACGCCTACAACGGCGAGAAGATCGGCCAGGGCCGCGACAACGCCCGCGAGTTCCTGCGCGAGAACCCCGAGCTGTCGCGCGAGATCGAGAACAAGGTGCGCGAGTCGCTGGGCATCCCGCTGCTGGCCGCCGATGCCGGCGCCACGCCCGAGAAGCCGCAGAAGGCGGCCAAGGCCGAGAAGGCCGACAAGGGCGAATAAGCCAGAGCGCGGCTCCCCGGGGGCCGCGCAAGCGACCCCCGCATGGCATTCAACGCCCCGTCCCTCAAAGGCCGCGCACTGCGCCTGCTGAGTCAGCGCGAGCATTCACGCGCGGAGCTGGAGCGCAAGCTGGCAAAGCATGAAGAAGAGCCCGGCACGCTGGCCAAGGCGCTCGACGAGCTGGCAGCGAAAGACTTCATCAGCGAGCCGCGCGTGGTGGCCTCGGTGCTCAACCAGCGTGCCGCCCGCTCGGGCGCGCTGCGGGTGAAGCAGGAGCTGCAGGCCAAGGGCATCGCCCCAGAGGCCATCGCTGAAGCGGTGGCCAGCCTGCAGGAGACAGAAGTCGAACGCGCCACGGCCCTGTGGCGCCACCGCTTCGACGCGCCGCCCGCCGACGCGAAGGAGCGGGCCAAGCAGATGCGATTCCTGATGGCGCGCGGTTTCTCGGGCGCCGTCGTGTCCAAGGTACTCAGGAGCGATTTCGATGAAGCCGACGAATGAAGACCACGCTGTGGAGTCCCGCGTCATCACGCAGCGCGTGCAGTGCGAATGGCGCCGCGCCTATGTGCTGGCGGCCGACCCGAAGCGGTTGCCCGACTGGGCCAGCGGCCTCGCCAAGAGCGCGCTGGTGCCGCATGGCGACCACTGGATCGTGCGCACCCCCGAGAGCGGCGAGGCCCGCATGCGCTTCGCACCGCGCAACGATCTCGGCGTGCTCGACCATTGGGTCGCGCCCGAAGGCGTGCCCGAGGTCTACCTGCCGTTCCGTGTGATCGGCGTTGCGCCCGACGCCTGCGAGCTGCAGTTCACGCTGCTGCGCCAGCCGCACATAGACGATGCGGCCTTCGAGCGCGATGCGCAGTGGATCGCCCGCGACCTGCAGGCGCTGCGCAACCTGCTCGAAGCGGACTGACCGGCCGACTCAGCCGCGCACCACGATCGGCGCGAACTTGCGCCGCGCCTTCAGCTGGTCGGCATCCCACTCGATGCCCAGCCCCGGCGTCTCCGGCGCCACTGCATGGCCGCCTTCGATGCGCAGCCGGCTCGTCGTGAGGTCATCGAGCTGCGGGATGTATTCCACCCAGCGCGCATTCGGCACCGCTGCGCACAGGCTCACGTGCAGCTCCATCAGGAAGTGCGGGCACATCGCGATGTTGTGCGCTTCCGCGAGATGCGCAATCTTCAGCCACGGCGTGATGCCGCCCACGCGCGCCACGTCGGCCTGCACGATGGAGCAGGCGCCCTGCTGGATGTATTCCGCAAACTGCGACGGGTGGTACATCGATTCGCCCACCGCGATCGGCACGCTGGTGCTGGCCAGCAGCTGCGCATGTCCGCGCACGTGCTCGGCCGGCATCGGCTCCTCGAACCATGCCAGGTCGAGCGGCGCGTACTGGCGCGCGCGGCGAATGGCTTCGGCCACGGTGAAGCTCTGGTTGGCATCGACCATCAGCTCGAAGTCCGCGCCCACAGCCTCGCGCACCGCAGAGAGGCGCGCGATGTCCTGTGCCACATGTGGCTTGCCGACCTTGATCTTCGCGCCGAGAAAGCCGTCGGCCTTCGCAGCGAGCGTCTGTTCCACCAGCTGTGCGGGCTCGACGTGCAGCCAGCCGCCCTCGGTCGTGTAGACCGGCACGCGCGCCTGCGCACCACCGGCCAGTCGCCACAACGGCAGCCCCGCCGCGCGCGCGTTGCGGTCCCACAGCGCGGTGTCGATGGCGGCCAGCGCCAGGCTGGTGATGGCGCCCACGGCGGTCGCGTGCGTGTGGAAGAACAGGTCGCGCCAGATGGCTTCGTATTGCTGCGGGTCGCGCCCGATCAGGCGCGGCACCAGGTGGTCGTTCAGCAGCGCCACGATGGACGAGCCGCCCGTGCCGATGGTGTACGTGTAGCCCGTGCCCGCCGAGCCATCGTCGCAGCGCACGGTGACCATCACCGTCTCCTGCGTCACGAAGGACTGGATGGCGTCGGTGCGCTTGACCTTGGGCGCAATGTCGATCTGCGCGATTTCTACCTGGTCGATCTTCGCCATCGTGCTCAGCCTGCGTTGCGCATCACGTCCGCCGGCAGGTCGGCGCCGTGGAATTTCTTGTAGATGGTGTTGAGCTCGCCGCTCTTGAGCTGTGCCTTCACGAACTCGTCGAGCTTGGCCTTCAGGCGCGGCTCGTTCTTGCGCATGCCGATGGCCAGCATGTTGGTCTTCATCGTGAATTTCGGCTCCATCTGCTTGGCCGGGTTCTTCTCGTTGATGGTCTTCAGCAGCGGCGGGGCGGTCGCGAAGATGTCGGCCTGTCCGCTCACCACGGCAGTGATGGAGGTGGCGTCGTCGTCGAAGCGCACGATCTGCGCGCCGGCCGGCAGCACCTTGGTCAGTTCCTGGTCGTTGGTGGTGCCGCGCGTGGCAATCACTTTCTTGCCGGCGAGGTCGGCCGGGCCGGTGATGGTCATGCTCTTGGGCGCGCCCACCACGGCCAGGATGGCGGCGTAGGGCACAGAAAAGTCGACAACCTTCTCGCGCTCCGGCGTGACCGACATGCTGGAGATCACGATGTCGGCCTTGTCAGTCTGCAGGAACGGAATGCGGTTGGCGCCGGTGGTCGGCACGATCTCCAGTTCGAGGCCCAGGCTCTTGGCCAGCAGGCGCGCGGTCTCGACGTCGGAGCCCGTGGCGTTGAGCTTCTCGTCCTTCAGGCCGTAGGGCGGCACTGCGAGGTCGATGGCCACGCGGATCTTCTTGGCGGCGGTGATGGTGTCGAGCTGGTCGGCATGCGCCGATGCGCTCGCGAAGGCCAGCGGCAGTGCCAGCATGAGCGCGGACAGCAGCGCGCCGCGGCGCTTGAGCGAGAGGGAAGAAGTCATCGAAGGTCTCCTGGAGTTGTCTGAAAGAAAAATCAAAGCCCGGTGCCGATGAACTGGCGCAGTTCGGGCGTCTGCGGGTCGCTGAGGATGCCGGCGTCGCCTTCCTCCCACACCAGCCCCTGGTGCATGTAGATGACCTTGTCGGCCACGCCGCGTGCGAACGCCATCTCGTGCGTGACGAGGATCATGGTCATGCCCTCGGCCGCGAGCTTTTCCATCACCTTGAGCACTTCGCCGGTGAGCTGCGGGTCGAGCGCGGAAGTCACTTCGTCGAACAGCATCAGCTGCGGCTTCATCGCGAGCGATCGCGCAATGGCCACGCGCTGCTGCTGGCCGCCGGAGAGCTGCTCTGGGTAGGCGTCGGCCTTCTCGGCCAGGCCCACGCGTTCGAGCACTTCCATGGCGATGGCGCCGGCTTCCGATGCGCTCATCTTCTTCACCGACTGCGGCGCGAGCGTGATGTTCTGCTTCACCGTGAGGTGCGGGAACAGGTTGTAGCTCTGGAACACGATGCCCACGTCCTTGCGCAGGTCGCGCAGGTTCAGCGCAGGGTCGTGCACCGCGTGGCCGCAGCACTGGATGGTGCCGCTGTCGATGGTCTCCAACCGGTCGATGCAACGCAGGGCAGTGCTCTTGCCCGAGCCGCTCTGGCCGATGATGGCGACCACCTGCCCGCGCGTCACCGAGAACGACACGCCCTTGAGCACATGCAGCTTGCCGAAGTGCTTGTGGACGTCGTTGAGTTCAACCACGGGCTGCATTGAGCTTCCTTTCAAGGGCGCGACTCCATCGCGACAGCGGATAACAAAGAATGAAATACAGGACCACCGCGCACCCGAAATACAGGAAGGGCTGGAACGTCGAGTTGTTCAGCACCTTGGCGTTGTAGGAAAGCTCGGCGTAGCCGACCACCAGCGACGCGATCGACGTGTTCTTGATGATCTGCACCAGGAATCCCACGGTGGGCGGCGTCGCGATGCGCAGCGCCTGCGGCAGGATCACGCGGCGCATGCGCTCCCAGCGCGTGAGCGCCAGGCACTCGGCCGCTTCCCACTGGCTGCGCGGCACAGACTGGATGCAGCCGCGCCAGATCTCGCCGAGGAAGGCGCTCGCGTAGATGGTGATGGCCAGCGCCGCCGCGACGATCGCCGGCACCGAGCCGATGCCCGCGATGTTGGGACCGAAGAAGCACACGCCCATGAGCACCAGCAGCGGCGTGCCCTGGATGACCTGGATGTAGCCCGCCGCGATGCGCCGCACCGCCTTCACGGGCGACACGCGCGCGAGCGCCACCGCCAGCCCGATGAGCCCGCCGCCCACGAACGCAAGCGCCGAGAGCTGCACCGTGCCCCATGCGCCCATCAACAGAAAGCCGAAGTGATCGATTGGCATGAAGGTCATGTCGAAACCTCTTTCGCCCGCCTCACAGCGGCGTGCCCAGCTTGCGCCGGCGCGGGAAGATCAGCATGCCCAGCAGCCAGAAGCCCAGGCGCATGGCGTATGACAGCGCCAGGTACACCACCCACAGCACGATGAAGATCTCGAAATTGCGGAAGGTGTCCGACTGGATGCGGTTGGCCACGCCGAAGAGTTCTTCCGCGCCGATCGAAGACATGATGCTGGAGGCCAGCATCAGCAGCACGAACTGGCTGGCGAGCGCCGGGTACACGCGCTCCACCGCGGGCCGCAGGATCACGTGCCAGAACACCTGCAGCTTCGACAGGCCCAGGCACTGCGCCGCCTCGAGCTGGCCCTTGTGGATCGACTCGATGCCCGCGCGGATGATCTCGCAGCTGTAGGCGCCGATGTTCACCACCAGCGCCAGCACCGCGCCCACCATGATTGGCATCGTCACGCCGGCGCTGGAGAGGCCGAAGATGAGGAAGTAGCTCTGGATCAGCAGCGGTGTGTTGCGGATGGCCTCCACGTAGCCGCCCGTCAGGCGCCGCAGCCAGCCATGGCGGCTGTTGCGGCCCAGCGCGCAGACCGTGCCCAGCGCAAAGCCCAGCACCGTCGCGATGAAGGACAGCTGCACAGTGGTCCACGCGCCTTCGAGCAGCAGCGGCCACTGCTCGAGCACGGGCATGAAGTCGAACTGGTAGTTCAATGCGTTGGGCTCCGGAAGTCCAATGGAAGAAAGCGGGGGAGGGCGCCGCTCACGCAGCGCGAGCAATGCTGGCGAGCGGCAGGCACGAAGGGCCGAGCGGTTCGAAGGCCTTGTAGGTCAGGATGAATTCGCGATGTCCCAGCGCTTCGGACTTGGTGGCCGCGCCGTCGGCAACGCTGCGCACCGCGTCGAAGATCTCCTCGCCCACCTCCTGCAGCGTGCCGCGCCCTTCGAGGATGCGGCCGGCATCCACGTCCATGTCTTCGCCGAGCTGGCGGTAGGTGTCGGGGTTGGCGCAGACCTTGATGACGGGTGACACGGCCGAGCCCACCACCGAGCCGCGGCCCGTGGTGAACAGGATGAGGTGCGCGCCGCAGGCGATCAGCTCGACGATCTCTGCGTTGTCGCTGATGTTCGGAAAGCCGAAGCGCGGCTCGCCGTCGGGCACCACGTCGAGCAGGTAGAGGCCGCCCTGCGGCGGCACGTCGCCCGGCTTCACGATGCCGTTGATGGGCGAGGCGCCGCTTTTCGCATACGCGCCCAGCGATTTCTCCTCGATGGTCGAGAGCCCGCCGTCGGCATTGCCCGGCGCGAAGCTGCCGTGGCCCATGGTGCTGTAGTAGCGCGCGGCCTTGTTCACGCATTCGACGATGGCTTCGCCGAGCTCCGGCGTGGCGGCGCGGCGCTGCATGTGGAACTCGCAGCCGATCAACTCGCCGGTTTCCTCGAAGATGCAGCGCGCGTCCTGTTCGATCAGCAGGTCGAAGGCGCGGCCCACGGCCGGGTTGGCGGTGATGCCGCTGGTGCCGTCGGAGCCGCCGCAGATGGTGCCCACGACGAGCTCGCTCAGGTCCATGGGCACGCGCTGCTGCTGCGCGAGTTCGGCCAGCGCCCACTGCACCCACTGCGTGCCTTCGCGGATGGTGGTGCGCGTGCCGCCCTTTTGCTGGATAGTGAGCGTGTGCACCGGCCGGCCCGAGGCGGCAACGGCCTCTTCGAGCTTGCGCTTGTTCATGCTCTCGCAGCCCAGCGAGATCAGCAACGCCGCGCCCACGTTGGGGTGCGTGGCAATCGCTTGCATCATGCGTTCGGCGTACTCGTTCGGGTAGCAGCCGGGGAAGCCGACGAGGTGCACTTCCGATTCACCGTCCTGCTGGCGGAAGTTGAGCGTGATCTCGCGCGCCACGTGGTGCGCACACTCGACGAGGTAGGCCACGACCACGACGTTGCGAATGCCCTTGCGGCCGTCGGCGCGCGGGAATCCGTTGATCTGGAGATTGGGAGCGTTCATGCGGGGAGGGCGCCTCAGGCGTGCCCGACGAAGGTCTTGCCTTCGTCCAGCGTGTAGGTGGGCGTGTAGTCGCTGTCGAGGTTGTGCGTATGGATGTGCTCGCCGGCCGCGACCGGTGCACGCAGGCTGCCGATGACGGCGCCGTACTTCAGCACCTTCTCACCGGCTGCGATGGCGTGGCGCGCGAGCTTGTGGCCCAGGCCGATGTCCTTGGCCAGCACGACGGTGCCGCCTTCGAGCTGCACGGCGGTGCCGGCCGCGAGGTGGGTGCAGGCGATCAGGCAGTTGTCGCCGGGCGAGAGCAGCACCAGCCGGGCGTCGATGGATTGCGGGTTCGGCATCCGGCGCTCAGAACTTGCGGTACTTCAGGTAGGCCTCTTGCGGGTCGGTGCCCGCGAGGATGGCGGTGCGCACGAGGTTCTCGCGGCCCATCATGTGTTCGGCCTCGGTGACGATGGCCTCGGCCTGCGCGAGCGGCAGGCAGATCACGCCGTCGGTATCGGCCAGCAACAGGTCGCCGGGGTTCACCGTGACGTCGCCGATGCGCACCGGCACGTCCATTGCGTCGGGCAGCCAGTAGCCGACGATGTCGCGCGGCGTGAAGTAGCGGTGCCACACCTGGAAGCCCTGCTGCAGGATGAATTCGGCGTCGCGCACGCCGCCGTCGGCGATCACGCCCAGCACGCCCTTGCGGCCCAGCGTCTCGGCCGAGAGCTCGCCCATGTGCGACACGGTCGAGTCGTTCGGCTGGATCACGGCGATGTGGCCGGGCTTGGCACGCGAGAGAAAGCCGGTCCACGCCATCAGCGTCTCGTGGGGATCGGCCGTCGGGTCGACGCGGCCGTTCACCGTGAAGGCCGGCCCGCACATCTTCTGGCCGGCGATCAGCGGGCGCAGCGTGGGCGGCAGCGTGAAGTCGCGCAGCCCCGCGGCGCGCATCACGTCGTGGAGGATGCCCGTGTAGCAGGCTTGCAGGCGGGTGAGCAGCGAGGAGGGTGCTTGGGCCATGGATGAATCTCGTTTTCTTATATAAAATTACTTTTCACAAATGAGATTAGCAGCGCGACCTTGAATGGAAGCTGGGGTTTGCGCCAATTCAAGGGTATTCACCAACGACAGAGCGATTGATCTCGGGTTTTTGAGAGGATGAAAGAGCCTGTGGGTCGCGTATATTTGATTTCATCAGTGAAATTTATATTTCACATATGCGTCAACACTCACTAAAAGGACATCGCCAAATGACTTCTCGCGTTCAGGGAAAGAACATCCTCGTCACCGCCGCCGGCAAGGGCATCGGCCGCGCCAGTGCGCTGGCGCTGGCGCGCGAGGGCGCCACCGTCTGGGCCACCGACGTGGACGAGGCTGCGCTGGCCGAACTCACCGTGCTGGCCCGTGAAGAAGGCCTGTCGGGCTTGAAGACCGCCACCCTCAACGTGCGCGACAGCGCCGCGCTGCAAGCCTTCGCGCAGACCGCGGGGCGGCTCGACGTGCTCTTCAACTGCGCCGGCTTCGTGCACAGCGGCAACATCCTGGCCTGCGAGGAAGCCGACTGGGACTTCAGCATGGACCTCAATGTGAAGTCGATGTACCGCACCATCCGCACCTTCCTGCCGGCGATGCTGGAGCGTGGCGGTTCGATCATCAACATGGCCTCGGCCGCGTCGAGCGTTAAGGGCGTGCCCAACCGCTTCGTCTATGGCGCCTCGAAGGCCGCGGTCATCGGGCTCACCAAGGCGGTGGCGGCCGACTTCATCCAGCAGGGCGTGCGCTGCAATGCCATCTGCCCAGGCACGGTCGAATCGCCCTCGCTGCGCGATCGCATCGCGGCCCAGGCCGAGCAGGCCGGCTCCGACGAAGCCGCAGTGCGCGCCGCCTTCGTGGCGCGCCAGCCGCTCGGGCGCGTCGGCAAGCCGGAGGAAATTGCCGCGCTGGTGGTGTATCTGGCTTCCGACGAATCGGCCTTCACCACCGGCGCGATCCATATGATCGACGGTGGATGGTCGAACTGAGCAGGGAACAATGAAGCAAGCACCAGCGCCGGAAGAACAACAGAGTCAGGAAGAGGCCGCGCCCGATGGGGAGGGCGCGCTGCGCTATGCCGCGCCAGCGCTCGAGAAGGGGCTGGACATCCTGGAGGCGCTGGCCGACAGCGCCACCGGCTACACGCTGAACGAACTGGCGCAGAAGGTCGGGCGCAAGGTCAGTGAGATCTTCCGCATGGCGGTGACGCTGCAGCGGCGCGGCTATGTGCAGGTCGACGAGAACGACCGCTACACGCTCACACTGCGCATGTTCGAACTGGCGCATCGCCAGCAACCGCTCAAGAGCCTGGTGAGCGCGGCGCTGCCGTTGCTGCGCGAGCTGGCCAACCGGGCGCGCCAGTCGTGCCACCTCACCATGTACCAGGGCGGGCGCGTGGTCGTCATCGCGCAGGTCGAGAGCCCCGAGCGCTGGTCGTTCGGGCTCAAGGTGGGGGTGGTGATGGGGCTGACGGACACGTCGTCAGGCCACGTGCTGCTGGCCTTCCGCGACGAGATCGACCGTGCCCGCATGCTGCGCGCCCACATCGGCGTGGAAGGCGAGCTCGACATGGACCCGGGCGAGCTCTTCGCCATCCTGCAGGAGGTGCGCGAGCGCGGCTACTCGGCCATGCCGAGCAAGCAGACGCGCGGCATCACCAACATCGCGTTCCCCGTAATGGGGGCGGCCGACCACGTGATCGCGTCGATCAATGTGCCGTACATCGAGCGCATCGACCAGAAGTCGGCGCCGGACGTGGTGCAGGTGCGCGGCATCGTCGGCAATATCTCCGCGCGCCTGTCGGCGCTGATGGGGGCCAGCGGCTACAACGACAACGAGTAGCGCCCGGCCCCGGGTGCTGCCCCTCAGTTTGCTTCGGGCGAGTCGTCGAGCGACGTCATCTCGCTCTTGTGCGCGGCGATGTCGCGCACGTTCTTCTGCACGGCCACCGCGCCGAACAGGCTCAGCAGGAAGGCCATGGCGTAGAAGCCCTTTTCGCTCGCGGCCAGCGTGGCGTTGAAGAGGCCGACGGCGAGCAGCGCCACCGACAGCAGCAGCGAGATCCAGCACAGGCCGTAGTAGATGCCGGTGACGGCGGTGCCTTCGAGGCGGTCGCGCACAGTCTTCTGCAGCGACACGGCGGCGAACAGGCCGTACATCAGGATGGTGAAGTAGTAGCCCTTCTCGTTGAGCTGCATGGAGGCGTTCCACAGCCCGATCAGGTAGACGATGGCGCCGATGAGCAGCGCGGCCCAGGATGCGGCGACGAATGCCGCGGTCGGTTTCTGGAATTTGACGGCCATGAAGTCCTCCTCGTGTGGTTGGTGCGCGATTATGGTGTGGGGCGCCGATGGCATGATCCGCGGCAGGCCGCCAGATTGCATCGCAAGCAGTCGAGCAGAACGGCCGTCAACTACGGAGGAGTTTTTCCATGTCATCCGACCCCGTCGGCCAGCCGTCTCTCGTTCGCACCGGCGCCAAGGCCGGCTTGTCTTTCGCCGGTTCCGTCATCAAGGGCGGCCTGCTTGGCGTCCTCCTTGGCGGCGGCGTTTTCTTCTTCTATCTGAGCCAGTTGCAGGGGCCGGGCAACACGGCTGCGCGTGCCGGTGGAGCCGGCGCCATCGTCGCGCTCATTACCTCGCCGCCGCTGCTGGTGGCGGTTCTGCTGCTGCTGTTCGTGGTCGTCTACGCGATGCTGGGCGTGCAGCAAGGGCGCGCGCGTGCGATGCAGCATCTGGTCGCGGCGCGTGGCGAGGCCGTGTCGCAGAGGCTCGGTGGCGCGATTGCCGGGCGCATCGAAGCGATGCCGCGCGCCCACGGCACTCTGCAGCGCGCGGCCGACTGGCTGTCGGTCGATGCATTGAGCAAGCAACTCGCGCCGGTACTGGGCGAAGGCAAGGCGGTGCGTTCGGTGGTGGGCTTCGTGCTCAACCGGCTGCCGCTGAGCGAGATGCTGGCCGAATGGCAGCAAAGTCGCGCGGAGCATGGCGAGCCGGTGGCAGGCGAGGGCGCTGTGCAAGACCCGGCGCTGCGCGCGCTACTCGCGCGCCGCATCCACGAGACGCTGCAGGACATGGCAACGCCTTCGCGCAAGCCGCTGTACATCGCGCTGGGCGCGCACGCGGCCCTGCTGGGCGTCGGGCTCTGGCTGGTGAACTGACGAAGCTGGCGAGGCGTGGCGCTCAGAGCGCCAGCATCAGCTTCAGGTTCTGCACCGCGGCGCCGCTGGCGCCCTTGCCGAGGTTGTCCAGGCGTGCGATGACCACGGCGTGGCGATGGTCCTCGTTGGGGAACACGCGGATCTCGAGCTCGTTGGTGTCGTTGAGTGCCAGCGCTTCGAGCTTGCCGTCCTCGGTGGGCGGCAGCACCTTCACGAATTTCTCGGGCGTGTTGCTGCGCGCATAGTGCGCGGCCAGCGCATCTTGCAGGTCGCCGGCCTTCGGCTTGCCGGGCAGCAGGTCGAGGTGCAGCGGCAGCTGGACCAGCATGCCCTGCTTGAAATTGCCCACCGACGGAATGAAGACCGGCCGGCGGGTGAGGCCGGTGTAGGTCATGATTTCGGGGATGTGCTTGTGCTTCAGGCCCAGGGCGTAGATTTCGAACGGCGATGCCTCGCCTTTTTCGTAGGCCTCGATCATGGTCCGGCCGCCGCCCGAATAGCCGCTCACGGAGGGCAGCGAGATGGGGAAGTCGACCGGCAGGATGCCCGCGTCGACCAGCGGGCGCACCATGGCGATGGCGCCGGTGGCGTAGCAGCCGGGGTTGCCGACGCGCTCGGCCTTGGCCACGGCTTGCCAGTGGCCTTCGGTGAGTTCGGGGAAGCCGAACACCCAACCGGGGGCGATGCGGTGCGCCGTGGAGGCGTCGATGATCTTGGGCTTCTTGCCGGGCAACTGGTCGATCAGCGCGACCGATTCGCGCGCCGCGTCGTCATGCAGGCACAGCACCACCAGGTCGACGCCCGCCATCAGGTCGCGCTTGGCGTTCACGTCTTTTCGCAGCTCGGGCGCGATGCTCACGAGTTCGATCTGCGGCATCGCCTGGAGCCGTTCGCGAATCTGCAGGCCGGTGGTGCCGGCTTCGCCGTCGATGAAAACCTTGGCCATGATGGAGGGTGCCCCGGGGTAACTAGAAGAAAGTACGTATTGCCCGCAACCCCACGTACAGTATTGGTGCGGCGCACCATGATACAGTCCGCGGTTGTTCGCCGCCCCCGGCCGTCAGGCCGCCGTCGCCCGCGAGCAACAGAGCAGAAACACTCTCACCCAGATCTCCCGTTCTCAACCTCCTCCTTCCGAGAGACATCCCTCATGAAGATTCACGAGTACCAAGGCAAGGAAATCCTTGCCAAGTTCGGCGTGCCGGTGCCGCGCGGCATCCCGGCCTATACGGTTCAGGAGGCGGTGGAAGCCGCCCAGAAACTTGGAGGCCCGGTCTGGGTCGTCAAGGCGCAGATTCACGCGGGTGGCCGCGGCAAGGGCGGTGGCGTCAAGGTCGCCAAGTCCATCGAAGATGTCAAGAAGCTCGCCGGCGAGATCCTCGGCATGCAACTCAAGACGCACCAGACCGGCCCCGAAGGCCAGAAGGTCCGCCGCCTCTACATCGAAGACGGCGCCGACATCAACAAGGAATACTACGTTTCGGCTGTGACCGACCGCGCCACCCAGAAGGTGGCCTTCATCGCATCGAGCGAAGGCGGCATGGACATCGAGGAAGTGGCTCACTCCTCGCCCGAGAAGATCATCACGGTGTTCGCAGACCCCGAAAAGGGCCTGACCGACGAACAGGCCAAGCAGATCGCCGACGGCATCGGCATGCCGGCCGACTCGACCGCCCAGACGGTCGACATCCTGAAGAAGCTCTACACCTGCTACATGGAGACGGACGCCTCGCTGGTCGAGATCAACCCGCTTAACCGTGACAGCAAGGGCAACGTCATGGCGCTGGACGCCAAGTTCAACTTCGACAGCAACGCGCTGTTCCGCCACCCCGAAATCGTGGCCCTGCGTGACCTCGACGAAGAAGACGCGGCCGAAGTCGAAGCCTCGAAGTTCGACCTCGCCTACATCTCGCTGGACGGCAACATCGGCTGCCTGGTGAACGGTGCCGGCCTGGCCATGGCCACCATGGACACCATCAAGCTGTTCGGCGGCGAGCCGGCCAACTTCCTGGACGTGGGCGGCGGTGCCACCCCCGAGAAGGTCACCGAAGCCTTCAAGATCATGCTGAAGAACAAGAACGTGGAGGCCATCCTCGTCAACATCTTCGGCGGCATCATGAAGTGCGACACCATCGCCACCGGCGTGATCGCAGCCTGCAAGGCCGTGAACCTGCAAGTGCCGCTGGTCGTTCGCATGAAGGGCACCAACGAAGTCGAAGGCAAGAAGCTGCTGGCCGATTCGGGCCTGCCGATCATCAGCGCCGACACCATGGCGGAAGCGGCCCAGAAGGTCGTGGCAGCAGTCAAGAAGGCCTAAGGAACAAGTCATGTCGATCTACATCAACAAAGACACCAAAGTCATCACGCAGGGCATCACCGGCAAGACCGGCCAGTTCCACACCGAGAAGTGCCAGGAATACGCGAACGGCAAGAACGCCTTCGTGGCGGGCGTGAACCCGAAGAAGGCCGGCGAGTCGATCTTCAACATCCCGATCTTCGGCTCGGTCAAGGAAGCCGCTTCGCAAACCGGCGCCACCGTGTCGGTGATCTACGTGCCGCCGGCAGGCGCCGCGGCCGCCATCTGGGAAGCCGTCGAGGCCGACCTGGACCTGGCGATCTGCATCACCGAAGGCATCCCGGTTCGCGACATGCTCGAAGTGCGCAACAAGATGAAGGCCAAGGAAGCGGCCGGCGGCAAGAAGACCTTGCTGCTGGGCCCGAACTGCCCCGGCCTGATCACGCCCGACGAAATCAAGATCGGCATCATGCCCGGCCACATCCATCGCAAGGGCCGCATCGGCGTGGTCTCGCGCTCGGGCACGCTGACGTATGAAGCCGTGGCTCAACTGACGGAAATCGGCCTGGGCCAATCGTCGGCAGTCGGCATCGGCGGCGACCCGATCAACGGTCTGAAGCACATCGACGTGATGAAGGCCTTCAACGACGATCCGGATACCGACGCCGTCATCATGATCGGCGAAATCGGCGGCCCGGACGAGGCCGACGCAGCCCGCTGGTGCAAGGAACACATGAAGAAGCCGGTGGTCGGCTTCATCGCCGGTGTTACCGCTCCTCCCGGCAAGCGCATGGGCCACGCCGGCGCGCTGATCTCGGGCGGCGCCGACACGGCTGATGCCAAGCTCGCCATCATGGAAGAATGCGGCTTCACCGTGACGCGCAACTTCTCGGAACTGGCCAAGCTGCTCAAGGCACAGCTCTAAACCGGAAAACGGCAGCAACATGCCGTAGGACCACGCAGAAACAAAGAAGCGCCCGCACTGGATTGCGGGCGCTTTTTTCAATAAAACACAGTGGGATCAGAGACATGGAAATTCTTCAAAGCACAGACTTCTGGTTAGGTCTGCTCAAGATCGTCTGGATCAACATCATCCTGTCGGGAGACAACGCGGTGGTGATTGCCATGGCGGCGCGTTCGTTGCCGCCCGCGCAGCAGAAAAAGGCCGTGCTCTTCGGCTCGGGCGCGGCCGTGGTGTTGCGTATCGTGCTCACGGTGGTGGCGGCCAAGCTGCTCGCGCTGCCTTACCTGCAGATCATCGGCGGCCTGCTGCTGCTGTGGATCGGCCTGCAGCTGCTGAGCGAGGACGACGAGGGCGAGGGCGAATCCAAGGAATACGGCAGCATGATGGCCGCCGTGCGCACCATCCTGCTGGCTGACCTGGTGATGAGCCTGGACAACGTGATTGCCGTCGCGGCCGCCGCGCAAGGCAGCATGGTCCTGCTGGTTCTCGGCTTGGCGATCAGCATTCCCTTGGTGATTTTCGGCAGCACGCTCATGATCAAGCTCATGGAACGTTTCCCGATCATCGTCATGCTGGGCGCCGCGCTGATCGGCTGGGTCGGCGGCGAAACCATCGTGCAAGACACGGTGCTGCGCGACACGCTGGCGGCCAACCCCTGGTTGCACTACGCGGCGGCTGCCGCAGGTGCGTTGCTCGTCGTGGCCGGTGGCCGCTTGCTGCAACGGCGCGCACGCGCCGCTGCGCACTGAGTTTTCGAGAAGTCGGCACTGACAAACCATGGCGAGTGTCGGCGTTTCCCTGTTCTCCACCCGCCCTCCGCTGACCTGGGAATTTGCCGCCCTGACCGACGTCGGGCGGACGCGCGCCCATAACGAAGACGCCGTGCACGTCGATCCTGCGCTCGGGCTGGCGTTGCTGGCCGACGGCATGGGCGGCTACAAGGGCGGCGAGGTTGCGAGCGCCATGGCTGTCTCGCTGATGCACGCCAGCTTCGGTCGGTGGTTCGCCCAGGCAGGGATGCAGGCGCCGACCCGCGTGATCCGGCGGGCGCTGCAGGCGGCCACGGACGAGGCCAACAGCTCGATCCTGCATGCCGGCATGACCAATCACGAACTGCAGGGCATGGGGACGACCCTGGTGCTCGCGGCGTTCCGGCCGCAGCGCGTGCTGGTCGGCCACATCGGCGATTCGCGGTGCTACCGGGTGCGCAACAACAAGCTGGAGTTGCTCACTCGCGATCACTCGCTGCGGCAGCAGCAGCTCGATGCTGGCGCCATTACCGCCGAGGAAGCCCTGAATTCGCCCACCCGCAACCTCGTTACGCGCGCCGTGGGCGTGGAGGCCCAAGTCTTGCTGGAGATGCACGAACACAGCGCAAGACCGGGCGATCTCTATATGCTTTGCTCCGACGGGCTCAGCGAGATGGTTTCGGATGAGCAGCTTTTCACGCTTCTAGGACACGATGTCGGGCTTCAGAAAAAAGCATCACTTTTGGTTTCAATTGCCAATGACAATGGTGGACGGGACAACATCTCGGTTGTCCTTGCCAGCGCGAGCGTTGCAGAAGCGCCTCGCACGGCCAAGTAGCAGGCCCTGGCGGCAATCCGCCAATGTGCTTGCCGTCATTCAAGCTCTGGATTCGGGGAGTCGGCAATGCCGAAGATGATCATCTCGGTCGATGGCGTTGTCATCGGGCAAGTGGCGCTTGCCAAGGAACGCACGACGCTGGGACGCCGTGCTTACAACGACATCGTGATCGACAATCTGGCGGTCAGCGGCGAGCATGCTGTGCTGCACATGAGCGGTGGCGAAGTCGAAATTGAAGATCTCAACAGCACCAACGGCACCTACGTCAATGCGCTCGCCATCCAGAAGCAGGCGCTCAAGGACAACGATGTCATCGAGGTCGGGGGCTGTCGCATCCATTTCCGCGCGCGCAGCAATCTGCCCATTGGCACTGGCTCGGTCCGCTCCCCGTCGGCCGAGTACCCCTCGGGGTCCATGCCGCTGTCGTCGGCGCCAACGGAATCCGGCGCTTTGGTCGAGCTCGGCATTCCGGTGCTGCGCGTGCTCTCCGGCGCCAACGAAGGGCAGGACGTGGCCCTGCAGAAGGTCGTCACCACCATCGGCAAGCCCGGTGTCGCGGTGGCTGTGGTCACGCGCCGCCGGCAGGGCTACGTGGCCGCGGGCGTCGAAGGCAATGTCACGCTCAACGGCCTGCAGCTCGGCGCCGAGGCGGTTGCGCTGCAGGAGCGCGACGTGCTCGAACTGGGCGGCGCCACGCGCATGCAGTTCGTGCGCATCTGAGCCGCTTTTTCTTTCGGCCCGCCGCGGCAACGCGCGTACGGACGCCGCGCCGTGAGGGAACTGCGGCGGCACTGGCCGCGCATCGCCATCACCCTGCTGCCCGTGTTGCTGGCGCTGGCGCATGCCACCGGCGCCTGGCCGCTGACCGCGCTCGAACGCCTTGACCGGCTGATCTACGACATTCGCCTGCGCGCCACCATGCCGGGTACACCCGACGCGCGGGTCGTGATCATCGACGTCGACGACGCCAGCCTGGCGCGCCAGGGCCAATGGCCTTGGGCACGCGACAAGATCGCCCGCCTCACCACGGAACTGATGACCCGCCAGCAGGCGGCCGTGCTCGGCTTCGACGTCATGTTTCTCGAGCCGGACCGCAGCTCGGGCCTCGACAGGCTGCGGGAGATGGCGAGCGGGCCTCTGGGCAGCGTGCCGGGGCTGGCCGCCGAGGTCGAGCGACTGGCGCCTGGCCTCGACCATGACGCCACCTTCGCCGCGGCGCTGAGCGGCCGGCGCGTGGCACTGGGCTACTACTTCACGCGGACCGAGGCGCCGAGTGCCAAGGGACAGCTGCCTGCTGCCCCCTTGCTGCCAGCCGGGGTCTTCCCCTCGGGCGGGATCTACGCAACGACCTGGAACGGCTTCGGTGCCAGCCTGCCGGCACTGGCGCAGGCCGCGCCAATGGCGGGTTTCCTGAATACGCTGGTCGGTGCCAACGGCGACGGCGTCATTCGCAGCGTTCCGCTCATCGCCCGCTACGAGGGCGACAAGGCGCAGCCGGGCTACTACGAGTCGCTGGGGCTCGCCGTCTACCGCCTCGCGAACGGATCGCCGCCCGTGCAGCCGGCCTTTGCGCCCGGAGGAGGCGCCACGCCGCAGCTCGAATCGCTGAGAGTGGGCCGCCTGCGAATTCCGGTCGACGGCACGGGCAGCATGCACGTGCCGTTTCGTGGCCCCGGTGGTGCGGACGGTGGATCGTTCCGCTATGTGCCCGCCGCCGACGTGCTCGAAGGCCGGCTCAGGCCGGGCGAGCTGAAAGACAAGATCGTGCTGCTGGGCGCCACGGCCCCAGGGCTGCAGGATCTGCGCGCCACGCCTGTCGAGGCTGCGTTTCCGGGCGTGGAAGTGCATGCCAACGTTGTCTCCGCCCTGCTCGACCATCGCCTGCTCAGCGTGCCCGACTACGCGGTGGGCTATGAAGTGCTGCTGGTCGCGGTGACGGGGCTCGTGCTGGCCTTCGGGCTGTCGTTGCTGTCGGCATCGCGCGCCCTGCTGCTGGCCGCGGGGACGATCGCCGCGCTGATCGGGCTCAACACCTGGCTGTACGTGAGCCACAGCCTCGTGCTGCCGCTGGCGTCGACGCTGGCGATGACGGCGCTGGCCTTCGTGTTCAACATGAGCTGGGGCTATTTCGTCGAATCGCGCGCGCGGCGCGGCCTGGTGCGGCTCTTCGGTACCTACGTGCCGCCGCAGCTCGTCAACGAAATGATGGAGCACCCCGGCCGCTACAGCATGCGCGCCGAGAGCAAGCCCATGACCGTGATGTTCTGCGACATGCGCGACTTCACCCGTCTGTCGGAGCAGATGGCGCCGGCCGAACTGCAGGCCTTTCTCAACACCGTCTTCAGCCGGCTCACCAACGTCATCAGCGCGCACCGCGGCACCATCGACAAGTACATGGGCGACTGCGTCATGGCCTTCTGGGGCGCACCCATCGACACGCCCGACCACGCCACGCTCGCCGTGCGGGCCGCGCTCGACATGGCCGATGCCGTGCACGACATCAACCGCATCCACCGCGCCAGCGGCCGGCCCGAGATCAGCGTGGGCATCGGCATCAACAGCGGCGTGATGAGCGTGGGCGACATGGGCTCCACCGCACGCCGCAGCTATACCGTGGTCGGCGACGCGGTCAATCTCGCATCCCGCCTCGAGGGCCTGAGCGGACACTATGGCGTGGAAGTCGTGGCCAGCGGCGCGACATGCGAACTGGCGCCCGACTACATCTGGCAAGAACTCGATAGCGTTCGCGTCAAGGGAAAGGCACAAGCCGTTGCCGTTTTTACGCCTCTGGCCGTACGCACACCCGAAGCCGCGGCGCAGACGCAGCAACTGCTCGGCCGCTGGAGCGAAGTGCTCGCGGCCTACCGACGGCAGGACTGGGCGATGGGCCGAAACTTGCTGGCCCCCCTGCTCGCCGCCGATGCCAAAAAAGTCCTTTACCAGCTCTACGCCCAGCGTTTAGCCTCGATGGCGTTGCGACCGCAAGACCCGAACTGGGATGGCGCGACCCGGTTCGAAACCAAATGACGACAGACGCATACAAGGGGTCTTTCACAATGCAGGTTCGTGTGCTGGGTTGCTCGGGCGCCATCGCCAAAGACTGCCGCACCACCTCTTTCCTGGTCGACACGGACCTGCTCGTCGATGCGGGCACGGGCGTCGGAGACCTCACGCTCGAAGAGATGGTCCGCATCGACGATGTCGTGCTCACCCACAGCCACCTCGACCACATTGCAGCGCTCCCCCTGATGCTCGACGCCGTGGGCAGCCGCCGCACTCAGCCGCTGCGCGTGCATGCGCTGAAAGCCACCATCGATGCGCTGCGGGCGCATGTGTTCAACAACGTCATCTGGCCGGATTTCGAGAGCATTCCCAGCATCGAGGCGCCGTTCGTGAGCTTTCACGACATTGCGGTCGGGCAACGGCTGCCGCTGGGCAGCCGCGAGCCCAAGCTGGTCGAGGTGCTGCCCGCGGTTCATACGGTGCCGGCTTGCGGCTTTGCCGTGCGACGGGCCGAAGGCGGCGCCCATTGGGTGTTCAGCGGGGATACCGAGCGCAACGCGCCCTTCTGGGAGCGAGTGAATGCGCTCGACGTGGCGATGCTGGTGATCGAAACAGCCTTCAGCAGCCGCGAGCAGGCGCTGGCCGAGCGCAGCCTGCACCTGTCGCCCGCGGTGCTGGCTGACGAGTTGGCGCACATCGGGCCGGGAAAGCAATACCCGATCTACATCACCCATACCAAGCCCACTGAAACCGACGAAATCATGAGCCAGATCGAGGCGCTGATGGACGAGCAGGTGGCGGGGCTGGCACAGCGGGATATTCGCTGGCTGAAGGCGGATGGGATCCTGATTTGCTGATGCTGGGTAATGCGTTGGCATGACAAATTTGTCACCAAACGTGGCATCTTGAAGCAACTTATGTCACACGACGTAACGTCAATGTGATCAAAGTTGACGTGTTCGGTCAGCAGGAGGCTCCGGGGACGGGTGGCACAGATGCTGCGGAAGGTACCTCGCTCCGGGCAGGTTCCCGGGCGTAACAACCAACCAACCTGGAGTTAGTTAAATGAACCGTCGTACTCTCGCCCGCCGCGCACAGGCCGGCTTTACCCTAATCGAATTGATGATCGTTGTGGCGATCATTGGTATTTTGGCTGCTATCGCGATTCCCCAGTACCAAACGTACATCGCCAAGTCGCAAGTGACGCGTGTTGTTGGCGAAACTGGCGCGCTGAAAACATCGGTCGAAACCTGTATTCTGGACGGCAAGCTGACTGTCGGTGCCGCGACCACGGCTGCTCCCAACCTTTGCGATCCCCAAGCAAGTGCATCTAACCTTCTGACGGGCGCAGTGCAAGGTACTGGCGCCGCCGCCAGCGGCAATGGTTACCCCCAAGTGAAGACGCCTTTGACCGGCACTGGCGGCGACACCATCACCGGCACGTTGGGTAGCAATGCAGCTGCTGCTATCGCGGGCAAGAAGATTCAGTGGACGCGTGACGCAAACGGTACGTGGACCTGTCTGACCGACGCTGACTCCAAGTACGCTCCGCCGGCTTGCAAGAACGGCACTGTTACGTAAGTTGTAGAAATTAAAAAAGCCGCCTTCGGGCGGCTTTTTTTATGGGCTGACCCGTCCTGACCTGGATTTACACCTTTTTCCCTCAAGAAAAGGCAAGTCAATGGAACCAAGCGTCAAACGCACACAGCGGGACTACACCCTGGATTTTAAGCTGTCGGTGGTCGACTAGGTAGAAAAAGGCGAACTCACGTACAAGCAGGCCCAGCAGCGCTACGGCATCCAGGGCCGTTCGACCGGACCGTGCTGGCGTGGCTGCGCAAGCATGGCCGCCAGAACTGGGGTGCGGCATCATGCCATGCCAGTACCGATCAAGAAATCCTCATCTGCACCCGCTGCACCGCTGATTCCCGAACAGAAGATCAAGGTCCTGGAAGTCCAGCTTCGCGAAGCCAACGAGAAGGCCCAACTGTTCCAAATCCAGGGTCAGATTCCAATTGAATCTGAATTGCCTCCGCTGTCGTTTCGTCTGCTGGGCTAGCGCAACAAACCAGCTACTGGGCGAGAGTCTTGGGAGCGCGCTACAAGTATCAGGGCGACGTTCAGACTGGCTGCCTCTGTCTTCCGTGAGGATCTTCACCTGCTCGAGCCGGTGTGTGGCTGCAGCCAATGTTGTCCGTGACGCTACGAGCACCACCACTAGGCCACGCTTGTGCGCGACAGCCACGCCACGCCATGCTGACCTTCACGCCGAATTTGCGAGGCCGGCGGGCCGATGCACTCGACTTTTGGCATGCTAGGGCATAGCGCTTGTGCTTGTTCTTGGCGGGGCAGATGCTGATGCGCCCGGCTCTGCCCATCAGCTCGCGCAGCACAACGCCGAACTTGTAGGTGTGTGCTTTAAACAAGACAGGCTGACCATGAGGTGAGTGGGAAGACGGAGGCAGCCTCTCGTTGCGACGCTGGCGCTTGCGACCGATAGGGAGGGCCGAAAAGATCGTCGTGTTGGAGGACGCGATCGGCGCGTATCCGGCGCGCGAAACAATGGGTTGCGGCCTCTTCAGTTTGCATCCAAGGAAGGCGGTTCGTCAGCACCACCAAAGAGTGACGAAGGTCGATCATCTCGGTCCGGCGGGAGCGGGGGGAGGAATTCAGCTACCTGTACAACGCAACGATTCCTGGGATTCGGCAGACCCGAAATATCGATGCAGCAGGGTTTATGCAGGGATGCGGAGTTCGCAGAGCCAACTGAAAACGCCCGATGAGATTCATCGGGCGTCTTGAACGGCTTTACCGAGTTGGGTGTCTGTCCTTCAAATTCTCTGAAACAACCGCCCTCAATCAATCGTCGGCACTTCCCGCCAATTCAACAACCGCAGCCCCGTCCCCTTGCCGAAGTCAATCGGCGGCTGGTTCACTTCACCCTTCACATTGCCCGCGATGCCCTGCATCCGGCCGTTGTTGTTGATGATTTGAATGTCCGTGATCGCACTGCTGTAGCCGACATACGCGGCCCCTGTGGTCAGCGCGGTCGTGCCGGACCCGTAGTTCACCGCATAGATGCGGCTCTGACCCGAGGGGCTGCAAGCATCGCCGGTGGTCAGCAGGCTGGAAAACACCACGACCCCGTTGAACGACGTCGGCCCCAGCGTCACGCGCCAGGTAATCCCCGAAGTCGCGTCCTTGCCCAGGTCGAGATACCAGCCCAACTGCGTTCCTAGGTTGAACGCGGTGGTACCTGTCAGGTTGGCCTCGGTGAGCGCACCCAGGTTGCTGCGTGTGATCGGGTAGGTGCCTCCGCTGCCGAAACCCGTCGCAGTGCCATCGATGATCGCGTAGAACGACTGACCCGCCGTCGAATTGATGTCCACTGTGTCGAGCAGTTGACCTGTGCCGAACAGCACATAGCGCTTCTTGCTCTTGGGATCGATTTCAATCAGAGGCTGCGTCGTGATCGGTTGGGCCGTACCGCTGGCATCCGCCAGGGTCGCCAGCTTCAATGGTGCAGGGTAGGAACCGCTGCTGCCCTTCGCCGCCGTCACGTCAAAGCGCCAGAGCTGCCCGTTCAGGTCGCCCGCGTAGAGTGCGTCGGCGGTACCGTCCGTGAAGTCGGTGATGTAGGCGGTCAGCTGCGTCAGGCCCGCCGACGCATTGCCCGTTTGCACCTTCTCGAGCAGCGCGCCAGTCTTCGGGTTCACAAAATACACATAGCCGTAGCCATCGGTGTTGTTGTAGCCCGAAGTGAGGACCACGACCCAGCCGTACTTCTTGGTCTTCAGAACCACTGGCGTACCGAAGCTGTAGCCCAAGGTATTGCCGACACCCGTGGTCGCGCTGGAGAACTCCCAGAGCACCTTGCCCTTGATGTTGTCCTCGCTGGTCATGCTTGTGGGGTCGGTGACATCGATGGCATAGAAGCCCTTGCCACCCTTGCCAAGACCGCCGATCAGCACGGTGTGCCAGTCCGAGTTGTTGCCGGTGGTCGTGGTGGTGAAGACGCCGCCCGCGGTATTGAAGTCGATGTCGAAGGTCTTCGGAGACGCGTCAACGTAGTAACGGTGTTCGTAGTCCGGGTTGCCGAGCTGTCCCAAGCCGTTGAGCGCCGGCGTGGCGGGGCTGCTGGGGCCCGAGAACAGCATGCTCGGCACGTACGCGAACAGCTCCTGGCCGGCGGTGGTTCCGGTCAATGCGCCGTTGAATGCGTGCATCATGCCGTCGTTGGCGCCTGCGTAGACGATGGTCGGTCGGGAGGCGTAGTCCGTCTTGAACTTCGCATAGCCGGGGTTGACCGTGTTCGAGAACTGGCCCGAGGGTGGTCCTACGGGTGTGACCTTCGCATTCACGATGTCCCCGAGCAGCAATGCGCGGCGGCGGTAAGGTTTGGTGTCGTCGGTGGTCGTCTTCTCCTTGCTTCGGTCGCCACGCAGATAGTTGAGAAAGTCGCCGCTGTCGTCGCCTGTCACCCACGGCGTATCGAGTGCGGTGGATTGGGCCGAGGTCAGGTTTGCCTTGCGGAAGGGCACGCCAGCAGTACCGTTCCAGGTGAGCACCCGACGTGCGGTATCCCAGCCGGCGCCGGCAAGTTGGTTTTCCAACGTGGTGGAGGTGTTCCACATCTCCGTGAGAGTCGGCACGCCGGCCGGGAAAGTGAGCTGGCTGCCGGAAAGCACGCCGGTCCATCCGTTCGAGTCATATTGCGATGCATAGGACGCCGCACCGGAAGACGACACCTGCGGGCTGGACAGCGAGAACGAAGTGGTAAACGACTTGATGGCGTTGGCAATGCTCGCGAATGCCTTCGTCAGACCATCCACCATCGAGTCGGGTCGGCCCGCGGTGAAGTAGTTGTCGGGCCGCGGCTGCGTGGTGCCGCCGTTTCGGGTATCCGTGAGCATGTCGCCGCTTGTTGCCCACCAGGCTTGCGGAATGGTGTCGTTGAAGGTGTATGGGTTGAAAGTGCTCTGCATGCTCGTGGGTATCTTGAGTCCCCCGAACTTCGCCGCCAGGTAGAACTGGTTGTTCGCCTGGAAAGCCTGCTCGAGCACGTCGACCCAGTAGGTTTGCACTGTCTGCTTGCCGACGGTGTTTGACTTGGTCGCGTCGTCAGGCCGGATGTCCTTGGTGTTCGCGTCGTAGGCAAGCCCGGCCATGCGCGCCGAGTTATTGCTGCAGCAGCCGTTCGAAATATTGGTACGCGTGCCGAGGTCGTCGCCCATGCCTTGCAGCTGGCCGACCTTGTTGGTGGCTACCACCGCATCGACGGTCGTGTCGGCCGTGACCTTTGCAGGCATCGCGGGTTCGTTCGCGTTGTTCGTATTGCCGGGCACGTTCTTGTCGGCGTGGGTGTAGATGTCGCCGATGCCCAGAACGAAGTTGCGCTGGCACGAATACTGGATCGGGTCGTCCCAATTGGTGATGACCGGAAAGCCGTCGAGGCGTTTCGCCGTCGTGTTGGTGTCGGTGGTGTTGAGGTTGCTCCACTCCGGCACGTTGCCCAGGTTGCGGTAGTAGCGCAGCGCCGCGTAGTAGAGCTCGCTGACCGGGTCGTTCGACTTGTAGTTACCGGGAATGATCTGGCCGAACTTGTTGAGGTAGTTGATCACGCCGCTGTCGGCAATGGTCACGCCGTTGGCCGAGGTGGCGGTGGCGTCGGCCGGGTTGGGGTTGCGAACGAACACGCCGGTGTTCTCATCCCATTCCTTCGATGCGTTGCTGGTGTCGGGCAGGCCGGGCACCGGTTGCAGCGGCCCCACGAACTTCTGGCGTGCGCGCATCACGCCGCCGTCACGGCCGTTGCCGTCCTCGTTCAGATAGCCGAAGGCGCTGAAGCGCATGCGGCGCGCGTACTGCTGGATCAGGCCCTCGGGCTTCCAGTTGTTCCCATACTGTTTGCAGTTGCTCTCCACGCCGCCAGGTGCGTTGGGGTTGCATACCCTGTTGCGCATTGTGTAGTCGTTGGTGACCGCGGCACCGATGTCGCTGGTGAAGGTGCTGAAGCCATTGTCCGTGGGCTTCTTCCACAGGAACTGCATCACCGCACCGCCGCCGTTCTCGTAGTACTCGATCTTCACGTCGAAGCTTTGCCCGGCAGTGAGCAGGACTGTGGCGTCATAGCTGGTCGCTCCTTGGTCGATCCACTTGTTGATCAACTGCACGCCGGAAATCCACAGGCGCACGCCGTCGTCCGCCCGCACCCGGAAGGTGTAGGTGCCGGTGGAAGGCGCCACGAAGGTGCCCGTGAAGCGCGCGGCGAAATTGTCCGCGCCAATGCCCGTCACGGGCGCGCCGTTGCCCCAGTCGTGGTCCACGGTGTCCTGATTCACCGTGACAGTGGGGGTGCCTGTAAGAGTCTTGTTGGCGGCGTTGTAGTACTCGCCTTTCAACGACGCACCGGATGCGGTGATGCGCATCGCATACTTGCGGCCATTGACCGAAATGCCGAGGCTGGTGGCGTTGCTGAACGGTGTGGCGCCCGCGATCTCGGTGGTGGGAAGGGTGCGGTCGTCGAACAGGCCTTGCCCCGCGTGATAGCCCTTCTCCAGGATGGTGTCGGTGGCTGTGTCCACCACGCGTCTGCCGCCGGTCATTGCCCAGCGGAACGGGTCGATGGTCGCCGTGGCCGCCCAGTTCAGGAAGTTGCCGCTCCACTTCGTGCCATCGCACTTGCGGTTGGTGCCCACGGCCGTCGGATCGAAGAAGCTCTTGTCGCCGGTGTTGGTTTCGTTGGCGGTGGTGTCTACCACATAGCTGTAGCACTTGGCCGGGTCGAAGTAACCCAGGAATGTGCTGGCGCTGGAGTAGGCGGCGGTGTGCGCGGTGCGGGAGGCCGTCGGCCATTCCACAGACAGCGTCAGCGCCAGGTTGCCGGGCACGTTGGACGTGGCGAAGACCGGCTGGTCCGCCAGACTGGCAGCGCCAGCCAACCCAGGCATGCCGAGGAATGCGCCGGCCAGCGCTGCGGTGCCGGCGAGACGCGCGGCAAGGATGGAAATCTTGTTCATGGTTCTTCCGCGATGCGTTATTCGGGCTTCGTGAAGGAGGACTGCAGGAAGACCTGCGTGTCGCGAGGGCCGTCCACGCGCACGCTCAGTCGGTAGACCAGCGCCTTGGGCGGCGGCGGGCGTCCCGATTCCTGGACGCTGCCGCCGCGCACGTCGGTGGTGGCGGGGGCGTAGACGCAGGTGCTCTTGCTTGCGGCGCCGGAGGTGTTGCACAGGCGGTCGATGAGGTAGCGGATCTTCACGAAATCTGCGGTCCGTTCGATGGTGTCGGATGCCTTGGCGTTGTAGAGATCGTCCTTCAGAAGCGCGAGCGGAATGCCGCGGTCGTTGGAGTCGAGCCTGACCGCGCTGTAGTTCGACGCCTTCGCGTCGTTGTAGTCGGCGCCCACGGCAGACAGGGCGCCAGTGCTGAACAGCGCCAAGGCCTTGACCCCCGCTTGCTCGCCCTGGTTGACGAGGTCGCGCTTGAAGGCAAGGTTGCCGGCACCGGAAAGTGATGTGTTCATCGAGCGCATCACCGCCACGCCGCCCGCGAGCAGGATGACAAGAACGATCAGGCAGATGAGCAGCACAACGCCGCGCTCCCGGCGCTGCCGGTGCAAGGAAGTAATCATGATTTGGGCAGCAACAGGATGTTGCGCAACGGGATGGTGAATTCGACGACGCGATAACGGTAGCGACGGTCGTCGTTCGTGAGAGTGACGGCGTCGCGTTTGAGGCCCGTGTCGCTGAACATTTCCGGAATGGTCTGCGAGACGAGGTCGCGCTCGAGGGTCGCGCTACGCAGGATCAGTCCCACGCGCACGGCGACCACCTGCCTGCTGAGCTTCCCGTCCTTCATCATGGTGCTGATGTCGAAGCCCGTAGCATCAGGTGCCTTCCACGTGTCGATGATGCCGTCCGTATTGGTGTCCAGGCCATAGAGCGCATGCATCTCCATGACGCCGTCGGCCAGGGTCTGTGGGGCGTCGGTGCCGTCGCTGCGCAGCAGGTCGTAGCTGACCAGCGTGTTGTTTGCACCGATGCTGAAGAGCTGAAACTGCACGTTGTTGGCCGCACCGTTGCCCAGCGGCGTGAAGTAAGCGCTGCCGCTGGCCGCCAGCGAGGCCAGCGTCGTGCCGACGCCTGCGGTGTAGTAGGTGCCGTTGAGCGTCGCGAGTTCGTTGTTCGCGCTGTCCACAAAGGAGGAGTCGACCTGCTCGAGCAGACAGTCCGTGGTGCCGACCTGGCTGACCAGCGCGATGTCGTTCTTCTTCAACTGCACTGTGTTGTCCAGTCGAACAATGTTGTCGCTTGCACCTGCCGAGATGATCGGGCGCGGAACATCGCCGGATGCGGCATTTCCACCCATCACCATCAGCACGTCGGACTTGCCGTCCGACGACTGCCCCTTGCCGATCAGCAGCGGTGCGACGCGCAGATCTGCGACACCGGTAGCGTTGCCGAGGAATTTCTCGAACGGCACCGGGAAAACCGTGGTGCGCGGCAGGATCGCTGTGTTGCTGCGCTTGGCCTGCAGCTTGCACCCGAATACGCCCAGGTCCCACGACTGGGTGAAGCCGGAGCCGGCGCTGCGCACTGCGCGGTCCAGCAGGTAGGCGGCGTAGGAGCCCGATTGATTGATGTCGTTGACGGACGTGGTCGTGCGCTTGGTCGATTCGCCGAAGATCACGGCGCTTGTGACTGCCAGCGTCACCACCAATGCGATGACCATGGCAACCAGAAGCTCGATCAAGGTGAGGCCGCGTTCGCGCATCGCGCGCCTGGGTTGCTGAATACTTATCAAGGCAGCTCCACATGTGTCGTGAGTTGGCTGCCCGTGCTGCGCGACGGGGCTTGCCAGGTGATAGTCACGTCGGCCGCCTTGCCTGTGCCGGCGACGTCGACCTTGCCGACGCCATTGGGCAAACCACCGGTCGTCGGCGTGGCGACACGCAGCTTCCAGGCATCCAGCGCCGCGGCCGGCACCGTGGATGATTGGTTGAGCCACATCAGCGCCACCACTTCATTGGCGAGCAGCGCCGCGCGGTTGCGGTCTTCGGCATCCACCGAGAAGCTGACGGCGCGTGCCTGCAGGCCGATCAGGCCCAGCAAGCCCAGGGAAAAGAGCAGTACTGACACCAGAACTTCAAGCAGTGCGATGCCGGCCTGGCTGCGGCGGCGGCGAGTTGTTTCGCGTGGGTGTTTCATCGCTAGGGGCAGCCGTCGGGCTGTGTGGCTGAAAGGGTTCTCGCCGGGTCGCACATGCGGACTTGCCCACCCAGCGAGACGAGGACGCGCAGCGGGCGGTCACCCGTCTTGCTGTCGCTCATCGAGATGTCGTACTGGACGGCTGCGGCTGTGCACTTCGCGCTGGTGGGGCCCGGCGTGTCGTTTGCCACGATGCGGCCGATCGAGCTGAAGCAGATGGAGATGGGGCCGGAAATCGCCACGCTGGAGCCGACATCGCGCAGGATGCCCGCTTCGACAAATGCCGCTGTTGCATCGGAGTCGGTCGGGACCACCGTGCTGATGGCCCAGTTGCTGCCTGAGGCCTTGGCTGTATAGCTGGTGGTTGTTGGCTTGTCGTCCGTGAGCGAGAACACCACTTGCCGGCTGCGGCGGGTGGCCTCTGCCTGAGCCTGCCGCAAGCCGTTCTGCAGCGAATCGCTGACCGTGCGAATCTTGTTGTTGCGTACCCAGCCGAGCATCGACGGCGCAGCGAGCGCCGCGAGCAGCCCCATGATTGCCACCACGACGATCATTTCGACCAGCGTGAACCCCCTGCGATGACGCTGGGAGAAGCTGGTTTTCAGCATGCTTGGCCCTTCTTGACGATCCAGGAAGTAGTGCAGGACGTTGTCCAGCCCGACCACGCGGAGGGCATGCCCGTCGTGGCGCGCACATTGAGTTCGGTGATGGTGTAAATAACGCCGTTGGCCGGTCCACTTCCCGTTGCCGTGAGCGTGAATTGCGTGGGCTTGAGACCGGCCGCTCCGGCGCAACTGACCACGAAGTTGCCGAACTTGCGTTTGCTCTCATCCAAATCGGCATGACAAGGCGGCAGCACCGTGGCGCTCACCTTCTCGTACGTTCGGTTGTCCTGAAAATACCTCTCCATGTCCGCACGCATGGTGGACAACCCATTCGTGCCGTCCACCACGTACCCGCGCCGCACATAGTCCTGATAGCTTGGAATCGCGATCGCTGCGAGCACGCCAATGATCGCCACCGTGATCATGATTTCGATCAGGGTGAAGCCACGAGACTGGTCACGGGAGGTGAGCCGGTTTCGAGCAGTTTGTTGTTTCATCAAAGACACCTTTAAGCCCCGCCCGGCAGAGCCGGAAACGGGTGGGAAACAATTACACAGAGTTGTTAAAGGATGTCTCTAGATGTTTGTTTTTGCAAAACCTTCCATCTCCCGGCAATGACCATTCGTCGGCAAGTCGGCCCGGCACAATCGGTCGGATGACGTCTTACGCAGCGCCCGCCAGTTCCGCTCTGCCCGCCTCCAAGGCTCTTGACGTCACCCGTACGGTTCTCGTCGCACTGCCTTTTCTCTGCCCCCTGGTCGCCGGTCCGTCCGTCAACGTGTGGCAGTTGCTGGTTTCCTGGGTTTGCCTCGCGGCGCTTCTTTTGACGGGCCCCGTCGGCTGGCCTGCTCTCGCAGTCGGAGGATGGCTGGGTCTCGGAGGCTTTCTTGTCGCACTTTCCGGGTGGGGCGCGCTGACTGCATGGGGGCCGGCCTGTCTCGCAATCGCAGGAATCGCGTCGGCGGCGAGCGTCGGCAGCGGACTGGCGCGCGACGGTCAAGCAGCTTCCTCGCTATTGGCCAAGGGCGTGCTTGTCGCCGGTCTTGTCAGCGCGGTCCTTGGTTTGCTGCAGTACTACGGTCTTGCCGAACCGCTCGTGCCGTGGACCACGTCTCCGGCCCTGGGGCAGGCCTACGGCAACCTGCGTCAGCGCAACCAGTTTGCTACGCTGATCAGCCTGGCCTGGTGTGCCGCCCTGTGGCTCTACGCCACCAGCGACGCATCGCGCGCGCGGCGCGGTCTCCTGGCAGCGGGTGGACTATTGCTGATCGCCGCCGCAGCGTCGACTTCGCGCACCGGCCTTCTGCAACTGCTGTCGATCACTGGTATAGCAGCCTTCATCGCAAGGCGAGAGCGGCAAAACGTACCGGTAGGCTCGACGGCCTCGTATTGCCTCCCGGCCCCGAAATGGCTGTTGGCGACGATCCCGTTGTACTTCTTGATCGCCTGGGTGCTTCCTCGACTGGCCGGTGGTGGCGGTGGTGCGGTCGAAAGCATGATCGAGCGCTTGAAGACCGGCGCGCCCGACGATCACAGCCGCCTGCTGCTATGGCGCAACGTGCTGGCGCTGATTTCAGAGCACCCTTGGACTGGCTGGGGCTGGGGTGAACTGGCCTTTGCTCACTACAGCACTTCGTACAGTGGTGGGCGCTTTGTCGAGATCCTCGATAACGCGCATAACCTGCCGCTGCATCTCGCGGTCGAACTCGGTATTCCCGCGGCGGTGCTGATTTGCGGCGGCTTTCTCTGGCTGATTCTTTCCGCTCGGCCATGGCACGAGCGCGACCCGGTTCGGCTCATGGGCTGGGGCATGCTCTGGGCGATCGTCCTGCACAGCCTGCTCGAATATCCACTCTGGTACGGACCGTTCCAACTGATCTTCGGACTTTGCATCGGACTGCTGTGGCCAAGCCGGAGCGCCCGATCCGTGGCAAAGGCGGCCCCGTTCGCCGCTGCGGCCCTGTTGGGTATTGCAGGCTATGCAGGCTGGGACTACGTCCGCATCAGCCAGATCTACCTGCCTCGCGAGGAGCGACTCGCGCAATATGAAGACAACACGTTGGCGAAAATCCGCAGCTCCCGGTTCTTTGCCAACCAAGTGCAATTCGCCGAACTAACGCTGACGACGGTCACGCGAGCTAATGCCGGCGCGGTGCATGAACTGGCGCGGCGCATCATGCATTTCTCGCCGGAGCCACGCGTCATCGTCAAGCTGATCGAAAGCGCTGAATTGCTCGGCCTCGAAGACGAGGCCAGGGCACAGGCGGAGCGCTTCAGGGACGCGTTCCCGTCGGATTTCGCCCGCTGGATGAGAGAGGATGCAGACGAAGGCGCCGCTCGCTAGTGGTGCGGCTACGGCGCCACCCAGCTCCCCGACTTCCCCCCATGCTTCTCCAGCACATGCACATCGTTGATCCGCATCCCCCGGTCCACCGCCTTGCACATGTCGTAGATCGTCAATAGCGCCACCTGCACCGCTGTCAAAGCCTCCATCTCCACCCCCGTCGGCCCGACAGTCTCGACGGTCGCCGTGCAGACCACTTGCGGCACGCTCCCCGCATCGGCAAGCGCAAACGCCACCGCCACCCGCGTCAACGCCAGTGGATGACACAGCGGAATCAGATCGCTCGTCTTCTTCGCAGCCTGGATCCCCGCGATCCGTGCGATGCCCAGCACGTCGCCCTTCTTCGCCGTCCCCGACTCGATCAGCGCCAGCGTCGCCGCCTGCATCTCGATGCGGCCCGTGGCAACGGCCACTCGGTGGGTTGCGGGCTTGCCGGCCACGTCGACCATGTGGGCCTGGCCCTGGGCGTCAAAATGGGTGAGAGTGCTCATGGTGAACGTTCGTTTTGAAGATGCATCATACGAGCCCGAGCCACAGACGAGGAATGCCGCGCTTGACTCTCCATCGCCCCACGAAAAGCCTGCCGATGCCTGCCTTGCGGTCGTTGTGCGCTACTTTTTTAATAGCTTCACAGGTGCTGTTGCCGGTGCCCGCGCTGGCGCAGATGCAGCAGATCCTGCCCGGGATGGGCGACGGCGGCGAGATGACCGCCAGCGCCGAGCGCCACCTCGGCGACCAGATCGCCCGCGAGCTGTATCGCGACACGGACTACATCGACGACCCGGTGATCGCTGCCTACGTACAAGACATCTGGCAGCGCCTGCTGACGGCCGCCCGCGCGCGCGGCGAGCTCACGCCCGAACTCGACGAGCGTTTCGCCTGGACCGTTTTGCTGGGCCGCGACCGCAACATCAACGCCTTCGCGCTACCCGGCGGCTACCTTGGGCTCAACCTCGGCCTGGTGGCGGTGGTCGGCAGTCGCGACGAGCTGGCCACGGTGCTCGGGCACGAGCTCTCGCACGTCACGCAGCGCCACATCTCGCGCATCATGAGCAAGCAGGGCAAGCAGATGCCGTTGATGATCGCGGGCCTGATCCTCGGGATGATCGCGGCCGGCAAGAGCCGCAACGGTGACGCAGGCCAGGCCGTGATCATGGGCAGCCAGGCGCTGTTCATGCAGAACCAGCTGAGCTTCTCGCGCGACATGGAGCGCGAGGCTGACCGCATCGGTTTCGGCGTGATGACGCAGGCGGGCTTCGCGCCGCAGGGCGCGGCCGCGATGTTCGAGAAGCTGCAGTACGCCTCGCGCCTCAACGACAACGGCTCGTACCCCTACCTGCGCAGCCACCCGCTGACGACCGAGCGCATCTCCGACATGCAGGGTCGCTTCCAGTTCCGCATGGACGCGGCGCCGCCGGTTCCGCTGGCCATGGACCACGCGATGATCGCCTCGCGCGCCCGCGTGCTGACGCGCCCGGGCGTCGACGTGCTGCGGCTCTGGATCGAATCGGCCTCCAGCGGCGAGTTCGCGAAAAGCTCACCGGCCCAGCAGGCCGGCACGCTCTACGCAGCGGCGCTGTCGGCCAAGGAAATGCGCGACTACAAGAGCGCGCGCACGCTGGTCGAACGACTGGTCGCACGTACGGCGGAAGACCCGGCCGCAGCGAAGCAGGCGCGTTGGCTCAGCGCGGAGATTGAACTCGCCGCAGGCGCGGCCCCCAAGGCAGCTGTGCTGCTCGACGCCAAGTCGAAGGAGCGGCCCGAGATGATGCTCGCCGCCGAAGCCGCCACGGCGATGCGCCAGCCCGCGCCGATGATTCCCGTGCTGCGCGACTGGGTCGCCGCGAACCCACGCGACGCCACGGCGTGGCGCACACTCGCCAATCTCTACGGTGCCCAGAACGACACGCTGCGCGCGGTGCGCGCCGATGCCGAGGCGAACGTGGCGATCCTCGACTACCCGGCCGCGCGCGACCGCTTCAAGGCCGCGCAGGAACTCGTGCGCCAGTCCAGGGTGGTCGACCACTACGAGGCGTCGATCATCGACACCCGTGCGCGGACAGTGGAGGCGTTGGTGAAAGAGCAGGCCGCGGAGCCGCCGCTGAAGTGACGCAGCGCGGCAGCCGCTGCAGATTCAGCGCTTGGACAGCAGCCCGCCCAGCGCGGACTCGATCAGCAGCCCCAGCAGCGAATACAGCAGCGAGCCGATCAGCGCGGCCAGGAAGCCGCTGACGTGAAAGCCGCCCAGCAGCCCTGACGCGGCCCAGAACAGCAGCGCGTTGATGATGAACAGGAACAGCCCGAGCGTGACGATGGTGACCGGCAGCGTCAGCACCACCAGCACCGGCCGCACGACCATGTTGAGCAGGCCGATCACCGCGGCTGCGATCAGCGCGGAGCCGAAGCTGTTGACCTGGACACCGCTGTAGAGATAGGCAACCGCCAGCAGCGCCACGGCGCTGAGCAGCCATTTGATGATGATGCGCATAGGGCGCTCAGGATACCCCAGGGCCCACAAAACAACGAGCCCCGGTGCGTTGCCGCACCGGGGCTCGTCAGGGAGACTCGTCCTGCCTTACTCGGCCAGTTCGTTCGCCAGCACCAGCAGCGCGCCCATGCCCATCACTGCGCCGGGAAAGGCCCAGCCCGATTGATGGGCCGGTGTCTGGTCGGGCGTCACCGGCTCCAGGTCGACGCCGATCTTCGGGCGGCGCGCATCGACCACGTGAACGGCCGAATGCTCGCGCTTGAGCTGTGCCGTCAGTTCGGTCAGCGGGCCCTTGGCCAGCACCGGGGTCACTTGGCCGCCATTGCGCTCCAGCAGCGGCAGCATCTGCGCCTGCACCTTGCTGAACCACTTGGCACGCCAGTTCTCGCGCGCGCTGTGGCTTACCCACTTGCTGATGCGATGCGTCATGCGCGGCGCACAGGCCACGAGCACCCAATGGCGCGCCACGACGGTGCTCGCGTCCGGAGCAAGTTCGGCGAACTGCTCGCAGGCGTAGGTGACGTCGTCGACATAAAGAATGATCTTTTCCATGGCGTGCTCCTTCAGGTAGTTAGAGTGACAGAGACTGGTTTGGACAGGAAGTTCGTGGTTGAGCAGTGACCACCGGCTCAGCCGGTCGTCACCGCCTGTTCTTCAGGCTTGTTGCGGGCGTGGCGCGCGGCCACCCACTTGCCGATTGCCAGCACCAGCAGCGCACCGGCGATACCGGCTGCGTACTTGACCACGTCGGTCTGCGGCACCTTCGGCACCCAGGTCCAGGCGGCGGCGTTTGCCAGCGCGGGGTCGGACACGGCCATCGTGCCGGCGATCCAGCCGAGCAGCATGCCGCCCAGCGTGATGATCATCGGGAAGCGGTCCATCAGCTTGATGACCAGCTGGCTGCCCCAGACGATGATCGGGATGCTCACGAGCAGGCCGAAGATCACGAGCGGCATCTGGTGGCCGTCGCCCGCGCCTTGCGCGGCACCGGCAATGGCGATCACGTTGTCGACGCTCATCACGAGGTCGGCCACGATCACGGTCTTGACCGCGCCCCACAGCTTGTCGCTGCCGGTGATGTTGCCGTGTGCGTCGTCGTGTTCAGGGGCCAGCAGCTTGACGCCGATCCACAGCAGCAGGATTGCACCCACCAGCTTCAGGAACGGAATGGCGAGCAGCGTCAGCGCGAAGAAGATCAGGATGACGCGCAGGATGATGGCGCCCGCTGTGCCCCAAAGAATGCCCTTGGTGCGTTGGGCCGGCGGCAGCTTGCGACAGGCCAGCGCGATCACCACGGCGTTGTCGCCGCCCAGCAGGATGTCGATCATGATGATCTGACCGACCGCGACCCAGAACTCCGGGGTCATGAACATTTCCATAGATTTCCTCTTTGTCTTCGCGCCCCAGCCTCTCCCTTCAGGGGCGACGACGGAAGGCGCATGTCGATGCGTTTCGATTCATCCCGTGCGGGAAGATCGAAAGCGAGGAATGAAGTCCGGGGGTGACACCGGGAGCTTGCGAACGCTTCGACCAAACCTGCACAGGTTCAAATCGAAGGTCTCGCTCGACAGCGCTCGCGCGAGTGCGCGCACGTTGCCCGGCAGGCCGGAAGTGTTTTGCTTCGTATTGACGACCTGACGATTCGCGCTGCCGTGGACAGCGGTCGGGAGCTACTCCCCTTCGTGGGGCGGATTAGAGCATCGAAGCTCGCGGCGGTGCAATCGAAAGTTTCCACGGGTTTAAAGAGAACACCTTTGAATTGCTGATGAACAGGGCGTGTGATGCTCTGTTTTTCATAGCAATCTTGTCCCTTCGGCGTTTCGGGACATTGCCGGACTATGATCGCCGTCCGCTGCTTTTTCACGTTCCATGGCTGCCATACACATCACCGACATCGAGGCCGCCATCAACCACTGGCGCGAGAAGACGCCGTCGCCCGACGGGGTCACGCTCGGCCCCGAATTGCGCGCGCTGGCCGAGGTCTACGCGCTCATGGTTTTCCATCACGAGGACGAGGTCGACGAGGTCGGTTTTCCGCCCAAGGCCTGGGCCGCGTGGATGGCTTGGTACGAGAGCACGTCCGATACGCCGTGCATCGCGATCTGCTCTACCAGCCAGGGCGATGACGAATGCAAGGGCTGCGGCCGTACCTTCGATGAAGTGCAGTTCTGGCCCGGCATGACACCCGTCGAGAAGCGCGTCACGTGGCGCCGCATCACGATGGAAGACTCGGCCTGGCGCTTCAACCGCTATGCGGAACGGGCGCGCGAGGCAGAACCGCCGCCGTCCGCCGCCGAGCCCGAGCTCGACCCCGACGACGAGAAAAACTGGGCCCCCTGACCATGCGCCGCCTCGCGCAAGCCCCCAACCTCGCGATCGCGACCGTGTGGGTGCACGCGCTGCGCGAAGAGGGCGTGGCCGCCACCGTGCAGCGCGAATTCCTCGGCGCGGTGATGGGCCAGTTGCCACCCGACCAGTGCCTGCCCGAGATCTGGATCGACGACGAGACCCAGTTCGATCTGGCCAGGAGGCTGCTGCACGAGCTGCAGCACCGTCCGCAGCGCAGTTGGCTGTGCGTATGCGGCGAGCAGGTCGAAGGCGGCTTCGAGCAGTGCTGGCAGTGCGGCGAGATGATGCCGGCGGTCTAGCCGCGCGGCATTACTTCCAGCGCAGCAGTTCGACGTCGATGCTGTTCGTGCCGTCGCCCAGCGTCAGCGTGTTTTCCTGAATGGTCGCTTGCAGCTGCATGCTGCGCTGCGCCAGCGCGGCCAGCGCTTGCGAAGCATTCGTCGGCACGCGATAGACCTTCAGGTTCTGCGGTCGCGTGAGCTTGTTCTCGATGCCGCGCCACCAGATTTCGGCGGCGTGGTTGAAGCAGTAGACGATCACCTCATCCGCCTTGCCGCAGGCCTTGATGATGGGCTTGTCTTCCGGCTGGCCGACCTCGATCCAGATCTTGACCTCGCCCGTGAAGTCGCGCAGCCACACGTCGGGCTCGTCGACGTTCGACAAGCCTGCGCCAAAGGCCAGCGTGCCGTCGCCCTGGCAGATGTCCTGCAGCTGGTGCGCATTGAGCGCGAGCGCGACGAGCCGGATCATCATCCGCTCGTCGGTTTCGCTCGGGTGGCGCGCCAGGGTCAGCGCATGGTCGGCGTAGTAGCCGTGGTCGATGTCGGCCACCGCGAGGGTGGCTTTGAAGATGGTGGACTTGAGGGCCATCAGATGCGCTTGGCCAGCTCGGCAGCCTTGCCGACGTAGCTGGCCGGCGTCATCGCCAGCAGGCGGGCCTTTTCGTCTTCCGGAATCTCCAGCGAGCGGATCAGCCCGTGCAGCGCCTCGGCCGTCACGGTCTTGCCGCGCGTCACTTCCTTCAGTTGCTCGTAGGCGCCCTGCACGCCGAAGCGGCGCATCACGGTCTGGATCGGCTCGGCCAGCACTTCCCACGAGGCGTCGAGGTCTTCGGCCAGCGCTTCCTCGTTGAGTTCGAGTTTGCCCAGGCCGGTGGCCAGGCTGGCGTAGGCCAGCGTGGCATAGCCGAAGGCCACGCCGATGTTGCGCAGCACCGTGCTGTCGGTCAGGTCGCGCTGCCAGCGGCTGATGGGCAGCTTCTCGCTCAGGTGGCGCAGCACCGCGTTGGCCAGGCCCAGGTTGCCTTCGGCGTTCTCGAAGTCGATCGGGTTGACCTTGTGCGGCATCGTCGAGGAGCCGATCTCGCCCTTCTTCAGCCGCTGCTTGAAGTAGCCCAGGCTCACGTAGCCCCAGATGTCGCGCGAGAAGTCGATCAGGATCGTGTTGGCGCGGGCCACCGCGTCGAACAGCTCGGCCATGTAGTCGTGCGGCTCGATCTGGATGCTGTACGGCTGGAAGCTCAGACCCAGACCCAGCGGCGCGGGCGTCTCGATGACCTTGCGGCTGAAGGCCTCCCAGTCGAAATCGGGCCAGGCGGCCAGATGGGCGTTGTAGTTGCCGACCGCGCCGTTCATCTTGCCCAGCAGCTGCACCGAGGCAATCTGCGCACGAGCCTTCGACAGGCGCACCGTCACGTTGGCGATTTCCTTGCCGACCGTGGTCGGGCTGGCGGTCTGGCCGTGCGTGCGCGACAGCATCGACACGTTGGCGAACTGGTGCGCCATTTCGCGCAGCTTGGTGATCAGGCCGTCGATGGCCGGCAGCACCACCTTGTCGCGCGCGGCCTGGATCTGCAGGGCGTGGCTGGTGTTGTTGATGTCTTCGCTGGTGCAGGCGAAGTGCACGAACTCGGCGGCTGCGAGCAGCTCGGGCCGGGCTTCGAACTTGGACTTGATCCAGTATTCGACCGCCTTCACGTCGTGGTTGGTGGTTTTCTCGATTTCCTTGATGGCCAGCGCGTCGGCCTCGGAAAAGTGCGACACCAGGCCCAGCAGGTACTTGCGGGCGCCGCCCGTCAGGGGCTTGAATTCGGCGAAGCCGCAGTCGGACAGCGCAATGAACCACGCCACCTCGACTTGCACGCGCCGGTGCATATAGCCCTGTTCGCTCATCAGCGGACGCAACGCCGCGAGTTTGGCCGCGTAACGGCCATCAAGGGGGGAAAGGGCGGAAACGGTGGAAAAGCTCATGCCCGAATTTTAGGCGGCCGGCGGTCCGTGGGGCGGTACCGACACATTGGGGTCGATTTGGGGCTCTGGTTTTCCCGTTCACCTAAAATGACTATTAACAAACGTCTTCAAAGTTAGGGAGAGAGCCTTCATGAAACTGATCGGATCCGCCGCCAGCCCTTATGTGCGCAAGGTGCGCGTGGTGCTGGCCGAAAAGCGGCTCGATTACCAGTTCGTGATCGAAGACGTCTGGGCTGCCGACACCACGATCTCCAACTCCAACCCGCTCGGCAAGGTCCCCTGCCTGATCATGGAAGGCGGCGAGGCGATGTTCGACTCCCGTGTGATCGTCGAATACCTGGATACCCTGTCGCCGGTCGGCAAGCTGATTCCGCAGCAGGGCCGCGAGCGCGCCGAGGTCAAGACCTGGGAGGCGCTGGCCGATGGCGTCATGGACGCTGGCGTGCTCTGGCGCCTGGAAGCCACCTGGGCCGGCCGCAACGACGGCGAGCGCAGCGCAGCCTGGATCGAGCGCCAGCGCACCAAGGTCGAGGACGGCGTCGCCGCCATGTCCAAGGGCCTGGGAGACAAGCCCTTCTGCAGCGGCATCCACCTGAGCCTGTCGGACATCGCGGTGGGCTGCACGCTGGGCTGGCTGGACCTGCGCTTCCCCGAAATCGACTGGCGCGGCGACCACGGCAACCTCGCGAAGCTGTTCGACAAGCTGATGCTGCGGCCCAGCTTCATCGACACCAAGCCCTGAGAAACGAGCCCTGAAGAAAGGCGCCGCACGGCGCCTTTTTCTTTTCGGCTTCTTCAGCGCTTGCGCAGCGTGTACTGCACCACGTCGATGTTCGCCTGCGAGAACGCGGCCTCGCAGTAGGCCAGGTAGAACTCCCAGATGCGCATGAAGCGCTCGTCGAAACCCAGCTGCAGGATGCGGCCGCGCTGCCCGAGGAAGCTCTCGCGCCAGCGGCGCAGCGTCTCGGCGTAGTCGGCACCGAAGGCGAATTCGTCCACCACCTCCAGCCCCGCGGCCTCGGCCTCGCGGCGGAACTCGCGCGGGCAGGGCAGGCAGCCGCCCGGGAAGATGTACTGCTGGATGAAGTCGGTCGAGTCGATGTAGCGGTCGAACAGCAAATCGTCGATCACGATGCTCTGCACGCAGGCGCGGCCGCCCGGCTTGAGCAGCCGGCTCACGCTCTGGAAGTAGGTCGGCCAGTACGCGCGGCCCACGGCTTCCACCATTTCGATGGAGCACACCGCGTCAAAGGGCGTGTCAGCGATGTCGCGGTAGTCCTGCAGGCGCAGGTCGGTGGCCAGCCCGGCGGTGCGCTCGCGGGCGTAGGCGAGCTGCTCGGTCGATAGCGTCACGCCTGTCACCGAGGCGCCGAAGTCCGTCGCCGCCATCTCGGCCAGCGCGCCCCAGCCGCAGCCGATTTCGAGCACGCGGTCGCCGGGTTGCACGGCCGCCAGCTCGAGCGCGCGGCGCACCTTGGCACGCTGCGCCTCGAGCATCGGCTTCGAGAGGTCGCCCTCGAACCAGGCCGACGAGTAGTTCATCGTCTCGTCGAGCCAGAGTTTGTAGAACGCGTTGCCCAGGTCGTAGTGCGCGTGGATGTTGCGCGAGCTGCCCGCCTTGCTGTTGCGGTTCATGAGGTGCCGCACGCGATACAGCAGGCGGCCGGGCCAGCTGCCGTACACCACGTCTTCGATGGCGCGGCGATTGGCGATGAACACCTTGATCAGCTCGGTCAGGTTGGGCGTGGTCCAGTCGCCGGCGATGTAGCTCTCGGCAAAGCCGATGTCGCCCGACTTGAGCGCGGCCTTGCAGGCGTTCCAGTTGCGCAGCGTGAGCGAGGCCGTGGGGCCGCTGCCCGGCGTGGCACCGAAGTGCCGCACCGAGTCGTCGGGCAGGCGCACGGTGAGCGAACCATGGGCCAGCCGCTGCAGCAGGCCGAGCACGGTGCGCGCGGCGGCGGGCGCGCCCTGGGGCAGCGAGAAGCGGGACGCGGTTGTTGTGGACGTCATGGATTCACCTGCTGCTGGTGGTTGTCGCGTGAAACGAAGTGCGTGGGCGGCGCCGGCTTGGCGACCAGAGGAACACGCTTGACCCACAGCTTCACGGCCTGCCAGTGGATGCGCGCGATCAGCCCGAAGGTCATGGCCGGATAGCGCCACAGCGCGCGCCGCACGCTGGCCGCGGTCATGGGACCGAGTTCGCCGCTCACGCTGGTCTGCAGCAGCGGGCCGTCGGTGTCATCGTGGTCGATGCGCACCACCGTATGTGCGCGGTCGGCATCGACGAAGAAGCGAAAGCGGTAGCTGCCGTCGACGCGGCAGAAAGGCGAGACGTGGAAGGCCTTGGTCGCCTGGAGCTCCGCACCGTACACCGGGCGGTCCAGCAGGTAGCAATGGCGCTCGCCGAAGGTGTTGTTGACCTCGACCACGATGGCCCGCAGCACGCCTTCGGGCGTGTGGCAGTACCAGAAGCTCACCGGCTTGAAGGTGTAGCCGAACACGCGCGGGTAGCAGTGCAGCCAGGCTTCGCCGCCGGCGTCGTGGATCTGGTGGGCGGCCAGCAGCTCGTCGAGCCAGGCCAACGCGCCGCCTTGTGCGGGCGGCCGGCCGTCGCCGTGATCGACGTCGTGAAAAGAGATGGCGGCCGCGCGGTTGAGCGCCACGGCTTTGCTGCCGTGCTCGCGCAGGGCGCGCATCGGCAGCATCAGGAAGTAGGTCGGATAGACGAAGGCATTGCGCGCCGGGCGCAGGCGTGTGTGGCGGACCTCGCCGAAGCCCATCAGCGGCACGGCCTGTGTCGGTGTCATGCCGCAAGCCTCGCCGTCGCGTTTTCGCCTGCGGACAGCCGTGCGCGCAGGCCCTCGGCCACGGCCAGACCGGCTTTCAGGCCGTCTTCGTGGAAGCCGTAGCCCATCCACGCGCCGGCGAACCAGGTGTTGCGCTGGCCTTGCAGGGCGGGAACCTCGGCCTGCGCTCGGATCGTGGCAAGGTCGAGCACCGGGTGGTCGTAGTCGTATTCGGCCATGACCTGACTACGCTGGATTTCGCGCACCGGATTCAACGAAACGACGACCGGTTGTTCCCAGGGCAGCGGCTGCAGCTTGTTCAGCAGGTAGTGCAGGCAGACGCGGCCCGATTCGCGCTCGCCGGCTCGTTCGTAGTCGGCGCGCTCGTAGTTCCAGGCGGCCCAGGCCGCGCGGCACTGCGGCAGCACCGAGGCGTCGGTGTGGAGCACGGCATGGTTCGACTGGTAGCGGATCGCGTCCAGCACCGAAGCCTCGGCGGGGCTCGCGTCGCGCAGCATGGCGAGCGACTGGTCGGAGTGCGTGGCCAGCACGACGTGGTCGAAGCGCTCGACGCCTGCGTCGGTGGTCACCAGCACCCCGGCGTCGCTGCGCGTGATGCTGCGCACGGGGGTGTTCAGTCGCTTGTCGGGCAAGGCCGCGACGATCTTCTCGACGTAGTGCCGCGAGCCGCCGCGCACGGTGCGCCACTGCGGCCGGTTGGCGATCTGGATCAGGCCGTGGTTGTGGCAGAAGCGGATCATGGTTGCGACCGGGAATCTCAGCATCCGCGTGGTCGAGCAGCTCCAGATGCAGCCCATCATCGGCAGGAAATACCACTCGCGAAACGCCGTGCCGAAGCAGTGGGCGTCGAGGAATTCGCCCAGCGGCTGGGCCATTTCGCCCTCGGTGCCGGCCTCGGCGATACGCGTCGTCAGGCGGTTGAAGCGCAGCAGATCGCCGAGCATTCCCAGGAAGCGGCGGTTGAAGAGGTTGCGCCGCTGGGCGAACACGGTGCCGAGGCTGTTGCCGCTCCACTCCAGCCGGCCGCCACCGTTGTCGCGCGCGGCCTGGACCGAGAACGACATGTCGGACGCGGCCGTCTCGACGCCGAGTTCGGCAAGAAGACGGATCAGGTTCGGGTAGGTGCGGTCGTTGTAGACCAGGAAGCCGGTGTCGACGCCATGGGCGACGCGGGTGGTGTCGGTGGAGGAGCGTGGAAGCTCGATCGTTGCCGTATGGGCGTGACCACCGAAGTAGTCACTGGCTTCGAAGAGGGTGACGGCGGCCGCGTCGCGCAGTGAATGCGCTGCGGCCAATCCTGAGATGCCGGCGCCGATGACGGCGATGCGAGGGGGCCGCGTCATCGCGAAACCCCAACCCGGCGGGAAGACAAAAATGCTGCGAGGCGCCCCGACGCGAAGGAGGGAGGGAGGGAGGAGGAGAAGAATCGCCTCGGGATTTCGACCAGACGGCAGGCGCCCGGAAGACCTCGCAACATGAAAACTGCTGGGCAATCACTGCCCACGCAAGTTAGGAGCGCGACATCCGCGGCACGGTTCCCGCGCGTTTGGTAAACGTTTGTGACGCCGAGTTCACGATGATTTAGACGCATCGGTAAATAATATTACCGATTCGTTTTCTTGTGAACTGCTCAGTCTCAATTTGGCCCGAGCTGCTTCTCGATGACGTTCACGAAGCCGTTTTCATCGGGCGCCGTCATGCTCGACCACGCCTGCACGACCTTGCCGTCGCGCCCGATCAGGTACTTGTAGAAGTTCCACTTCGGCGTGGTGCCGGAGGCCTGTGCGAGCTCCTTGAACAGCGGGTTCGCCTCGGTGCCGCGCACAGAAGACTTGGCGAACATCGGGAATTTCACGCCGAAGGTGCTTTCGCAGAAGTCGGCAATTTCCTTGTTGGAGCCCGATTCCTGGGAGAAATCGTTGGACGGGAAGCCCAGCACCACGAGCCCGCGCGAGCGGTATTTCATGTCCAGCGACTCCAGCCCCTTGTATTGCGGAGTGAATCCGCAGAAGCTGGCCGTATTGACCACCAAAACCACCTTGCCGGAGTACTGGCACAAAGATTGGGGTTTTTCATCCTGCAGCCGCGGGAAGGTGTGTTGCAGGATCGCCGGGCATCCTGCGGCCTCTGTCGGAGCGGGCGCGGCGGACGCCGTCTGGGCGTGGGCGGGAAGGGTCGAAAAGAGGCTCGCCACGAGGGAAATCGCGGGGGCGCAGCGCCAGAGCGTCGACAATCGGAAGAGGGTTCGCATGGCGGGCTCCTGGGTCAAAAAGGGGGGTGTGCATCCGTGCCGCAACGGCGCACGTATTCGCATCATCGCGCGTCTGTCATGGTCGCGCCAAACTGGCCGACTAAAATCGGCGGCCATAGAAAGACATTGATGCTCTATCCGGAACTCTTCAGACAACTCGAATCCGTCCGCTGGGACATGGACAAGGACATTCCCTGGCAGTCGTTCGACGCTTCCTTGCTGTCGGAAGAGCAGGCGCAAACCATCAAGATGAATGCCATCACCGAGTGGGCGGCGCTGCCGGCCACCGAGATGTTCCTGCGCGACAACCGCCACGATAGCGATTTTTCCGCTTTCATGTCGATCTGGTTCTTCGAGGAGCAGAAGCACTCGCTGGTGCTCATGGAGTACCTGAAGCGCTTCAGCCCCAAGCACGCCCCCACCGAAGAAGAGCTGCACGAAGTGCGCTTCGACTTCGACCCGGCCCCGCCGCTCGAAACCCTCATGCTGCATTTCTGCGGCGAAATCCGCCTCAACCACTGGTACCGCCGTGCCGCCCAGTGGCACACCGAGCCGGTCATCAAGCACATCTACACCACGCTGAGCCAGGACGAAGCCCGCCACGGTGGCGCCTACCTGCGATACATGAAGCGCGCGATGGAAAAGTTCGGCGACGAGGCCCGTGCCGCGTTCACCAAGGTCGGCGTCCTGATGGCCAGCGCGCGGCGTACGGCGCAGGCCCTGCACCCGACCAACTTGCACGTCAGCAAGGCGCACTTCCCGCGCGACACCATCCAGAGCCGCATGCCCGATCCGGACTGGCTCGAGCACTGGCTCGACAAGCAGATCAAGTTCGATGCCGTCTGGGAAACCAAGGTTGGCGAACGCATCCTGCACAACCTGAGCCTGCTGATGAACCGCAGCTTCAAGACGGTCCAGGAACTGAACCGCTACCGTAAAGAGTTGGCGGCCACCCTGGGGCCCAAGCCCGAATACCAGGGCGCATAAAGAAAAACGCCCCGCACGCCGGGGCGTTCTTTTTTGGAGGACCCGTGTCACAAACCGGGGACGCCAACCGTCTAGCTCCCATGGACGACGCCACCCTCACCTTCGACCGCCACCGCCCTCGCCTGCAGGGCATCGCCTACCGGATGCTCGGCTCCATGGCCGAGGCCGAAGAGGTCGTGCAAGACGCCTGGCTGCGCTGGCACGAAGCCGCCAAAGACACCTTCGACAGCGCCGAAGCCTGGCTCGTGACCGTGGTCACGCGCCTGTCGATCGACCGGCTGCGTGCCGCCAAGGTCCAGCGCGAGCACTACATCGGCGCCTGGATGCCCGAGCCCATGCTGACCGAGGCTCCCGACACGCCCGAGCAACTGCTGGAGCGCGCCGACAACATCTCCGTCGCCTTCCTCGCCGTGCTGGAGCGCCTTGCGCCCGAGGCTCGCGCCGCTTTCCTGTTGCGCGAAGTGTTCGATGCCGACTACGACGAAGTCGCCCGCACCCTCGGCAAGACCGAGGCCGCCTGCCGCCAGCTCGTGCATCGCGCCAAGGTCCAGGTGCAGGAAGGGCGTCCGCGTTTCACCGTGCCGCGCGAAACCCACGAGCGCCTGCTGCGCGCCTTTGCCGACGCCGCCGCGCGCGGCAGCCTGCAAGACCTGAAGGCGCTGATGGCCGAGGACGTCGAACTCATCGGCGACGGCGGCGGCAAGGTGCAGACCTTCAGCAAGATCCTGCGCGGCAGCCAGCGCCTGGCACAGCTGTACTACTCGCTGTGGCGCCGCATGGGGCCAGCGGTGCGCATGGAAATGGTCGACATCAACGGCGAGCCGGGCATGCTGCGTTTTCTCGACGGCGAACTCGAATCGGCCCAGACCTTCGAGATCGAGAACGACCGCATCGTGCGCATCCGCGCGCAACGCAACCCCGACAAGCTGGCGCGCATCGCGCAGCTTTTTTCTTCGAGATAGTTCGCGCGGCGTGTCACAGGGCGCGTGGTTCGCCCGTCTTCAGTGGGTAGCAAGCAGATTTCATCGCAACCCACCTGGAGAAACCCATGAACACCACCGCACGCCTGAACTGGTTCAAGCTCGCCCCGAAGTCCTTCGAGGCCATCCTCGCCGTCAACACCACCATCGAGTCGAGCACGCTCGGCAAGACGCTGGTCGACTTCGTCTTTGCCCGCGTCTCGCAGATCAACGGCTGCGCCTACTGCCTCGACATGCACGTGCGCGACCTGCGCAAGCAGGGCGAGGAGTGGCAGCGCATCAACAGCCTGCCCACCTGGCGCGAGGTGAGCTTCTTCAACGAGCGCGAACGCGCGGCGCTGGCCTGGGCCGAGTCGCTCACGCGCCTGGCCGACGACCATGACGAACGCGAAGCGGAATTCGCCGCGCTGAAGGCCAATTTCAGCGACGTGGAAATTGCAGAACTCACCGTGGCGATCGCGCAGATCAACACCTGGAACCGCCTCAACGTCGGCATGCGCGTGCCGGTCGCGGTCAAGCCACTGGCCTGAACGGGCTTACCTGCGCTCCACCACCATCGGCGAGATGCGCAGGCTCTCGCGCAATTGAGCGACCGCCTCGCCGGCCGCATTGCGCGAGGCGAAAGGCCCGGCCTGCAATCTGTGCGTGCCGGCTTCGCTGAACACATGCAGCTGCGGCGCCAGCGAAGGCAGCCCGCGCGCGGCCTGGTTCAGCAGGCTCTGTGCACCGTCGCGTTCGCGAAAGGCACCGAGCTGCACCCAGAAGCCCGGCAACGCCAGGGGCTGCGCCGCGCCGACAGGCGGCGGTGACGCGGGCATTGCTTGCAGTGGGGCCAGGTCGCTCACCACGATGGCCTGCCGGATCGGCGGAATGGAAGGCGGCGACTGTGCCGATTCCGGCTCGACCCCTGGCGGCAGCGCCGCAGCCATCGGTGTCTGCGGCGCGACGGGCATCGTCGATGCCGGTGGCGGCATGTCGTCATTCACTGTCGCGACCGGCGCCACCCATTCGGCCGGCACCCGCACCTGCTGCGCGCTCGCCACACGCACCGGCGCCGCGCGCACAGGAGCAGGTGCTTCAGCCGCTGCATACGCCGTCCCGGAATCCCGCCGCCATGCGCCCGTGCGGATGTCCTCGTTCGTGATCCGCTCGATCTCTACCGGCGCCACGCCGCGCAGCAGGTCGAGCTTGAGCGCGGCCGTGTAGCTCAGGTCGATGACGCGGCCGTCCACGAACGGACCGCGGTCGTTCACGCGCACGATCACCTCGCGCCCGTTGGCCGGGTTGCGCACGCGCACATAGCTCGGCAGCGGCAGCGTCTTGTGCGCGGCCGTCATGGCGTACATGTCGTAGGGCTCGCCGCTCGAGGTCGACGCCGCGTGGAACTTGCGGCCATACCACGAGGCCAGTCCCGACTCGCGGAACGGCCGATCGTCGGTGAGCGGTGCATAGCCGCGACCCAGCACCGTGTAAGGTTTGCTGGTGCCGCCGCTGGTGCGGATGGGCTCGATGCGGGGCTCGGCATCGGGCACGCTGGCGAGGTCCGGCGGAATGTTGGTGCCGGGCCCGTCACGGCCGCTGGCCACACCGCCCCCGCTGCGCGGACCGCTTGCACAGCCGGCCAGAAGGACGGCGACAGCCACCGCACACGCAGCCAGCGCGGTGGTGGCGGGGGAGCGGGCGCCGTCAGCCAAATACCGCCTTCCACAGCGCCAGCATGGCCTCGCGCTCAGGGGCCAGTGCGGGCGGGGTGACCTGCGTCGGTTCTTCGTTCAGGCGTGCGCGATGCTGCACGCGGCGCAACTCGCGATAGGCCCGCGCCGCGCTGCGGCCCACGCCTTCGGGCAGCAGCCCTGCCAGTTCGGCGCGCAGCAGCAGCGCGATGTTGCCCACGTTCGGAATCAGCTCGGGATGCTCGCCCGACGACGACAGCACCAGAAACTGCACCGCGAACTCGGCATCGACCATGCCGCCGGGGCTGTGCTTCACGTCGAAGCGGTCGGCTTTCACCGGCCGCGCGCCGCGCAGCTTCTCGCGCATCGCGATGATCTCGGCCTTCAGCGCCTCGCGGTCGCGCGGCGACACCAGCACGGCCTCGCGCACCTGGTCGAAGCGCGCGCCCAGTTCGGCGCCGTGGTCTTCGCTGCCCAGCACGAAGCGCGCACGCGTCATGGCCTGGTGTTCCCAGGTCCATGCGGTATTGCTGCCGCGCCCGAGCTGGTATTTTTCGTAGGCCTCGAAGCTGGTGGTGAGCAGGCCCGAGTTGCCGTTGGGCCGCAGGGCAGTGTCGATCTCGAACAGGTCGCCCTCGCGTGTCTTCACCGTGAGCCAGTTGATGAGCTTGCGCACGTAGGCCGCATAGACCTCGCCGGCGCGTTCGTCGTCATCGTCGTAGACGAACACGATGTCGAGGTCGCTGCCGTAGCCCAACTCTTTTCCTCCCAATTTGCCGTAGCCGATGATCGCGAACTGAGGCACCTCGCGGTGCCGGTTGCGCACATGCGGCCAGCACCAGTGGGCGGTCACGCGCAGCGTGGTGTCGGCCAGCGCGCTCAGGTCGTCGGCCACCTGCTCGACGGTGATGCGGCCGTCCACGTCGCGCGCCAACGTGCGGAACACCTCGGCGTGGTGCGCGTGGCGCAGCAGGTTCAGCAGGCGCTCTTCGTCGGCCTCGCCGGTGCGGGTGAGCGATGCATGGCGCGCTTCGAGCTCACGCTCGAACTCGGCGGCGACGAAGCGGCCCGAGAGCATCTCGTCGCTCGCCAGTTCGTCGATCACGCCCGGGTGCTGCATCAGGTAGCGTGCGGGCCACTTGGCCGCGCCCAGCAGGCGCAGCAGGCGCTCTTGCACGGCCGGCCGTTCGACCAGCAGCGCGAGATAGCTCTCGCGGCGCATCAGCGGCTCGATCCAGTCGGCCCAGCGCATTGCGGCATCGACGTGGCGCGGCGTCTGCCCGGCGCCATCGCCATCGGGCTCCTTGAGCCATTGGCCGGTGCGCTGCACCAACTGGCGCAACCGCCCGCGCGTTTCTTCGCGCAGGGCCAGCACACGTGGCTGTTCGCACCAGTCGCGGATGCGCTCGGCGAACACCGGTGGCAGGTCGTCGAGCAGGTCGGCCAAATCGGCGGGCGCGGCGGTTTTCTTGCCGCTGCACTTGCCGTTGCAGGGCTTCTCGCCGCCGAGCAGCTTGTCGAACTCCTGCGCGACGAACTCGCGATGCGTGTCGAGCTGCGCGAGGAAGGGGCAGCAGTTGGCATAGCCCATGGTCTGGGCAATCCAGCGCAGGTCGTCGTCGGACACCGGCAGCACATGGGTCTGCTGGTCGTCGAGGTATTGAATGCGGTGCTCGACGCGGCGCAGGAACTCATAGGCCGCGGCCAGCGCATCGGCCGTTTCCTGCGGCATGAGGTTGGCGCGCGCCAGGCGTTGCAGCGCATCGAGCGTGGGCCGCGTGCGCAGTTCAGGGAACTGGCCGCCGCGCACCACCTGCAGCAGCTGCACGGTGAACTCGATCTCGCGGATGCCGCCGCGCGACAGCTTCACGTCGTTCGCGCGCTCGGGCCGCCCGGCGCTGCGGCGCGCCGACTGCTCGCGGATCTGCCGGTGCAGCACGCGCAGCGAATCGAACACGCTGTAGTCGAGATAGCGACGGAACACAAAAGGGAGCACCGCGCCGCGCAGCCCCTGGGCCTGACCCGCGAGCACGATGTCTCGCGGTGCCACCACCCGGCTCTTCATCCAGGCGAAGCGCTCCCATTCGCGGCCCTGCACCTGGAAATACTCTTCGAGCGCATCGAGCGAGACCACGCTCGGGCCCGAGTTGCCGTTGGGCCGCAGAGCCAGGTCGACGCGGAACACGAAGCCGTGCTCGGTGGTATCACCCACCAGCGCATAGATGCGCTTCACGGCGCGCGAGAAGTACTCCTGGTTGGCCAGCCGGCCGCGCCCGTCGGCGTCGCCCTTGGTCTCGCCGTCCACGTCGTAGAGGTAGATCAGGTCGATGTCGCTTGACACGTTGAGCTCGCGTGCGCCGAGCTTGCCCATGCCCACGATCCACAGCTGCGCGCGCTGGCCCTCGGGCCCGAGCGGGGCGCCGTGCACTGCGTCGAGTTCGTGGCATGCGTCCTGGCACGCAATATCGAGTGCCAATTCGGCCAGCTCGGTGACGGCGGTGGTCACCACGGCCAGCGGCGCCTGCTCGTCGCAATCAAGCGTTACAAGCCGCTCCATCACGAGCTGCCGCACAATTCGCAGTGCATCGCCAACGCTGTCCCCACGCTGGCGCAATGCCTCGTAAGCCACCGTCATCGACTCGCGCCGCGGCGCACCAAGGGGAAGCAATGAAAGCTCGGCCGCATACCTGCGACGCAGGCGCTGCACGAAGCGTGAGTAAGAAGAGAGCGCGCTGCGCGTTGAAGTGGCTGGCAACTGGTTCACACTGATGCTGGTTTCCGTGGAACCCCTCTGAATGCTGGCGGTCATAATTCCCGACACAGCGCGATCCTCAATGAACGACACGGCGTCTACCCCTTCACGTCTGCTCAAAATCACCGCTGTGACGGCGCGCTGGCTGCTGGGTCTGTTGATCGCTGCATGGCTTCTGCTGGCGCTGTCAGTCGTTGTCCTACACGCGTGGATTGTGCCGCGAATCGGCGATTTTCGCGGCGCACTGGAGGCACAGGCTAGCAAGGCCATCGGCGTGCCGGTACGCATCGGATCGATCACCGCCCGCTCCGAAGGGCTTTTCCCGGCCTTCGAATTGCGCGACGTGGTGCTCCAGGATGCCGACCAGCGAGAGGCGCTGCGCCTCGTGCGCGTGGTGGCCAGCGTGTCGCCGCGCTCGCTTTGGCGGCTCAACTTCGAGCAGCTTTACGTGGAGGGCCCGGAGCTCGACGTGCGCCGCGACACTCAGGGAAAACTCCATGTGGCTGGATTGCACATGGCGACCGACACGACCGGAGAGACCCGCGGTGCCGACTGGTTTTTCGCCCAGCGCGAGCTGGTCATCGAAGGCGGCACCGTGCGCTGGACCGACGAGCAGCGCCAGGCCGAGCCCCTGCTGCTGACCGACGTGCGCTTCGTCGCGCGTAATAGCGCCCGGCGCCATAGCCTGCGGCTCGACGCCACGCCGACGGCCGGTTGGGGCCAGCGCTTCACCCTGCGCGGCCAGTTCCGCCAGCCGCTGCTGTCCATGCGCAGCGGCCACTGGCAGACCTGGGACGGCCAGCTCTATGCCGACTTGCCCTACATCGACGTCACCCGGCTCGGCCAGTACGTCTCGCTCGATGCCCGCATCCGCCAGGGCAACGGCGCGCTGCGCCTGTGGGCCGACGTCGACGACGGCCAGGTCGTCGGCGGCGCGATCGACCTGGGGCTCGACAAGGTCGACGTCTCGCTCGACAAGGGCCTGCCGCCGCTGGTGCTGAACGCCGTCACCGGTCGTCTCGCGGGGCGGCTCTCCGAGGAAACGCTCGAGTTCTCGACCACCGCGCTGCAGTTCGACACCAGCGACGGCCTGCGCTGGCCCGGTGGCAACCTGTGGCTGCAGCACACGCCGAACAGGGGCCGCACGCCCGAGCACGGCGCGCTGCGCGCCGATCGCCTCGACCTGGCCGCGCTCGCCCTCATCGCAGACCGGCTGCCGCTGGGCGACGCTACGCACCGCGTGCTCGACGCCTATGCGCCGCGCGGCCTCGTCGAGCACGTCGACCTGAACTGGCAGGGCTCGCTGGGTGCGCCCAGCCGCTACCAGGCCAAGGGCCGCGTCAGCGGCCTGCGCATTGCCTCGCAGCCCGGCGCGGCGGATGAGGCGGCGGGCCCGCCCGCGGCGGCGGCTTCGGCACCATCGGCGACCACTGCTGCTGCGGCCAACCCGCCCAGGGTCCACGCCGGCACCCCCGGCCTGAGCGGCGCCACGATCGACTTCGACGCCACCCACACCGGCGGCACCGCCACGCTCGCCATTGCAAAGGGCACGCTCGAATTCCCGGGCGTGTTCGAGGAACCGGTCATTCCCATCGACCGGCTCTCGACGCAGCTGCAATGGAAGCTCGACAACGGCAACGCGCAGCTGCAGATGTCGAAGCTGAGCTTCGCCAACGCCGACGCCGAGGGCGACGCCCAGGCCAGCTGGCGCACCAGCGACCCGGCCACCTCGAGCAGCAAGGCCCGCTTTCCCGGCGTGCTCGACCTGCAGGGCAAGCTGACCCGCGCCGACGGCACGCGCGTGTTCCGCTACCTGCCGATGGACATCCCCCAGCACACGCGCGACTACGTGCGCGAAGCCGTCACCAAGGGCGTTGCCAGCAGCGTCGACTTCCGCGTGCGCGGCGACCTGCACGACATGCCGTTCAAGGACCCGAAGCAGGGCGATTTCCGCATCGTTGCCAAGGTGGCGGACGTCAACTACGCCTACGCGCCGCCGTCCATCGCAGCGCTGCCGCGCAACGGCGTGCCCGCTCCGGTGTGGCCGCCGCTCACCGGCCTTTCGGGTGAACTGGTGTTCGAGCGCGACAGCATGCTGGTGCGCAACGCGCGCGGTCGCCTGGTCGGCGCCACCGGCGTCGAGGTGACCAAGGGCGAAGCGCAGATCCCCGAGCTGTCGCACCACGCGCAAGTGCTGCGCGTCGACGTGCAGGCCAAGGGCCCGCTCGGCGAGGTGCTGCGCGCGGGTGCACCGCTGGCAGGCGAAACCGGCGAGATCATGCGCACCGCGCGCGCCACCGGCTCGGCCGACTACAAGCTGCACCTCGAACTGCCCCTTGCGGCCATGGAGAACGCCAAGGTGCAGGCCACGGTCGTGCTGGCTGACAACGAGCTGCAGGTCGTGCCCGAGGCGCCTTCGTTCACGCAGGCCAAGGGCACGGTCAGCTTCACCGAAACCGGCTTCTCGCTGGCCGGCGTGCAGGCCAGGCTGCTGGGCGGCGACATCCGCGTCGAAGGCCGGGGCCGCTTCAGCGGTCCCAACCGAGAAGTCGCCCTGAAGGCACAGGGCACGGCCACCGCCGAGGGCCTGCGCGGCGCGCGCGAGATCGACTGGCTCGCCCGCCTCGCGAAGAACTCGACCGGCAGCACGCCCTACGCGGCCACCTTCTCGGTGCGCGACGGCACACCCGAGTTCTCGCTCACCAGCAGCCTGCAGGGCCTGGCGCTGCAACTGCCGCCGCCGCTCGTGAAGACGGCCGAAGAGCAGATGCCGCTGCGCATCGAGAAGAAGGTGCTCGCGCGCGAAACCCGCCAGGGCACGAGCGTTGCCACGCAGGACCAACTCTCGCTCGACCTCGGCCGCGTCGGTGCCATCCAGTACGTGCGCGATCTCGTCGGTAACGAGGCGCGCGTGCTGCGCGGCAGCATCGGCGTCGGCCTTGCGCAGGGCGAGACGGCCAGCCTGCCTGACAAGGGCGTGTTCGCGAACATCAACGTTGCCAAGCTCGACATGGCCGCATGGCAGACGCTGATCGGCGATGCCGCCAGCACCGGCACCGAGGCCGCGGAGCGGGCCGACGATCCGTCGCAGGCCTACCTGCCCACGCGCATCGCGGTGCGCGCGCAGCAGCTCGGCATCGCGGGCCGCACGCTGCACAACGTGGTGCTCGGCGGCACGCGCGAAGGCGCCGTCTGGCGAGCCAACATCGACGCCACCGAACTCAGCGGCTATGCCGAATACCGCCACACGCAGGCCGGGCGGCTCTATGCGCGGCTCGCGCGGCTGAAGATCGCGCCGGCCGAGGCCACGCAGGTCGAGGCCCTGCTCGACGAGCAGCCCGGCACCCTGCCGGCCCTGGACATCGTGATCGACGACTTCGAGCTGCTCGGCAAGCGCCTCGGCCGCGCCGAGATCGACGCCGTCAACCGTGGCGGTGCGGGCCGCGAATGGGCGCTCAACAAGCTGGTCTTCACCATGCCCGAGGCGAGCTTCGCGGCCAAGGGCAGCTGGGCCGCGGTGCCCGGCGCCGCGGCCGGCCAGCGCCGCACCGCCATGACCTTCAAGCTCGACATCGCCGACGCCGGCGAACTGCTCACGCGCTTCGGCATGCCGGGCGTGCTGGCGCGAGGCCGCGGGCGGCTCGAAGGCGACGTCAACTGGCGCGGCTCGCCGTTCTCGCTCGACTACCCGAGCCTGGGCGGGCAACTGCAGGTCGACGTGGAACAAGGCCAGTTCCTCAAGGCCGACCCGGGCCTGGCCAAGCTGCTCGGCGTGCTGAGCCTGCAGGCGCTGCCGAGGCGGCTCACGCTCGACTTTCGCGATGTCTTCAGCCAGGGCTTCGCCTTCGACTTCATCCGCGGCGACGCGAAGATCAACAAGGGCATCGCCAGCACCAACAACCTACAGATGAAGGGCGTCAACGCCGCCGCGCTGATGGACGGCTCGGCCGATATCGTGCGCGAGACGCAGAACCTGCGCGTGGTGGTGGTGCCCGAGATCAATGCTGGCACGGCCGCGCTCGTGGCCACCGCCATCAACCCCGCCATCGGCCTGGGCACATTCCTGGCCCAATGGGTGCTGAGCAAGCCGCTCGCGGCGGCCGCCACGCAGGAGTTCCACGTCGAGGGCACCTGGGCCGACCCCAAAATAGCGAAGGTGCCGCGTACTCTGCAGCTGTTGCCCCAGAGCATTCCAACCATCCCTGGCCTGCCGAGCTCCTCGGCCGCAGACGAAGGCAAGAAAACGGAGACCAAGCAATGAAAGTCGCAGCCATCCAGATGGTGTCGGCCATCGCCCGTGAAGCCAATCTGGCGCGCGCCCACGACCTGCTCGCGCAGGCGGCCGCGGCCGGCGCCGAACTTGCCGTGCTGCCCGAGTACTTCTGCATGATGGGCGCGCGAGACACCGACAAGCTCGGCCTTCGCGAGACCGCCGGCGCGGGCGCGGTGCAGGGCTTCCTGGCCGACGCGGCGCGCGAGTTCGGCCTGTGGATCGTCGGCGGCACGCTGCCCATCGAGAGCACCGACGCCGAGCACGTGTTCAACAGCTCGCTGGCTTTCTCGCCCGAAGGCCGGTGCGTGGCGCGCTACGACAAGATCCATCTCTTCTTCTTCGACAACGGCACCGAGCGCTACGACGAGCGCCGCGTCATCGCGCCGGGCAAGGAGCCCGTGGTGTTCGACCTGCCCTCGCGCGACGGCCATAGCTGGCGCGTGGGCATGAGCGTGTGCTACGACCTGCGCTTTCCCGAGCTGTACCGCGCGCTCGCCAAGCAGGGCGCCGACCTGCTGCTGGTGCCCAGCGCCTTCACGCGCACCACGGGCGCCGCGCACTGGGAGGTGCTGCTGCGCGCCCGCGCCATCGAGAACCTGGCCTGGGTGGTCGCGCCCGCGCAGGGCGGCACGCACGAGAACGGCCGCCACACCTGGGGCCAGTCGCTGGTGATCGACCCCTGGGGCACGGTGGTGGCGCAGCAGGCCAGCGAAGAGGGCCTGGTGCTGTTCGATATCGATGCCGCACAGGTCGAGCGCACGCGAACCCAGTTGCCCGTGCTCTCGCACTGCGTTCTCTAGCAATGTCCGATGCGCTGCTGACCGTCGCACCGCAGCGGTGGGCGCTGCTGGCGTACGCGCGGCTGCGCTCGCTGTGGCAGCGCTGGTTCTTGTGGCTGCTGCTGGCGGTGCTGGTGTCAGTGCTGCTGGTCACGGTGGTCTGGCTCGCGGGGCGGCATGAGGTCGAGCAGGTGCAGGCGGCGCTCGACCGCGACACCGCCGATGCGGTCTCCGACCTGCGCAGCGGCTTCCAGCGCAATGCGCAGAGCCTGCGCGCCACGCAGGCACCGGGTGTCGACCGCGCGCAGTGGTCCGATGTGGCGGCCGCGCTGCTGCGCGAGCACCGCGAATGGCTGCGGCTCGAATGGCGCGACGCCGCGCTGCGCCCGCAGCAGGCCGTCAACACGCCCTATCGCATGCGCATCCTCGACGAGGAAAGCCGCGGGGCCGAGCAGTCCGACGTGACGCTGGCCTGCGCCGCCGCGCGCAAGCTCGGCGCGCCGGCGTACTCGCCGAGCCACTACGTGCCGATTGCCGGTGGCGGTGGCATCGAGGTGATGGAGCTGTGCGTGCCCATCGATGCCGGGGGCTATCTCGTGGCCAGCTACTCGCTGCGCGACGCGCTGATCGAACTGGTCGGCCCCACGCTCACGCGCGGCCAGGAAGTGGCCTTCACCGAGGCCGACGGCACACGGCTGGTGGCGCTCGGCACCTCGCGGCGCACCGGCACGCGCGTGTTCACCTCGCAGCAGCTCATCGACCTGCCGGGCACCGCGCTGATGCTGCGCGTCGACGGCTGGCGCGCCGCGCCCGACCTGTTTCCGAACATGCTCACGGCGCTGGTCACGGCGATCTCCATCGCGCTGGTGTCGGTGCTGGTGCTGCTCGCGCGCGACACGCGCCGCCGCCTGCGCGCCGAGCGCGACCTGGCCGACGCGCTCGCCTTTCGCAAGGCGATGGAAGACTCGGTCATCACAGGCCTGCGTGCGCGCGACCTGCAGGGCCGCATCACCTATGTGAACCCAGCCTTCTGCGAGATGGTCGGCTTCAGCCCCGAAGAGCTCATGGCGGACAACGCCGATGCCCCCTATTGGCCCACCGAACTGGCCCACGAATACCAGCAGCGGCAGGCGCGACGCCTTGCGGGCGGCATGCCGCCGCGCGAAGGCTTCGAGTCGGTCTTCATGCGCAAGGACGGCACGCGCTTTCCGGTGCTGATCTTCGAGGCGCCGCTGATCAACGCACACAAGGTGCAGACCGGCTGGATGAGCGCGTTCATCGACGTGAGCGAGCAGCGCCGCATCGAAGAGCTTTCGCGCGCCAGCCAGGAGCGCCTGCAGGCCAGCGCGCGGCTTGCCACGGTGGGCGAGATGGCCTCGCTGCTGAGCCACGAGCTCACACAGCCGCTGGCCGCCATAGCCAGCTATGCGAGCGGTTCGCTCAACCTGCTCGGGCCGCATGCCAAGGGCGATCAGGGCGAGGTGGCGATGGCGGTGCGGCGCATCGCCGAGCAGGCCGACCGCGCGGGCCAGGTCATCCGTAGCGTGCACGACTTCGTGCGCCGGCGCGACCGCACGCGCGAGGCCGTGGCGCCGCAGGCGCTGATCGACGCGGTGCTGCCGCTGGTGCGGCTGCAGGCGCGCAAGCTCGGCGTGATCATCGAGGTGGTGCTGGAAGACCGCCTGCCCGCGGCCATGTGCGACCGCACGCTGGTCGAGCAGGTGCTGCTGAACCTTGCGCGCAATGCGATGCAGGCCATGGACGGCCCCGACAATGTCGGCAGCCGCGTGCTGCGGCTGCGCGTGGCGCGCGCCAACGCGATGGGCGCCGCGGTGCAGGAAGACGGCCGGCGCTGGCTCGAGTTCTCGGTGGCCGACCTGGGCAGCGGCATCAGCGAGGAAGTGGCCGAACGGCTCTTTACGCCCTTCTTCACCACACGCGCCGATGGCATGGGGCTCGGCCTCAGCCTGTGCCGCACGGTGGTGGAGCAACATGGCGGGGCGCTGGTGTTCGAGCCGAACAAGCCGCGCGGCACCGTGTTCAGATTCACGCTGCCGGCCGCGGGCTGACGGCGCTTTCAACAATCAAACAATCTTCTGCTGGATCTCACCGCATGCAACCGCTGATCGATGGCTTGATCTTTATCGTGGACGACGACGCCAGCGTGCGCGAGGCACTTGCATGGCTGCTGCGCTCGCGGCGCCTGGCCAGCGAGCACTTCGCAAGTGCCGAAGCCTTCGAGCAGTTTCTCGACCAGGGCCCGCTGCCCGAGCAGCCGCTGTGCCTGTTGCTCGACGTGCGCATGCCCGGCACCAGCGGACTGGTGCTGTTCGACCGGTTGGCCGAGCGCGGCCTGCTGCCTGCGATGCCGGTGATCTTCCTGACGGGCCATGCCGACGTGCCGACGGCCGTCGATGCGGTCAAGCGCGGTGCCTTCGATTTCTGCGAGAAGCCGTTCTCGGACAACGCGCTGGTCGACCGCATCGAGCATGCGTTGAATGCGTCGCTTCAGGCGCTGGAAGTGCAGCGCGTGCGGCGCGGGCTGGCCGAGCGCATCGGCGAGTTGACCGACCGCGAGCGCGACGTGATGCGGCTGGTGATCGAGGGCCTGCCCAACAAGCTCATCGCCGACCAGCTAGCGATCAGCGTGCGCACGGTGGAAGTCCACCGCGCGCGCGTGTTCGACAAGATGGAAGTGAAGTCGGCGGTGGAGCTGGCCAACCGACTTCGGGATCTCTAGAAGATCAGGCCTTTTCCGCGACGAAGATTTCGACGCGGCGGTTCTGGGCACGGCCTGCTGCCGTGCCGTTGTCGGCCAGAGGCTCGCGCGAGCCGCGGCCGTCGGTGGTGATGACCGTGGTCGACACGCCGCGGCCCACCAGGTGGTTGCGCACGCTGTCAGCGCGGCTCACCGAGAGGCGTTCGTTGCCTTCTTCGCTGCCCGTGTTGTCGGTATGGCCGACCACGCGCACGCTGGCGGCGGTGGCGTTCTTCAGGCCTTCGGCGACCTTGTCGAGCACCTGTGCCAGGTTGCGCTTGACGTTGGCGCGGCCGGTGTCGAACGACAGCTCGTTCGGGATCACCACGTGCAGCTGGTTGTCGGCGGTCTGCTCGATCACCACGCCCGTGCCCTTGGTCGAGGCTTCGAGGTCGGTCTTCAGTGCGGCCAAGCGAGCCGTCCAGCTGTTGGCTGGCGCAGCCGGGGCAGCAGCCGGAGCGGCGGCTGCCGGCGGCGGCGACTGCGAAGCGCAGCCCGCAATAAAAAGCAAAGCGGCCGCAGCCGCACTAGCAACAACAAACTTCCTCATGAATTTCCCTCTCTATGGACCAATGGAACGGTAGTGGTGGGAACCGGCCTTTCAGCGCGGCCGGTTTCCCGGGGTGGTGAACGCTCAGCCCTGCGGCGCGCGCTCGCCCACGTAGATTTCGACGCGGCGGTTCTGTGCCCGGCCCCCATCGCTGTTGTTGTCGGCAATCGGTTCGCGCGAGCCGCGGCCCTCGATGCGGAAGGCTGCTGCGTTCACGCCGCGCGCCACCAGGTAGTCGCGCGTGCTGGTGGCACGCTCGACCGACAGCGGGTTGTTGATGGCGTCGGAGCCTGTGCTGTCGGTGTGGCCGATGATGCGTACCTCGGCGTTCGGGTTGTTGCGCAGGCCGTTCGCGAACTGGTCGAGCACCGGCGCGAAATTCGACTTGATGTTGGCGCGGCCCACGTCGAAGGACACGTCGCTCGGGATCTGCAGCTTCAGCTCGTTGTTCGGCGTCTGCGTCACGGCGATGCCGGTGCCCTGCGTGGCGGCTTCCATCTGGCGCTTCTGGTTTTCCATGCGCTGCGACCACAGGTAGCCGCCGAGCGCGCCGGCTGCCGCGCCGAGCACCGCACCCGTACCGATGGCACCGCGGTTGCCGCCCGTGGCCGAGCCGATGGCGGCGCCGCCGAGTGCGCCGATGCCGGCGCCGATGCCGGTGTTGCGCTGCGTGTCGGTCATGCCGCCGGCGCAGCCGGACAGGATGAGCGCTGTGGCAGTGGTGGCGAGTACAAACTTTTTCATGGCGATCCCTTTCTAGGTTGAATCAGGCGGGCCACAGCTTAGCTTCCGGGCGTACGCGATGGTACGGGTTCAAAGCCCCACGGAAAATAAGAAAAGTTTCGCCATAGCGCATGAATGCTACGATGATTGCTACTAAAGTAATAGCGATGAGGTAGTTGTCCGACACGGCGGCGCGGCGCGGGACTGCACAAGCAATTCACGTTTCCGGCGGCGGCTTCCGATCGGTGGCGTCGCGGCCGGCTTCGGGCTCGTCGTCGTCATGCAATTCACCCTTGTTGCGGCCGGAAAACATGGTCCACCAGATGATCAAGATGAACACGAGTCCCGCGGCGAGGGCTTCAAGCAGAATCAAACCCATGAGAAATGGACTCCAGTGGCTGGTCGGGCTTGTGATCGTAGCAACGCTCGCCGCCTGTTCCACCGGCCCGCGCGCGCCCGAGGCCCCCACCCGCCCCCCCGCCACCCAGCCGCGCGACCTCGGTCCGCTCACCGGCTCGCTCGCGCACCCCAAGAGCCGCTGGGTGCCGGTCGGGTGGGGCGAACTGCCCGGCTTCGGCGAAGACCCGCTGCACGAAGCGTGGATTGCGCTGCTGGCGAATTGCTCGCGTCCCAACGCCGCCTTCGCGCCGCTGTGCCGCGACGTGCGCCAGCTGACCATTGCCACCCCCGAAGAGCAGCGCCAGTGGATGACCGACCGGCTGCAGCCCTACCGCATCGAGGCGCTCAATGGCCAGACCGAAGGCAAGCTCACCAGCTACTACGAGCCGGTGTACGAGGCCTCGCGCGTGCCCAGCGCCACCTTCAACGTGCCGATCTACCAGGCCCCCGACGGCCTGGTGCCGCGCCGCCCCTGGTACACGCGCCAGGAGATCGAGACCCTGCCCGAAGCCCAGGCCGCGCTGCGTGGCCGTGAGATCGCATGGATGGCCGACCCCATCGACGCGCTGATGCTGCACATCCAGGGCTCCGGGCGCTTGCGCATCACCGAGGCCAACGGCTACCAGCACACCGTGCGCGTGGCCTTTTCTGCCACCAACGAGCAGCCCTACCGCAGCGTGCAGCAATGGCTGATGAGCCAGGGCGTGAGCAAAATCGGCAAGTGGCCCGACGACACAAAAGCCTGGGCCGCGCAGAACCCGCAGCGCGTGACGCAGCTGATGTGGAGCAACCCGCGCTACGTGTTCTTCCGCGAAGAGACGATGAGCGAGGTCGACGCCGCCTTCGGCCCGCGCGGCGCCCAGGGCGTGCCGCTCACGGCTGGCCGCTCCATCGCGGTCGACCGCGAGAGCATCCCGTACGGCACCCCGGTGTGGCTGGCGTCCAACGGACCGGCGGCGCAACTGCAGAAACTGGTGGTGGCGCAGGACACCGGCAGCGCCATCCTCGGCGCCGTGCGCGCCGACTACTTCGCGGGCACCGGCGCCGATGCGGGCAGGCTTGCGGCGAGCATGAACCAGCCGCTGCGCCTGTGGGCACTGTGGCCACGGCAACTGCCTGCGCCGTAATGTGGGAGGCCGTCAGGTGGATCAAATCAACCTGACGGGAAGCTGAGCGTTTCATCGGGTCGTCATACGAAGTGCCTAACTTCGCGGGCTGGTTTCTCCCCCAACCCACGAAGAAAGACATTGCGCATGACCGCAAATACCCGCACCGACGATCTCTCGGTGGACCTCGACGACATCGGCACGAACCCCACGTCGAACCCCTCGTTCACCGACCTGATCGCCTCGCGCCTGAGCCGCCGCCATCTGTTCGGCCTGGGCGTTGGCACTGCCGGTACCGCGCTGCTCCAGGCATGCGGCGGTGGTGGTGGCGGCGGCACCAGCTTCCCGGTCCTGCCCCCGGCTCCGGCCCCCGCGCCTCCCGCGCCGTCGCCCGCTCCTTCCCCCGCTCCGATGAAGCTCGGCTTCAATGCCGTCGCAAAGAGCCTCGCCGACGTCGTGACCGTGCCCGCCGGCTACACCGCCAGCGTGCTGTACCGCCTGGGCGACCCGATCGCCTCGGGTGTCGCTGACTACAAGAACGACGGCACCGACGACGCCACCACCTACGACCGCCGCGCCGGCGACCACCACGACGGCATGACCTTCTTCGGCATGAATGCGTCGAACAAGTGGGATGCCGTCAACGCCTCGCGCGGCATGCTCGTGATGAACCACGAGGCCATCACGCCGCTGTTCCTGCACCCCACCGGCCAGACCATCACCGGCACCGGCAATGCAGCCGTGCGCACCGTGGCTGACGAAGTGCTGCGCGAGTTCTACCTGCACGGCGTGAGCGCGATCGAGGTCAACAAGAGCGGCAGCACCTGGAGCTACAAGAAGGATTCGAGCCTCAACCGCCGTGTCCACACGCTGACCGAGATGGCCTTCTCGGGCCCGGCCGCCAAGACCGACTACCTGAAGACCAAGTACTCAACCGACGGCAGCAAGACCCGCGGCACGCTCAACAACTGCGCCAACGGCACCACGCCGTGGGGCACGTACCTGACCTGCGAAGAGAACTGGGCCGGCTACTTCCGCCGCATTACCGCCACCGATAACGGCAACCGCACCGCCAAGGAGTTGACCTCCTTCACGCGCTACGGCATCGGCGGGATAGACAGCAAGACGGGCGCGGAGACAGGCACTGGCCGTGAATTCTGGGCCACCTTCACGCCCGACACCACCGACAACCTCTACGGCCGCTGGAACACCGAAGTCCTCGGCGCCACAGCCGCCGACGACTACCGCAACGGTTCCAACACCTACGGCTGGGTGGTCGAGATCGATCCGTTCAATCCGTCGAGCACGCCGAAGAAGCGCACCGCGCTCGGCCGTTTCGGCCATGAAGGCGCTTGCCTGGGCCCCGTCGTGGTCGGCAAGCCGCTGGTCTGGTACATGGGCGACGACTCGCAGAACGAGTACCTCTACAAGTTTGTCTCCACCAAGGCCTGGGACGCTGCCGACATTGGCGGCGGTATCGCAGCCGGTGACAAGTACATGGACGACGGCAAGCTCTACGTCGCCAAGTTCAAGGCCGATGGCACCGGCGACTGGCTCGAGCTCAAGCTCGGCGTCAACAACATCACCGCCAGTTATTCGAAGTACGCCTTCGCCGATGCGGCCGACGTCGTGATCAACGCGCGCCTCGCAGCCGATGCGGCTGGCGCCACGAAGATGGACCGCCCGGAATGGACGGCAGTCAACCCGAAGAACGGCGAGGTGTATCTCACCCTCACCAACAACTCGGCGCGCCCGGTCACCGGCACCGATGCGGCTAACCCGCGCTCGTACAACGACCCGAAGAATGGCGTGGATCAGAAGGGCAACCCGAACGGCCACATCGTCCGCTTTGCCGACACCGGTGGTAACCCGGCTGCCGTGACATTCAAGTGGGACGTCTATCTCTTCGGCGCGCGTTCCACCGCGGCAGCGGACGTGAACCTGTCGAACCTCGTTGCCGACAACGACTTCTCCAGCCCTGACGGCATGTGGTTCAGCCAGGCCGCGCCCGGCCTGCTGTGGCTCGAGACCGACGACGGCAAGTACACCGACGTGACCAACTGCATGCTGCTCGGCGCCCTGCCGGGCAAGGTCGGCGACGGCGCTGCGAAGACCATCACCAACGTCGATGGCAGCACCACCGCCACGCAGGCCACCTTCGTCGGCAAGGCTCCGGGCACCGACGGCCTGCGCCGCTTCCTCGTTGGCCCGGTGGATTGCGAAATCACCGGCATTGCCGAATCGGGCGACGGCCGTGCGCTGTTCGTGAACATCCAGCACCCGGGTGAAAACACGGCCAAGGCCAACATCAGCGATCCGACGAAGTTCCTCAGCCACTGGCCGCAGGGCGGCACCGCCCGCCCGCGCTCGGCGACCGTGGTCATCACGAAGGACGACGGCGGCCTGATCGGTCTCTGATCGAGCTTTTCGAGCGTTCCTACAACGGCGCTGCCGGCAACGGCAGCGCCGTTTTGTATCTGACCTGCTTGAGCGCAAAGCTCGAGCGGATCTTCTCGATCCCCGGAATCGGCGTGAGCTGTTCCAGGATGAATTTCTCCAGCGCCGCCATGTCGGCCACCGCGATTCGGATCAGGTAGTCGCTGTCGCCCGTCATCAGGTAGCACTCCATTACTTCGTCGTGCTCGGCAATGCGCTGCTCGAAGTCGGAGAGCGACTGCTTGCTCTGTGTCGTGAGGCTGATCGAGATGAACACGTTGAGCCCCAGGCCCAATGCCTTCGCGCTGACGAGCGCCACGTAGCGGTCGATTACGCCATTCGCTTCGAGCACCTTCACGCGCGTCAGGCAGGGCGACGGCGACAGGTGCACGCGCCGCGCCAGCTCCACGTTCGACAGCGCGCCGTCGCGCTGCAGCTCGTCCAGAATGCGCAGGTCGATGGCGTCGAGTTGCATGAAATGCTTTGAAATCAAGAAGTGGCGGAATTTTATGCTGCGGGGCTAGCGTGGGATTGCCCGCGCCAGTAGCTAATTTTCCGCAAGGCGGCCTAAAGTGCCGGTATGAACGCCCCGATTTCCGCCGACCAGATGCGCGCCTTGCTGCTCGACCCGCAGCTTTCGCACGACCCCGATCCCGCCGAGACCGCCGAATGGCGCGACGCCTTCGTGGCGCTGGCGCAAACGCAGGGGCCGCAGCGTGCCAGGCAGATGCTGGTCGAGCTGGCGCGTCTCGCGCGGCAGCAGCGCATCGGCTGGCAGCCCGAACTCGCGACACCGTACGTCAACACCATCGCCGCGGAAGACCAGCCGCCGTTCCCGGGCGACCTTGCCATCGAGGAAAAGCTCGCCTCGCTGATGCGCTGGAACGCGCTCGCAATGGTGGCCAAGGCCAACCAGGCGTATGGCGAACTCGGCGGCCACATCGCCAGCTATGCGAGCGCGGCCGACCTGTTCGAAACCGGCTTCAATCACTTCTTCCATGCGCGCAGCGAGCAGCATCGCGGCGACCTCGTGTTCTTCCAGCCGCACAGCGCCCCGGGCGTCTATGCGCGGGCTTACCTCGAAGGCCGCCTCAGCGAAGAAGACCTGAAGCACTACCGCCAGGAGCTCACCGCTCCCGCCTTCGTCGACGGCAGCGGCGCGCGCGGCCTGTGCAGCTATCCGCACCCGTATCTGATGCCGGACTTCTGGCAGTTCCCCACCGGCTCGATGGGCATCGGCCCCATCAGCTCGATCTATCACGCGCGCTTCATGCGCTACCTCACGCACCGCAACCTGCTGAACTGCGAAGGCCGCAAGGTGTGGGGCGTGTTCGGCGACGGCGAGATGGACGAGCCCGAATCGATGAGCGCGCTGACGCTCGCCGCGCGCGAAAAACTCGACAACCTCGTGTGGGTCGTCAACTGCAACCTGCAGCGCCTCGATGGCCCGGTGCGCGGCAACGGCCGCATCATCGACGAGCTCGAAAAGCTCTTCGCGGGCGCCGGCTGGAACGTCATCAAGCTCGTGTGGGGCAGCGACTGGGACGGCCTGTTCGCGCAAGACGTGAGTGGCGCCCTGGCCCGCGTGTTCGCCAACACCGTCGACGGCCAGATGCAGACCTTCGCCGCGAAAGACGGCCGCTTCAACCGCGACAACTTCTTCGGCCAGAACCCCGAACTCGCGCGCCTGGCCGAAGGCATGACCGACGAGCAGATTGACCGCCTCAAGCGCGGCGGCCACGACCTCGTGAAGATCCATGCCGCTTATGCGGCGGCGGCCAAGCACAAGGGCCAGCCCACCGTGATCCTCGCCCACACCAAGAAGGGCTACGGCATGGGCAGCGCCGCGCAGGGCAAGATGACCACGCACTCGCACAAGAAGATGGGCGACGTGGACCTCATCGAATTCCGCGACCGCTTCAACCTGCCGCTGACCGATGCGCAGGCCACCGCGATGGACTTCTACCGCCCGGCCGAAGACAGCGCCGAGATGCGCTACCTGCGCCAGCACCGCGAATCGCTCGGCGGCGCCATGCCGCGCCGCGAGACCGCCTGCGACGTGGTGGCCAAGCCCGACATCGCGAGCTACGCGCAGTTCGCCACCGCCGCCGCCGGCAAGGAAATGAGCACCACCATGGCCTTCGTGCGCATGCTGGGCAACCTCATGAAGGACCAAGCCCTGGGCCCGCGCATCGTGCCCATCGTGGCTGACGAGGCGCGCACCTTCGGTATGGCCAACCTGTTCAAGCAGGTCGGCATCTACTCGAGCGTGGGCCAGCGCTATGCGCCGGAAGACATCGGCTCGGTGCTGAGCTATCGCGAAGCCACCGACGGGCAGATCCTGGAAGAAGGCATCAGCGAGGCCGGCGCCATCGCGAGCTGGACGGCGGCGGCCACCAGCTACAGCGTGCATGGCCTGGCGATGCTGCCCTTCTACATCTACTACTCGATGTTCGGCTTCCAGCGCGTGGGCGACGCCATCTGGGCCGCGGCGGACCAGCGCGCGCGGGGCTTCTTGCTGGGCGCCACCTCGGGCCGCACCACGCTCGGCGGCGAAGGCCTGCAGCACCAGGACGGCAGCAGCCACCTCGTGGCCGCGACCATTCCCAACTGCAAGGCCTACGACCCGGCCTATGCGGGCGAGATGGCGGTGATCGTCGACGCGGGCATCCGCGAGATGATGGTCGAGCAGAAGGACGTTTTCTATTACGTCACGCTCATGAACGAGAACTACGCGCAGCCCGATGTGCCCGAGGGCGCGGAAGGCGACATCCTGCGCGGGTGCTATCGCTTCGGCACGTATGCGCCGGCCGCATCCGGTTCTGGCAAGGCGAAGAAGAAGGTCACGCTGATGGGCTCCGGCGCCATCCTCACCGAAGTCGTCAAGGCCGCGCAGCTGCTGGCCGACGAAGGCATCGAGGCCGAGGTGTTCAGCGTCACGAGCTGGAGCGAACTTGCGCGCGACGGGCTGGCCTGCGAGCAGCGCGCGTTGGCGGGCGAAGAAGCCGGCACTGCGTTCATCGCGCAGCAGCTCGGCAAGGGCAGCAAGGCGCCCATCATCGCCGCCACCGACTACGTGCGCGCCGTGTCCGAGAGCGTGCGCGCCTTCCTCCCCGAAGGCCGCCGCTACATCACGTTGGGCACCGACGGCTTCGGCCGCAGCGACACGCGCGCTGCGCTGCGCGGGTTCTTCGGTGTCGATGCGGCCAGCATCGCGCGGGCTGCCCGCCACGCGCTGAACTGAGGCTGCGGCGGTCGCGCAGGGCCTGCGTTAGAGTCGCAGGCCCCACCCCATTCGCGCCCATGACCGCCCGCTTTCAATCCCTCGCCCCCAGCGTCCGCCTGGCCGACCAGGTCGCCGATGCATTGGCCGCCGAGGTGCGCAGCGGGCGCCTGTCCGAAGGCGACCGCCTGCCGACCGAGACCGCGCTGGCCGAGCAGTTCGGCGTGAGCCGCACGGTGGTGCGCGAGGCCGTGTCGCGGCTCAAGTCGCTGGGCCTGCTCGATTCGCGCCAGGGCAGTGGCGTGTATGTGCGCGCTGCCGGCGTCGAGCCGCTGCGCTTCGAGATGCCGCACGTGGCCTCGCGCGAAGCCGTCATCCAGATGGTCGAGCTGCGCCGCGCGCTCGAAGCCGAAGTGGCCGCGCTGGCCGCCGAGCGCCGCACGCCCGACGACGTGCAGCGCATCCGCGACGCCATCGACGCGCTGCACGCCGCCGTGGAAGCGGGCGGCAACGGCGCCGACGAAGACGTGCGCTTTCACCGCGCCATCGCCGAGGCAGCGCGCAACCCCTTCCTCATCGGCACGCTGCAGTACCTGCGGCAGTTTTTGCACGGCGCTACCCGCGTCACGCGCGCCAACGAGGCGCGCCGCGCCGACTTCGCGCGCGAGGTGGCGCAGGAGCACGCGCGCATCGTCGAGGCCATCGAGGCCGGTGATCCGCTGCGCGCGCGCGAGGCGGCCAAGAACCACATGGACAACGCGATCCGCCGCATCGAGCAGGCCGATCCCGCGTTCTGGCAGCAGGAAGGCGCGCAACTCGCGCGGCCACTGGTCGAAGGCTGGCCGATTGGCAGCTGAGGGCAGTTGAGGCAGTTGAAGGCGGCCGAGCCGACACAGAAAGACACCAGAAAGTAGCCGCGAACGGCGCGATCTCCGGGTTTACCCGGGTCAATTCACAAATCTCAAATTTGTATGATGACCTGACAAATCAACCGAGACAAAGCTTTCTCATGACTTCCTCGACCCTCCAGGCCGGCGCCATGCCGTCGTCCGCCGCAGCCGATGCCGCGCTCGAAAAGCGCACATACGCCAAGGTGTTCTGGCGCCTCGTGCCCTTTCTCATGCTCTGCTACGTGGTCGCGTACCTCGACCGCGTCAACGTGGGCTTCGCCAAACTGCAGATGGGGCAAGACCTGGGCTTCAGCGAAACCGTGTTCGGCCTGGGCGCGGGCATCTTCTTTCTCGGCTACTTTTTGTTCGAGGTGCCGAGCAACCTGCTGCTCAACCGCGTGGGCGCGCGCATCTGGATCGCGCGAATCATGATCACCTGGGGCCTGCTCTCGGCCTGCTTCATGTTCGTGAAGACGCCGACCAGCTTCTACATCCTGCGCTTCCTGCTCGGCGTGGCCGAGGCGGGCTTCTACCCGGGCGTGATCCTGTACCTCACGCACTGGTACCCGGCGCACCGGCGCGCGCGGATCATCGCGGTGTTCATGTCGGCCATTCCGGTGGCGGGCATCTTCGGCAACCCGCTGTCGGGCTGGATCATGGACAGCTTCCACGGCGTCTCGTCGATGAGCGGCTGGCAGTGGATGTTCCTGATCGAAGCCGTTCCCGCCGTGCTCGTGGGCGTGATGGTGCTGGTCTACCTCGACAACGGCATCGCCCAGGCGCGCTGGCTCAGCGCCGAAGAAAAGGCGCTGCTGCAGCGCGAGGTGGTGCGCGACGCCGCCCACGGCGCCAAGGGCCCGCACTCGGTGGCTGGCGTGTTTCGCGATGCGCGCATATGGTGGATGGCGTTCATCTACTTCGCCTTCGTCATGGGCCAATACGCACTCACCTTCTGGCTGCCCACGCTGGTCAAGGCCACGGGCGTGCAGGGCAACCTGAACATCGGGCTGCTCAGCGCCATTCCGTTCGTCTGCGCCATCGTCGCGATGAACCTCTTCGGCCGCAGCGCCGACCGCCGCCAGGAGCGCCGCTGGCACCTGATCGTTCCCGCGCTGATGGGTGCGATCGGCTTCACCGTCGCGGCTTCGTACACGCAGAACACGGTCGTGTCGCTGGCGTTCCTCTCGCTCGCCGCAGCCGGCGTGCTGACCTGCGCGCCGCTCTTCTGGTCGCTGCCCACAGCCTTTCTCACGGGCACGGCGGCGGCGGCCGGCATCGCGGCCATCAATTCGGTGGGCAACCTCGCGGGCTTCGTGAGCCCGTACCTCATCGGTTACCTGAAAGACCTGACGGGCAGCACGCAGATCGGCATGTACGTGCTGGCCGGTGCGCTGGTGCTCGGCGCCATCGGCGTGTGGCTCACGCCCAAGCAACTCGTGAATCGCTGATCCTCGAAAGAAAGAATCCCTGCATGACTTCCATCACCAACTCCTCCGTCGTCGGCCTCGTGGGCCTCGGCGCCATGGGCGCCGGCATGGCGCAATCGCTGCGCCGCGCGGGCCATGCGCCGCATGTGTTCGACGTGCGCCGCGAGGTCGCCGAAGCCTTCGCGCGCGACGGTGGCACGGCCTGCGACACGCTGGCCGCGCTCGGCGCGCAGTGCGACATCGTGGTCAGCGTCGTCGTGAATGCGGCGCAGACAGAGTCTGTGCTGTTCGGCGACGGCACCACGCCCGGCTGCGCCGCGTCGATGAAGCCCGGCAGCCTGTTCGTGATGTGCTCCACCGTCGATCCGAACTGGTCCGTGGCGCTCGAGGCGCGCCTCGAGAAGCTGGGCATCCTGTACCTCGACGCGCCCATCTCCGGCGGCGCAGCGAAGGCTGCGAGCGGCCAGATGACGATGATGACCGCCGGCACGCCCGCCGCCTACGAGAAGGCCGGCGCGGTGCTCGACGCGATGGCCGCCAAGGTCTACCGCCTGGGCGACAGCGCGGGCGCGGGCAGCAAGGTGAAAGTCATCAACCAGCTGCTGGCCGGCGTGCACATCGCAGCGGCGGCCGAGGCCATGGCGCTGGGCCTGCGCGAAGGCGTGGACCCTGCGGCGCTGTACGAAGTCATCACGCACAGCGCCGGCAACAGCTGGATGTTCGAGAACCGCATGGCGCACGTGCTCGCCGGCGACTACACGCCGCTATCGGCCGTCGACATCTTCGTGAAGGACCTCGGGCTGGTGCTCGACGTGGCGCGCGCAAGCAAGTTTCCGCTGCCGCTGTCGTCCACCGCGCACCAGATGTTCATGCAGGCCTCGACCGCGGGCTACGCGCGTGAAGACGACAGCGCGGTGATCAAGATCTTCCCGGGCATCGAAGTGCCGGCGCCGAAAAAACAGGCCTGAACAAGACAAGAAGGACACACTCGCTCATGAACATCCTCATCACCGGCGGCTGCGGCTTCCTTGGCGCCCGCCTCGCCCGCACGCTGCTCGCGGGCGGCAACCTCGCACTGGCCGGCGGCGCCGCGCAGCCCGTGTCGCGCATCACCCTGGCCGACCGCGTGCCGCCACCCGCCGACCTGGCCGGCGACGCGCGCGTGCAGTTCGTGCAGGGCGACCTGTACGAGCAGGCCGGCAACGGCGCGCTGCCGCTGGCCGACACCGACGCGGTGTTCCACCTCGCCGCCGCAGTGAGCGGCGAATGCGAGGCGGATTTCGACCTCGGCATGCGCAGCAACCTCGACACCACACGCGCCCTGCTCGAAGCCTGCCGCCGCGCAGGCCACTCGCCGGTGTTCGTGTTCTCCAGCTCGGTCGCAGTGTTCGGCGATTCGCCCGAGCAGCGCCTGCCCGCCGTGATCGAAGACACCACGCTGCCGACCCCGCAGAACAGCTACGGCATCCAGAAATTCATCGGCGAGCAGCTTGTTGCCGACTTCACGCGCAAGGGCTTCGTGCAGGGCCGCAACGTGCGGCTCATGACGGTGTCGGTGCGCCCCGGCCGCCCCAACGGCGCGGCCTCCAGCTTCCTGAGCGGCATGCTGCGCGAGCCATTGGCCGGTGAACGCGCACGCTGCCCCGTGTCGCCCGACACGCCCGTCGCGCTGGCTTCGCCTGGCAACACCGTCGCCGGCATCGTGCGCGCGGCCACTGCCAGTGCCACCGAGTGGGGTGCCCGCACCGCCATCAACCTGCCGGCACTGACGACCACCGTGCGCGAGATGGCGCAGGCGCTAGAGCGCATCGCCGGCAAGGACGCCACCGGCCTGATCGACTGGGAGCCCGACGCCGCCATCGCGAAGATCGTCACCAGCTGGCCCAGCCGCATCCACGCGGCACGCGCCGAGGCGCTGGGCCTGAAGGCCGACGCGAGCTTCGACGCCATCCTGCGCGACTACGTGCGCGAGAACGCACAGGCCGTGAAGCTGCCCGTTGCGAAGGACTGAAGAGCCATGGCAAAGCTAGTGCTCGGCTGCATCGCCGACGATTTCACGGGCGCCACCGACCTCGCCAACAACCTCGTGCGCGCTGGTATGCGCGTGGTGCAGGCCATCGGCGTGCCCGAAGGCCCGCTCGATGCGGATGTAGATGCCGTTGTCGTCGCGCTCAAGTCGCGCACCATCGCACCGGCCGAGGCCATCGCGCAGTCGCTCGATGCGCTGCGCTGGCTGCAGTCGCAGGGCGCGCAGCAGATCTATTTCAAGTACTGCTCCACCTTCGACAGCACGGCCCAAGGCAACATCGGCCCCGTGACCGAGGCGCTGATGGACGCGCTGCAATGCGACTTCACCATCGCGACGCCCGCCTTCCCCGACAACAAGCGCACCGTGTTCAAGGGCTACCTGTTCGCGGGTGACGTGTTGCTCAACGAGAGCGGCATGCAGAACCACCCGCTCACGCCGATGACCGACCCGAACCTCGTGCGCGTGCTGCAGGCGCAGTGCAAGCGCAAGGTGGGCCTGATCGACTACACGGTGGTGGCGCGCGGCGCGGCTGCCATCGACGAGCGCATCGCTCAGCTGAAGGCCGAGGGCGTGACGATCGCCGTCGTCGACGCGGTGTCGAACGACGACCTTCTGCGCATGGGCCCGGCGCTCGCGAAGATGCCGTTGCTCACCGCGGGCTCGGGCGTGGCCATCGGCCTGCCGGCCAACTTCGGACTCGCGCCTTCTTCGCAGGCCAGTGCATTGCCAAAGGCCGGCGGCAAGACGGCGGTGGTCTCGGGCAGCTGCTCGCTGGCCACCAACCGGCAGGTGCTCGACTTCATCCAGCGCGGCGGCGCGGCAATGGCCATCGACCCGCTGCGCATCGCGGCGGGCGTGGACGTTGCCGCCGAGGCTCTGGCCTGGGCCACGCCTCTGATCGACAAGGGCCCTGTGCTCGTCTACTCGACCGCCGAAGCCGGCGCCGTGAAGTCGGTGCAAGGCAGACTCGGTGTCGAGGAAGCCGGCGCGATGGTCGAACGCACCATTGCAGCCATCGCGCGCGGCCTGGTCGAACGCGGTGTGCACCAACTGGTGGTGGCCGGCGGCGAGACCTCGGGCGCATGCGTGCAGGCACTGGGCATCGCGCAGATGCAGATCGGCCCGCAGATCGACCCCGGTGTGCCGTGGTGCTATGCGCGTTCTGACGCTGCGCCGGAGGCAGGCGTGCACATCGCGCTGAAGTCCGGCAACTTTGGCAGCGACGATTTCTTCACCAAGGCCTTTACAGTGCTCGCATGACCGAGAACGAAGCCCGCGAAGAAATCTGCCGCGTCGGCCGCAGCCTGTTCGAGCGCGGCTACGTGCATGCCACCGCCGGCAACATCAGCGTGCGGCTGGACGACGGCTTTCTCATCACGCCGACCGATGCCTGCCTCGGCTTTCTCGACCCGGCGCGATTGGCCAGACTCGATGCGCAAGGCCAGCAGACCAGCGGAGACCGCGCCAGCAAGACCATCGCACTGCACACGCGCATCTACGCCGCCGCGCGCAAGTTCGATGCGAACACGGCCTGCGTGATTCACACCCACAGCACGCACTGCGTCGCGCTCACGCTGAACGAGCCGGGCGACGAACTGCTGCCCGCGCTTACACCGTATTTCGTGATGAAGGTCGGCCACGTGCCAGTCATTGCGTACCACCGCCCCGGCGCGCCCGAAGCGGCCGAGCAGGTGGCACAAACCGTCGAGCGCTTCGGCACTGCCGGCACGCCGATTCGCGCCGTGATGCTCACGCGCCTCGGCCCCAACGTCTGGCACGACACGCCGGCCGCCGCCATGGCAGTGCTCGAGGAACTCGAAGAAACCGCACGGCTTCAGCAGCTCACGCAGGCCGCACGGCCCGAGCCGCTGAACGCCGATCAGATCGATGAACTGCGCCGTACCTTCGGTGCGCGCTGGTAGTACAAACACCCCATGCCCCAATTCGCCGCCAACCTCTCGATGCTCTACCCGGAGCTTGCCTTTCTCGACCGCTTCGACGCCGCCGCGAAAGACGGCTTCAAGGCCGTGGAATATCTCTTCCCCTACGACTTTGCGAAAGACGAAATCCTCGCGCGGCTCAAGCACAACGGCCTGCAGCAGGTGCTGTTCAACGGCCCGCCCGGCGACTGGAACGGAGGCGAACGCGGCCTGGCCTGCCTGCCCGGGCGCGACGCCGAGTTTCGTGAAGGCATTGCCAAGGCCATCGACTACGCCGTGGCGCTCGACTGCCCGCGCATCCATGTCATGGCTGGCCTCGTGCCCGAAGGCCTGGAGCGCGACGCGCTTCAGCCCGTGTACCTCGACAACCTGCGCTGGGCCGCGGCCGAAGCCGCCAAGGCGGGCCGCGACGTGCTGATCGAGCCGATCAACACGCGCGACATTCCGCGCTTCTTCCTCAACCGGCAAGACCACGCGCACGAGATCGTCGAAACGGTGGGCGCGCCCAATCTCAAGGTGCAGATGGACCTGTACCACTGCCAGATCGTCGAAGGCGACGTGGCGATGAAGATCCGCAAGTACCTGCCTACCGGCCGTGTCGGCCACATCCAGATCGCCGGTGTGCCCGAGCGCCATGAGCCCGACATCGGCGAGCAGAACTACCCGTATCTGTTCGACGTGCTCGACGAGGTGTCGGCGCAGTGCGGCTGGCAGGGCTGGGTCGGCTGCGAATACCGGCCGAAGCGCGGCTCGGAGCCGGGCGGCACCTCGGCCGGCCTCGGCTGGCTACGGGCCTGGGAGCAGCGGCACGCATGAAGCTCGAGGCGCTGCGCATTCCGGCGCCGCTGCGTGCATTCGCGGCGGGCGATGCGCAGCTGTTTGATGTCACGCTGGCCGGCGACAAGGTCGCATCCATCGTGCCCAGCTCTCAACAGAAGCACGCGAGCGGCACGCTGCTGAGCGCACTGGTCGAGGCGCATGCGCACATCGACAAGAACTACACCGTGCAGGACGTGGGTGCGGCGCAGGGCAACCTGTTCGCAGCCATCGACCGCATGAACAGGCACCGCGACAGCTGGACCGGCGAGTCGCTGCGGCTTCGCATGGAGCGTGCATTGAACGACGCGTGGCAATCGGGCACGCGTGCGCTGCGCACGCACCTCGACTGGGTGCAGGCCGAACCGCCGGCCGCGCTGGCCGTGTTCGAGGCGCTGCGCGAGGAATGGCGCGGCCGCGTCGAGCTGCAGTTCGTCTCGCTCACGCCGCTCGATCTGTTCGCCGATCAGACTGCTGGCGAACGCATCGCGCGCGAGGTGAAGCGCGCAGGCGGCGTGCTCGGTGCGTTCGTCTATCGCAACGAAGTCATTGTCCACAAGCTCGGGCGCGTGTTCGACCTTGCGCAGCAACACGGGCTCGGCCTCGACTTCCATGTCGACGAAGGGCTCGACGCCGAGGCCACCGGCCTGCGCAGCATCGCGCAGTTGGTGCGGGCGCGCGACTTCAGGCACGGCGTGGTCTGCGGCCATGCCTGCTCGCTCTCGGTGCAAGACGACGCGGTTGCCGGAGAAACGCTGGCACTGTGCGCCGGCGCGGGCATTCACCTTGTCGCGCTGCCCACCACCAACCTCTATTTGCAAGGCGCCTGGGACCGCACGCCGGTGCAGCGCGGCATCACGCGCATCCGCGAAGCTGCGGCACGGGGCTTGCGTGCAAGCCTCGCAACCGACAACGTGCAGGACGCCTTCTATCCCTACGGCAGCTACGACTTGTTGGAGACCTTCGGCCTCGGTGTGCAGATGGCGCACCTGGCCCCGGCCTCCGACTGGCTCGACACCGTCACCGTGAGCCCTGCGAAAGCGCTGGGGCTCGCATGGGACGGGCGCATCGCACCGGGCTGCCCGGCGGACCTGCTGGTGCTGTCGGCCACAGACGAACACGAACTCATCGGCTCGCGCGGGCGGCAACGTACTGTCATCCGCGCTGGCCAGGTACTGGAGAAAACACAATGAGCACGATGGGCAAGCCAATGGCCAACTACGCCGCAGCCAAGCGCGTCGGCGATTTTGTCTTCATGAGCGGCGTGGTCGCGGTCGATCCGGCCACGCGCCGCGCCGTCGCCGGCTACGACGCCATTCCCGAGGCGGCACGCACCGCGCTGCAGGGCGTGGGCTATGCCACTGGCCAGATGTCTGTAGACATTTTCGAAGCGCCCATCGTCGCGCAGAGCTGGTTCGTGCTCGAGCGCATCCGCCAGATCGCCGCCGAGCATGGCGGCACCATGGAAGACGTGGTGAAGCTGGTGCAGTACTTCCGCCATCTGCCGCACTACGCCTTCTACAACCGCGTGCGCGGCCTGTTCTATCCGGGCGAGCCGCCGGTGAGCACGGTGGTGGAGGTGTCGCGCTTCCTGCCGGGGGACGAAGTGCTGGTGGAAGTCGAAGCGACGATGTACCTGCCCCAGCGCTCTTCCTCTACTTGACCCCAGCCCCCTTCAGCAAGAACTCCGTCACCTGCTCGATCAGGTAGCGCCGGTCCTTGTCGTCCCCCTGCTGGGCGGCACTGCGGTAGTACGCAGCCTGCGTGGCGTGGTCGGCGTAGAACTGCGTCACCGCCCAGATGTGGAACAGCACCAGCATCGGGTCGGCCTTGTCCATCAGGCCCTGGTTCATCCAGTTCTGGATCACGGCGGCGGCCTGGTCGGTGCGCTGCTTGCTTGTGTCCATCATGTTGTTGATGACGGGCGCGCCGCGCATCATCTCGGCCGTGAAGATGCGCGAGCGCAGCGGGTGCTCGAACGAGAACATCATCTTGCGCTGGATCAGGTCGCCCAGCACCTTGCGCGGGCCGAAGGCCTCGTCGCTGAAGCCGAACACCACGATCCAGTCGGTGAGGATGTCCTGCAGCACCTGCCGGTACAGCGCTTCCTTGCTCTCGATGTAGTAATGCAGCTGCGCCTTCGACAGGCCGGCCTTGTCGGCGATGGCCTGCGTCGATGCGCCGGCCAGCCCTTCGCTTGCGAACACCTCGATGGCGGCCTGGTTGATGAGGCCGAGCACCTGCGTGTACTTGCGCGAGCGGCCGCGCGTGGCGGGCGCCTCGCTGTCGCTCTCTTCGTTGACGGGCGTGCGCGCGCTCACAGCTGGAGTTCCAGTTCCTGGCCTTTGGCGCGCGAGCAGCACAGGGCGACCTTGTGGCGGCGCTCGCTGCCCGTGAGGCAGAAGTCGCGGTGCTCGGCGCCCTCGCCGTCGCCCTCGACCACGCAGGTGCCGCACAGGCCCTGCTGGCACGACACGGGGATGTCGATGCCGACTTCGTGCAGCGCGTCGACGGCCGTCTGGTCGGCCGCCACCGGCACGCTGATGCCGCGCCGGGCGAGCTTCAGCGTGAAGGGCAGGCCGGTGGTGGCGTTGGCGTCGGTCGGTGCGGCGAAGTATTCGGCGTGCAGCGCGTCTTCGGGCCAGTGCGCGGCCGCGTCGCGCACTGCCTTCATGAAGCCGCCGGGGCCGCAGACGTAGAGGTGCGTGCCCGGTGCACGCCGGGCCAGCAGCGCATGCAGGTCGATGCGTTGCGAAGCATCGCCCTGGTCGAGATGCAGCCGCAGGTACGGCGCCAGCGAGGGCGCGTGCAGCGCCTCGGCGAACGCCAGATGCTCTTCGCTGCGCGCGAACACGCACAGCGTGAACTGCGCGCCGCGCGCGGCAAGCGCCTGCGCCATCGCCAGTAGCGGCGTCATGCCGATGCCGCCGGCCAGCAGCAGGTGGTGCGTGGCCTCCTCGCGCAGCGGAAAGGTGTTGCGCGGCGCGCTGATCGGCAGCAGATCGCCCTCGCGCACGCGATCGTGCATCGAGGCCGAGCCGCCGCGGCTGACAAGTTCGCGCTTCACGCCGATCACGTACGAGTTGGCGTCGGAAGGCGCGCGCGCCAGCGAGTACTGCCGCGAGAAGCCCCCGGGCATGTGCACGTCGATATGCGCGCCGGCCTCGTAGGAAGGCAGCGGCCGGCCCCACGGGTGGGCCAGCTCGAAGGCCAAAATTTCCGGCGTCTGACGCGATATGCGTTCGACGCGGACGGTGAGCGTGCGTTCGAGGCTCATGGAGTTGTCTCCCTGTGTCGATGTTTTCTAGATGCTGCCCAGCTTGCGCGACACGCGCTCGATGAAATGGGTGCGGTCGCGTGCAGTCACTGCGTTCATGTCGTGCAGCTGCAGCCACGTCACCTTGCAGCGCCACGCGAACAGCGCACGCAGCGCACGCGTGAACAGCCGCCGGCCCGGGTCGCCGATCATCAGCACGAACCAGCGCGGCGAGCCGCCGGTGGTCACTACCGTCAGCCGCCGGATGTGCCGCATGCCCGACTTCGCGAGCTGTCCCTTGCGTTCCGCCGGCAGGAAGGCCACGCCCGGCAGCCACACCCGTTCGAGCCAGCCCTTGAGCATCGACGGTGGCCCGTGGAACCAGGTGGGAAACACGAACACAAGATGCTCGGCCCACAGCAGCGCTTCGACGTGGGGTTTCACGCGTTCGCGGATCAGGTCGGGGTTGTCGAGGTAGGCGATGCGCTCTTCGCGGGTCAGCGTCGGGTCGAAGCCCTCGGCGTACAGGTCGATGGCCTTGACGGGGTGTCGCGGTTCGAGCGCCTCGAGGGCGGTGCGATAGAGCGCGTGGTTGAAGCTGTCAGGGTTCGGATGGCAGTGGACGACTAGCGTTTTCATGTGGAGGGCCGGTTCGCCTGTCGGCGAGACGGGGTCAGAGCCCAAGGAGTAAAAGGCCGCGCAGTGCCTTATGGCAACCCAGGCGCCGGCATCTGACCCCGGCGCAAGCCCCGCGCGACCCACGGGAAAAAATCGGTGTGCTTACTTGCCGGTGAGCTTCTTGCGGACGTCGACACCGACGCCCTTGTTGACGAACTGCGTGGTCACGACTTTCGAGAGATCGACCTCGCCTGTCTTGTACAAGCCGGCCTTGACCATCTTGTCGTAGAAGTCCTTCACGCGGGCCTCGTCCATTGCGCCGATGCCCTTGGTGAGCGATTCGCCGCTGTCGACGATGCCCATCTTCTTCATCAGCTCGATGGAGCCTTGCGAGGCAGCCACGGGCGAGTCGGGGTTGATCTTGGCGATCATCTCGTTGGCGGCCTTGTTGTCGCCGTAGAGGTAGTTGTTCCAGCCGATGATCGATGCCTCGACAAACTTGCGCACGGTCTCGGGCTTGGTCTTGATCAGGTCGGCGCGCGTCTCGATGGTGGTCGAGTAGGTCGAGAAGCCGTTGTCGGCCAGCAGCTGCACCACCGGGTCGAAGCCGGCCTGCGCCTTGATCGACAGCGGCTCCGAAATGGCATAGCCCTGCTGAATGGACTTCTTGTCCGCCAGGAACGGGCCGACGTTGAAGGTGTAGGGCTTGAGCTGCGAGTCCTTGAAGCCGTGCTCCGACTTCATCCACTGCCAGAAGCTGAACTGGCCGTCCTTGCCGATGAAGGCCACCGGCGCCTTGGTCATGTCCTTGAAGGTGTCGAAGCCCTGGCCCGGGTGGGCGAACATGGCCTGCGGGTCTTTCTGGAAGAAGGCCGCGACCACCACCGTGGGCACGCCGTTCTTCACGTTGTCGAAGGACTGCAGCAGGTTGCCGGTCATCAGAAAGTCGACCTTGCCGGCCGGCAGCATCGGCCGGTTGTTCACCATCGGGCCGCCCTGCTGGATGTCGACGTCGAGGCCGTACTTCTTGTAGGTGCCGTCCACCAGCGCCTGGTAGAAGCCGCCGTGGCCGGCCTGCGCCTTCCAGTTGGTGGCGAACACCACTTTTTCCTGCGCCTGCGCGGCGAAGGCGGCGGCCGCGAGGGCCAGGCCGAGAGCAAGCGGACGGATTGTCAGAGCGGGAACGCGCATGGCAGTGGACTCCTGGGTTGAATGCGACGGGGTATTTTCATGTCAGCGGTCCACCACGTGATGGATGAGGCTGATCGAGGTGCGTGTGTTGGGGGCGCTTCTGTTCGGGACGCGTGCACAGGCCGTCGGGTACTCCCCTCCGCGAATGTCCCCCGGCCTGCGGCCTCCTCCTTTATTTCGCTGCGGGGAGCACCCGACGGCCTGTGCACCTGGGCACGCTGCTGGTGTGCGGCCGATCAACGACTGCTCCGAATAACGATCACGTCGATGGGGTGCCTTGCGCAGCGAAATAAAGGAGGAGGCCGCAGGCCGGGGGACATTCGCGGAGCAAGGTACCCCGTCGGCGTGAGCGCGCCACGAACAGCAGCACTCAGAGCTACCAATGCGACGAATGGCAGAGCAAGGTTTCATTTCAACGCTCGACGGCCATGTCGGGATGCCAGCCGCGCGTCTTGCCGGGATTCATGAGCCCCATCGGGTCGCTGCGCTTCTTGAACTCGATCTGCTGCGTGTCGATGGTCTTCATGCCACCGTCCTCGATGGTCACGACGTGCGGGTTGAAGATCTTGCATCCGCCCTGCGACTCGATCTCGCGGATTAGCTCGTACTGATGGGCCTCGCCCTTCCAGCGCACCAGCAGGATGCCGAAGGTGCCGCACTCGCCGTTGGCGCGCGCGAAGTCCTGGTGCTGCAGCACGTCGTCGCCGAAGATTTGCAGATGCCGCTCGACCACCGCTGGGTCGAAGGGCTGGGCGTAGGCCACCTGCAGGTAGGTCCAGCCGCGGTCTGCCTTCAGTGCCTGCAGCGTCGTGTGGTTGAACGCGCACTCGTAGGCCGGGGGCAGGCCGTCGGCGAGCAGCTCGGCTTCGGTGCCGGCTACGGAGATCGTGCCGCCCTGCGCACTGGCCAGCGCACGGAAGTTCGCCATCGACTCGGGCGAGACCATGGCGAACACCGCATGACGGTCGGCCGGGAAGCGGTCGCGCATGGCCGTGTAGTAGGGCGAGAAGCGCGCCTCCACCGTCGAGAGCAGGAAGATGTCGAGCGAAGGCGCCTGCGCCGCAATGCCGAAATCGAGCGCGCCGCGATAGGTCTCGAAGAGCACCGTGCAGTGCACCCATTCGACGGCCGGGCTCAGCGCGACTTCCACGTCGAGGATCACGCCATTGGTGCCGTAGGCGTGGTGCACCTGCTGGATCTCGTCGCCGTGCAGTTCGATGATGCGCGGCTCGCGCTCCACCGTCATCACGCGCGCGCGCAGCAGGTTGCCCGGGTCGCGCAGGATGCCGTGGCGAAACGAGCCGATGCCGCCGAAGCCGCCCGCGATGAAGCCGCCGATGGACGCCACGTGCCAGGTCGAGGGCCACATGCGCAGCGCCTGGCCGGTTTCTCGCGCGGCGAGGTCGATGTCGTGCATGCGCGCGCCGGCCTCGACGCGGATGCGTCCGGGCTGGATGTCGAGCACGCGGCACATCTGCGTCACGTCGAGCACGATGCCGCCTTCCAGCGGCACGCACTGGCCGTAGTTGCCGGTGCCGCCGGCGCGCACGGTAAGCGGCAGCTTCCACCTGGCGGCCACGGCAGCGGCCTGCCGCACGTCGTCTTCGGTGCTGACCTTGACGACAAGGTCGGCCACGCAGCCCGCGAGCTGCGCGCTGAGGATGGGGCTGTACCAGTAGAAGTCTTTCGACAGCTGCTTGCGCTGGGCCGGCGCGGTGATGACGTTGAGGCCGCGCAGGTCGGCGCGCACGGCATCCCAGTCGACGGCAGGCACGATGGTCCTAGCGTTCACGGCGCATTTCGCTTTCGTGCCAATGCCCGAGCACCAGCCGCGACAGCGCCGCAAACACGATGAAGATCACGATGCCCAGCAACGACACCAGCAGCAGCGCCGCGAACATCATCGGAATCTCGGTGCGGAAGCTCGATTCGAGAATGCGCGAGGCAAGACCTGTTTCCTTGCCCGCGGTGCCGGCCGTGAACTCGGCCACCACCGCGCCGATCAGGCTCAGCCCGCCCGCGATCTTCAGGCCCGCCATGAAGTACGGCAGCGCGCTGGGCGCGAGCAGGTAGCGAAAGGTCTGCCACGGCGAGGCCTTGTAGAGCTGGAACAGGTCGCGAAGGTTGCTGTCCGCGCTTTTCAGGCCGATGACGGTGTTCGACAAAATCGGGAAGAAGGCCACGATCCACGCGCACAGCAGCAGCGCCGCCGTGGTGCTCGACACGTAGATCAGGATCAGCGGCGCAATCGCGATGATCGGCGTCACCTGAAGGATCACCGCGATCGGGAACAGGCCGATCTCCACCCACTTGAAGAGAGCGAATGCAATGGCCAGCAGCACGCCGCCGACGATGGCCGCAGCGAGCGCGAGCAGCGTGAGCTTCACCGTGAACCACAGCGCGCTGGACAGCGAATCCCAGTTGTCGAACAGCGTGCGAAGAATGAGCGAGGGCGCGGGCAGGATGTAGTGCGGGATGTTGTTGGCGCGAACCGTCCATTCCCAGATGAGCAGCAGCAGCACGACGATGCCCGCGGGCACCACGATGCGCAGCAGCGACTCGCGCCGGCGCAGCCTGTCTTCGTGCGCGCGCAGCGATGCCTCGGAGGGCGCCGCATCCGCATTGGCATCCGCGAGGGCGACGGGCTCAGTGATCGATGTCGAGGCCATGCAGGGCTCCGTGCAGGGATTGCGACACGGCAGTGCAGTGCGCGTTGTAGCGGCTCGATGTGCGGAACTCTTCGCCGCGCGGATAGGGTTCGTCGATGCGGATCTCGTCGATCACGCGGCCCGGGCGCGCGGCCATCACGACGATGCGGTTCGACAGGTACACCGACTCGTACACGCTGTGCGTGACGAACACGACCGAGAAGCGGTGCTCGCGCCAGATGGCCAGCAGGTCGTTGTTGAGTTTGATACGCGTCATTTCGTCGAGCGCGGCAAAGGGCTCGTCCATCAGCAGCAGGCGTGGGTGCGTGACCAGTGCGCGCGCGATCGACACGCGCATCTTCATGCCGCCCGACAGTTCACGCGGGTACACGTCGGCAAAGCGCGAGAGGCCGACCATTTCAAGCACCTGCTGCACCACCGGCGCGGCTGCATCGCGGCTCATGCCTGCGAGCTTGAGTGGCAGCCACACGTTGTCGAACACCTTGGCCCAGGGCATGAGCGTGGGCTCCTGGAACACGAAGCCCAGGTCGCGGTCGCTCTGCGTCTTTCCGGTGTTGGCACCCGACCAGTGCATGTCGCCCGAACTGAGGCGCGTGAGCCCCGCGATGAGGCGCAGCGCGGTGCTCTTGCCGCAGCCCGAGGGGCCGAGGAAGCTGATGAAGTCGTGCTCGCCGATGTCGAGCGTCATGCCCTGCAGCGCGAGCGTGCCGTTGGCAAAACGCTTGCTGACGTTGCGCAGGGTGACCAGCGGCGGGGTGGATGGCGTGGTGCTTTCCATGATGCGTGCGAGCCTAGCGCCAGGCGGGTTGGTTGGCGAGGCGCGACAGGGGGAAGCGGTCGACCTCGTGCAGCAGCTCGACGAAGCGGCGGCCCACGTGGTCGAGCACCGCCGCGCCCTTTTCGGCGGTGGCGCGCGTGGCGTCGCCGGCGGCGCCCGCGGGGTTGATGTCGTGCATCTGCCAGCCGAGCTTGCCGCTGGGTGTGATCGAGAGGAACTTGTTCTCGGCGGCCAGCTGCTCCGTCATGGAGCTGAAGTTCTGGAACTGGTCCTTGCGCACGTAGTCGGGCGTGAGGTGCAGCATGACCGAGCTCTCGAGGTCGCCGGCGTGGATGCCGTGCCTGCCCTCGTGCGCAGTGAACAGGCCCTCGGGCAGGCCCAGCGTGTACCAGTTGGCAGCCACGACCATCATGTCGTGGGCTTCGCGCAGGTCGCGCGCCACGATGTCCATCACGCTCATCTGGCCGCCGTGGCTGTTGTAGAGCACCAGCTTGCGCACGCCGGCTTTGGCAACACAGGCGCCGATGTCGGTCCACAGCGAGATCAGCGTGTTCGCCGACACGGTGAGCGTGCCCGGGTAGCGCGAGTGCTCGTTGCTCTTGCCATAGGGCACTGTGGGCAGGAACAGCACTGGCAGGTCGTCAGGCAGGTGCGGCAGCGTGGCGCGCACCATGCCGTCAATGGTGGCGGTGTCGGTCGACATCGGCAGATGGGGGCCGTGCTGCTCGGTCGCGCCCACGGGCAGCACGGCGATCAGCCGTTCACGGTCGAGGCGGGAGAACTCTTCGCTGGTCAGGTCAGACCAGAAACGGCTGCGCAGTGGGGGCGGATTCATCGTGGTGTACCTCGTGGCGACGGACGGGATGATGGTCTAAATTATCCATGTGGTCAAAAAAGATTGGCTATCCGTAGATACCCGTTGACCTTTCATGACAATTCTCATGCAAGCCGCATGCCATCAAATTTGCTCGAATGGTCAAAAATTGACCCCGAGCGTCCGCCGCCCGGGGTTCACCAGCGCAGGCGCAGCCCCAATTGCCCTTGCACGCCGGTCTGCTCGGTGATGCCGATGGCGCTGGTGTACGCCAGGCCGCCGTAGACCGCCAGCGTCTTGTTCACCTGGCCGACAACGCCGCCGCCGACTTCGAGCGCACTCGAGTTGCGGCGGTTCACGACCTGGTCGGTGGGCCCGAAGTAGAGCGCGTTGCTGCCGCTGAAGGTGTGCCACAGGTTGACCTTCAGGTAGGGCTTCCAGACACTGCCGCCCGCGTCGAAGCGGCCTTCGAGCCGCGCGCCCAGCCGGCCGGTGACGGCGTTGTCGCGCTGGAAGCGCACGGTGGAAAGGCCGTCATCGAAATCGTCGATCGAGCTGCGCTGCCAGATCAGCTGCGCCTGTGGCTGCAGCGTCACGGTGTCGCTCAGGGCAAACGGATAGCCCGCTTCCAGCGATGCGGTGATCGTCTTGCCGTGCGGCCTGCCGCCGCGGCCGAGCGTGGAAATCGCGTCGGTCTTGAAGCGGGTGGCCATGAGCACGGCGTCGCTGTACCAGCCGCTGCTCGCGATGCGGGTCCAGTACGCGCCAAGGCTGTAGCCCTCCACGCTCAGGCGGCCGGCCGCCTCGTTGGTGGCGCCGTCGGCGACGCCGCTCGCGCTGCCGCTGGCACGCGTGTAGCCGCCCAGCACGCCGACGCGGTGGCGTCCGCCGGCGGCGTCGGTGCCCACCAGGAAGTCATGGCCCAGCTGCAGGCCGTGGACGTTGCCGTCGAACTGCGGATTCGCATCGCCGCGCAGGCGCTGCCGTGTGCTCTCGCCGAACACGCGACCCCATGAGGCCTGCCGGCCTTCATCGTCTGAGAGCAGCTGTTGGTCGCCTTGCCGGTCGTGGAAGCTGCCCAGTTGCGCGAGCCCGAGGCGACGCACCGCGATCGGCAGGGCGCTGTAGAGCGGGACCTCGGGCCGGTAGAGCTTGACCGGTTCCACTGACATGGCGGCCGGGGGCGCGCCGGGCACCGGCGGTGTTTCGTTGATGACCGCGAGCGCCTCTGTCAGCGAGCCCACCACGGTGCCGCCGACGAGATAGCCGCTGTTGCGCAGGTACCAGTTGTCGGGGTTGTTGCCGGCCGCGCCGCCGCGGAACAGCCGGTAGTTGTAAGCGCCGGCCTCGACCGCCTGGGTCAGCGAGAAGGCCGTGCCGGTCGTGGTGGCGCCGTTGAGCGCCTGCACCACCAGGATGCCGTCGGCCAGCGTGGGCGCGCCCAGGCCGCCGCGGTTGACGACGCGGATGCCGGTGCTGCCCGATGCCGCGCCGCCGTCGATCACCAGCTTGTCCGAGGGCGAGTTGTCGCCCGCCAGCACGGTGTTGACCTGCATCCGCGCGCCGCTGCCGCCGAAGTAGTTGCCGCGCACGGTGAAGGCGCCGAAGTTCACGCCGTCGTTGGGCCCGGGCAGCAGCGTGCCCTGGTTGGTCACGTTGCCCGCGAAGGTGCCGGTGCCGGCGACTGTGGTGCCGGGGAGCACGGTGATGACGGGGCTCGTCAGCGACGCGGGGAGGTTGAAGCGGCCGGACTCGACGCGAATCGAGTCGGAGAAATTCGCGTCGGTCAGCCACGACCATTCGGTGCCGCGCATCGTCAGGTTCTGGAAATTGCGGAACGCGTTGTCCACCGTGCCGCTGCCTTCGAGGAAGGTGCTGGCAGTTTTTCCGACGCCGCCGTCGGCGCCGCCCCGGATGACCGAGCCGGTCTGCAATATCAGCGTGCCGTTGCCCAGCGCGCCCATGTAGATCGCGTCGGTGTTGGCGGCGCCGCCGTGTCCTTCGATGGTGCCGGCGTTGACCAGCACGTCGTTGCCGTTCTGGCCGCGATAGCCGTAGCCATTGGCGCTCGACAGCGTGGCGCCGGCCCGGTTTTCCACACGCGAGAAGAAGCTGGAGCCGAGCGTGTTCGCGTGTACCGCGTCGGCGCCGCCCGAGGGCGAGTTGGTGCCGGTGGTGGTGATGGTGCCGGTGTTCACCAGCAGGTTGGCGACGAGGTTGCCGCCCTGCAGATAGACGCCCTTGGCCGACGTGCCGCTGACCGAGATGGTGCCGTTGTTGAACACCGTGTTACCCGGGCCCAGCAGGGAGATGCCGTGCGAGCTGCCGCCCGTGGTGACGATGCTGCCGTTGTTGGTGATGAGCGTGCGCGTGCTGCTGTTCGACGTCACCAGGATGCCGGAGGTGACGCTGCTCGTCGTGCGGATGGCGCCGTTGTTGGTCAGGGTGTTGTCGTTGCCCGTGGCGACCATCGCCGCGCGGGCCGAACCCAAACCGCCAGAGACGGTGATGGTGCCGTTGTTCGTGATGGTGCTGGCATCGCGCACCAGCAGGACCTGCGTGGCGTTGGTGCTGAGCGTGGCGCCGTTGTTCACGGTGATGCTGACGCCGGTGCTGCCCGGCGTGGCGATCACGCTGGCCGAGCCGGTCGTCGCGCCGTCGCAGACCACGGAGGTGTTCGAGCCCGGCGTGGCGGTTGGCGCGCAGGCGGCATAGGCGCCATCGGCGGCCAGTGTGGCGAGTGTTGCCGCAAGGCAGCGAACAAGAGGGGAAGGGGAAGGAAGGTGACGCGGAATCCGGTGCGATCGCGCGATGCTCATGCTTGCTCCTTTGTTCTTGGTTGTCTCTCGTGCGTGCCCCAAGGCTGGGCGGTCGCTTCGCCATTTGCCGGGACATTTGGCACGATTAACAATCAGGAAACAATCGAGCGAATGTTTTCGTGTTGCTGTAGCGAGACGGCGCGGGCGCCGGTGCCTTTCAGGCCGCCACGGTCTGCGTCTTACGGCGCGGCCACGGAATGAGCAGGCATGCGCCGAGCAGCGTGACAACGCCCACCAGGCCGCAAAACAGGGTCACCGAAAAGCGCGGGACGACGGTGCCCAGCGCGAACGAGACCGAGAAGATGCCCAGGTTGAGCAGGCTCGCGTGGTATGAGTTGATGGTGCCCCGGCAGCGCTCGGACAGCGCGCTCAGCCTGGCATGGTGCAAGGGCCCGGCGCAGCCGTAGCCGAAGGCCCATGGCAGGCCCAGCAGCGCCAGCTGGGCCATCGACCCGACCGGCAGCATGAAGCCGAGCAGGCCCACGGCTGCGACGAGCGCGGCGCCCGGCAATGCCGCTTCGCCCGCCATGCGCTGCAGCTTGCCGCTCGCGAGATTGCCGGCGATCACGGCCAGCCCGTAGAAGCCCGCCAGCAGGCCGGTGTCGGTGGGAGACAGCGAGAGCTTCCGCGACGCGACTTCCGCCACGACCGCCCCGAACCCCGCGACCCAGCCGAGCCAGAGGTAGCTGGCCGACAGCCGGCGGCGGGCACCGGGCGTCTTCAATGCTTCGCGGTGCGTGGCCATGAAGTCCATGTGCGCCGCATGCGAGCCGGCGCCGGGCACGCGGTCGGCGAAGGCGCGCGAAACCGCCAGCGCGGCCAGCACGGCGAGGGCGGCCAGCGCGTAGTAGGCCGATCGCCATCCCCACGTATCCGCCAGCCGCCCCGCCAGCACGGGTGTGACGACGAACGCCAGCATCAGGCCGATGAAGACGTGGCCCAGGCGCCTGCCCACCTGCTCGGGCGGCGACTCGTCGGCCACCAGGGCCAGCGCATTGGGCTGCACGACGGCCGCGCACACGCCGGCCAATGCCGACAGGACGATGGCGGCCAGAAGATGGGGTGCACTGGGAATGAGCGCGCTGAGCAGCGCGAACCCGAGCAGCCCCGCCAGCAGCGGCCGCTTGCGCCCCCAACGGTCCGACAGCGGGCCAGCCAGCAAGGCCACCGCGCCATAGCTGAGCCCGTAGGCGGCGGGCAGGTAGGCGATGGCACTGGAGCGAACGCCGAAGTCGGCGCTCATGGCGCCCATCATCGGGCCGGCGAGCACCTCCGCCGAACCGATGAGGAAGAGGCAGCCGAAGAGCGTTGCGATCTGCGAGGTCTCCATGCTCATCGCCGCACTACATAGCGCGTGACCACAGGCGGCGATTCACCGAGGTGAAAGGCCAGCCGCCGCTCGCGCAGCGCCATGTCGCTGGCCGTCGCGCGGTTGAAGCGGCGCAGGTGGTCGGTCCACGACTCGTCGACGATCTGCTCCACGTAGCGCTCCGGCTGCGCGATGTCGTGCAGCAGCTCCCAGCCGATGGCGCCCTGGCTCAGGCGCGCGCGGCGGGTCTGCTGCATCACGAGGTGGAAGGCGGCGGCGCGGGCTGGGTCGATCATGAACTCGACGGTGATGACCACGCGGCCGTTTTCCTGCGGTGCCTCGGTCGGCGGGCCGGCGGCCCAGCCGGCCTGCGCGGGGCTCGTGTCGTCTTCGCCGCTCACGTCGGTCACCCAGCGCAGGGCCATGAGCATCAGCAGCGTGCCGCTGATGGCGGCGACGGAAAGACTGGCGACCAGCGAGGTGACCGTGGCCACCTGCCCCCAGATCGCCGCGCCGATCGCGCTCGCGCCCATGATCGCCATCTGGTACATCGACATGCCGCGCGCGCGCACCCAGTCGGGCAGCGCGAGCTGGGCCGACACCGACAGCGAATTGGCCACCGTGATCCACGCCATGCCGCCGAAGAACATCGCCGGCACCGCAACCCATGCGTTGGGCGCGAAGGCCATGACGGCCGTGGCGCCCGACTGCAGCAGCGTGCCGCGCAGCACCAGCTGGTCGCGCCCCAGCGCCTGGCGCAGCCGCGGCAAAAACAGCACCGCGATGATCGCGCCCGCGCCCATGGCGGCCAGCAGCAGCGTGAAGGTGCCTGCGCCGCCGCCCTGGAGGTTGCGCGCCAGCAGCGGCAACAGCGCCAGCAGGGCCGTGGAGTGAAAGAAGAAGATCGAGATGCGCGTGAGCACCGCCCGCATGCGCTGCGACTGCCGCACGAACTGCACGCCCACGCGCATCGCGCTGACGAGCTTCTCGCGGCCCAGCGGGTTGGGCGTGTGCTCGCGCCGCCAGCGCAGCACCACGAAGCCCGAGGCCACCGACAGCACCGCGTTCAGCGCAAAGACCCAGATGCTGCCCGCGCTCGCGATCAGCATGCCGGCGGTGAGCGGGCCGACGATGCGCGAGGCGTTCATCGCGATGCCGTTCAGGCCGAGCGCGGCCGGCAGCTGCGGTCGCGGCACCAGCTCGGGCACGATGGCCGCGAACACCGGCCAGCGCAGCGCCAGGCCGATGCCGTTGGCAAACGTGAGCGCCAGCAGCAGCGGCGCGGTCATGAGGTCGAGCGCCAGCGCGGCGCACAGCACGATGGCGGTGCCGGCCAGCCAGAACTGCGTGGCCACCAGCCAGCGCCTGCGGTCGAGGATGTCGGCCAGCGCGCCGCTGGGCAGGCCCAGCAGGAACACCGGCAGCGTGGAGGCCGACTGCACCAGCGCCACCCAGATGGGCGAGGTGGTCAGTGAGGTCATCATCCACGCGGCTGCCACGTCGTTCATCCACATGCAGATGTTGGCGACGAGCCAAGTGCTCCACAGCATGCGGAACACGGGGAGCTTGAGGGGCTCGAGGGCCGCGAGCTTCGTTGGCTGCGGCCGCGCGGGCGGGATCGGTGTCTCTTCGGGGGATATGGGCGGCATGTGCCGCTATTGTGGCGCGGCCTCTTCTCTCAACCCCTGTCGCTGCGTGCCAGGCGGTGTTCGAGGCGGCGCAGCATCGTCGTGAGCACCAGTGTCATGACCCAGTAGATGACCGAGATCGCAAGGTACGGCTCCCAGTAGCGCGCATACGCGCCGGCCACGGTGCGCGCGGCGTAGGCCAGCTCGGCCAGGCCGATTGCGGAGACCAGGGACGTGTCTTTCAGCAGCGCGATGGCGTTGTTGCCCAGCGGCGGCAGCATGCGGCGGAAGGCCTGCGGCAGCACCACATAGCGCATCACCTGCGCGGGCGAAAAGCCGATCGAGCGGCCGGCATCGAACTGTCCGCGAGAGATCGACTGGATGCCCGCGCGGAACACTTCGGAGATGTAGGCCGCCGAGTTGAGCGTGAGCGCCACCACGCCCGAGATGAGCGCGCCGTGCTCCTGCTTGAGCGTGCGCGCGAGTTCGCCGTCGATCAGGATGCCCGAGGTCGGGTGGATGAACACCGGCATCACCGCGAAGTGGATCAGCAGGATCTGCACGAACAGCGGCGTGCCGCGAAAGAAGCTCACGTACACCGTGGCCGGCCAGCGCAGGAAGAAGCGCGCGACCCAGGTCCACGGCGCGTGGCGCGGATGCGCCAGGCGCGCGAGCGCAAGGCACAGCCCCCAGCTGGAACCCAGCAGCACGCAGACCACCGTCATGCGCAGCGTCATCCAGGCGCCCTGCCAGAACAGGTCCTTGTATTCCACGAGGATGTCCCAGCGGAACCATCCGAAAAGCAGCACTGGTTGTTCCATGCTTGCGTCCTCAACTCTCAGTCAACGAAAAACGAAACGGCCGCGTGAGGGCGGCCGTGTTCAGGGAAATGCCGTGCGGCTCAGCGCACGTTCGGGTCCTTGTTGAACCACTTCTTGTAGATCGTCACGTAGCTGCCGTCGGCGCGGATGGCCGCGAGGCCGGCCGTGAGCTTGTCGAGCAGGGGCTTGTCGCCCTTCTTCACGACGATGCCGAAGCCCTCTTCGGGGAAGGACTTGTCGTCCAGCGTCTTCAGCTCGGGGTTCTGCGCCACGCGATAGGCAATGACGCCGTTGTCACCCATGGCGGCATCGACGCCGCCGCCGGCCAGCTCGGAAATGATGAGCGGCGTGCTCTCGAAGCGGCGGATGTCGGGGTTGGTCTTGCCGAATTCGCGCGAGGCGATGTCGTCGGCGGTGGAGGCGCTGACCACGGCGATCTTCTTGCCGGCCAGGTCCTTCAGCGAGGCGACCTTGCTGTTCTTCGGCAGCGCGATCAGCTGGCGGGCCGCGAAGTAGGGAGGCGTGAAGTCGTAGCTCTGCTTGCGCTTCTCGTTGATGGTGACGCCCGAGATCACGAGGTCGACGTCGCCGTTGTTCAGCGCGCCGAAGATGCCGGTGAAGGGCGTGTTGACGATCTTGATCTTCAGGCCCTGCTGCTTGGCGATGGCGTTGATGATGTCGATGTCGAAGCCGACGATCTGCTTGTCCTTGTTCTCGAAGGCGAAGGGCGCGTAGGTGGCGCTGGAGGCCACTGTCAGTTCGCGGTTCTGGGCCTGGGCGCCGAAGGCGAGGGTGGCGGCAGCGACGAGGCCGAGCGAGACGCCGAGCGAAAAGGCGCGCCGGATGCGGTTCATGGAGTCTCCCGGGGAGTGGATTGTGGCTTTGGAGGCCGGGGATTTTATGCCTGCAAGAGTGGTGCCCGTCCAAGGCCGCCCGCGGCCCGGGACGTTGCTGCAGCGCATCAAAAATGGATGTTCCTTGTGCATTTGTTCTCGCCGGCTCCCGTCAATTCATCCGGATGGAATCATTTAGTTCTCATATGTAGCAATATCTGACCACTTGAAACACGCGCCGGAAGCAGTTATGTCACTCGTCCTGGGGGTCATGGGAATCCCGAAAGTGGAGGTCGAACTCCTGAGGATCATCGTTCGCCTTAGCTCCAGTCTGCGCACCCCGTGGACTGTGAGCGAGTCGGGCAATTGCGACGTGCTGCTGGTAGACAGCACCACGCCCGCCGACGCCTGGCACGCACCTTCCGCTCCCTTTGTCGTCGTGCCCGTGGTGCAGCGCGGCGAAGCGCATGCCTCCCGCCGGGCGCTGGCGCGGCCGATCTTCGCGGAGGAACTGGTCGACCTGCTCAATGAGGTGACGCCGGGCGTTCACGACAGCAAGACGGCGGCCGCGGCCGTCTTGCGCTCGGCGCGCGACCGCGCCTCGCTGATCCGCTGGCCCGCACAGGTCACGATGCAGCGCAACCCCGTGTATCTGCGGCTGGCCGCCGCGCTCTCCAGGAGCGCGCAGTCCGCCGAAAGCCTGAGCGCGCTCAGCCGCGTGGACGTCGACGAATGCTCGACCTTCATGGGCCTGCTCGAGCAGGAGGGCGTTCTGGCCTGGTCGCCCGATGCCGTTGCCCGCGATGCCTTGGCCGCCGAAGGCGCGCGCGAGCGAACCGGCCTGCTCTCGCGCATTCGCCGGCGCCTCGGGCTGGCCTGAGCGCCGCGTGGCTCTTTCTTTCATCATCCATTCGTTCGCGCGTCCAAGGGAAATCGCTTGAGGGAATACAAACTCGTCTTCACGGGCCCGATGGGCGTTGGCAAGACCACCGCCATCGCCGCCATCAGCGAGCGGGCGCCCATCTCCACCGACGTCGCGAACGCCGACACCTTGGTGGTCAAGGCCACCACCACGGTCGGCTTGGACTTCGGCGAACTGACGCTGGACAACGGAGACCGGCTGCGCCTGTACGGCACGCCGGGGCAGAGCCGCTTCGACTTCATGTGGAAGATTCTGATCCGCGACGCGCTGGGCCTAGCCATCCTGCTGGACAACTCGCGCCCAGCGCCGCTGGAAGACCTGGACACCTACCTCGACGGTTTTGCCGGCGCGCTGCAGGACATGCCCTGCGCGCTGGGCATCAGCCGCAGCGAGTCTCACCCGTCGCCGTCGCTGGACGACTACGCACGCGCACTCCATGCCCGCGGGCTGGTGCTGCCGGTGCTCGCCGTCGACCTACGAAAGGGCAGCGACGTCATTTTCCTGATCGAGACGCTCCTGATGCAGATCGAAGTCACCGACACCGGAGCAACCCTGTGAACATCAGCCGTCTTCTCAAGCTCAAGGCCGCGTCCGAGGCGCAGCGCATCCTGGAGGACATCGCGGGCGTGACCACGGTAGTCATCGCCACGCCCGACGGCTTCGAGGTCGCCAGCGCCAGCCTGCGCAACGTTGATCCGTCGCGCATCGCGGCCATGGCCAGCTCCATTTCCGCGATGGGCGCCGTCGTGTCGCAGGAAGCGCGGCTGGGCCGCTGCAAATGCACGACCGTGGCCACCGACGACGGCTTCGCCCTGTTCAGCCCGGTGCGCAACGGCGAGACCGAGCTGGTGGTGAACGTGATCGCCGGCGCCAACGCGGTGCTCGCGCAGGTCATGTACCGCACAGCCGCCTGCGTGAAGCTGCTCGAGGCGCACCAGTCCGAAGAGGCGCAGCAGGCGTCCTAGCGCCGCCCCCGACCACCCACCGAATCAGCGAGCGGGGACGAGTTTGCATGCGGCGTCCCCGCTCTTTTCATACGCATGACCGATAGGAAACACCCGAGATGGCAACGATCCAGCAAAGCATTGACAACCTCCTGACCGCCGACGGCGCCATGTGCGCCGCCGTGGTCGATTCTTCCAGCGGCATGATGCTGGGCGCGGGCGGCACAGGCGTGGACCTGGAAGTGGCCGCCGCCGGCAACACTGAGGTGGTGCGCGCCAAGCTCAAGACGATGCGCTCGCTGGGCCTGAACGACGTGATCGAGGACATCCTGATCACCCTGGGCAAGCAATACCACCTTCTGCGCCCGCTGGCGCAGAAGGAAGGCGTGTTCATCTACTACGTGCTCGACAAGGCCAAGTCGAACCTGGCGCTGGCGCGCCGCAAGCTGCAGGAAGTCGAGAAGGAAATCTCTTTCTGATCACTGCCTGAGATGGCACGGGGCGCCCCCCGTTTCCACCTTTCACCTTTTGCCAGGAAGCCGGTTCCGCGAGGAGCTGGCTTTTTTCGTTTCCGGCCGCTCGTCAGCGCGACAGGTGTCCCAGCGGCAGCGCACTGCTGGCCTTGACCTCGCCCAGCGAGAAACTGGTGTGCAGGTCTTTCACGTTCGGCAGGTTCATGAGGTGCTGGCGCGCGAAGGTCGAGAAGCTGTCGAGGTCCTGCGCCACCACCTGCAGCTCGAAGGTGCCGGTGCCGCTGATGTAGTGGCAGGCGATCACGTCGGGCAGCTTGCGGATCGCGTCTTCGAGCCTGCGGGTGGCTTCGTGGGTGACGCGCTCGGTGTCCACGCGCACGAATGCGAGCACGCCCAGCCCGATCTTGTGGCGGTCGATCTCGGCGTGGTAGCCCTTGATGAAGCCGGCCTCTTCCAGCGCGCGCACCCGGCGCCAGCAGGGCGCGGCCGAGAGGCCCACGCGCTGCGCAAGCTCGGCGTTCGTGAGGCGGCCGTCGGCCTGCAGTTCTTGCAGGATTGCGAGGTCGAACTTGTCAATGCTTTCCATGGATGGCAATCTTAAGCAAGATTCTTTCTGGAAGCGGGTTTTTCAGGGCAAAGAACGCAAACACCTGTCGCGGACCCCGGCATACACTTTGCACGATCATGGGCTCGTGCCCTACCCGGGCACAGACCCACAGTAATCAGCCAGGCTCACAAGGCCCTGCCATACGGAGACAAAGAACATGAATGCACCGCTACCTGCGCACATTCGCAAGGCCCTGGAGACCGTCACGCTCGACGACAAATACTCTCTGGACTACGGCCGTGCCTTCATGAGCGGCGTCCAGGCCCTCGTCAAGCTGCCCATGCTGCAGCGACTGCGGGACCAGCAGGCCGGCAAGAACACCGCCGGCTTCATCAGCGGCTACCGCGGCTCCCCGCTCGGCGGCTACGACCAGGCGCTGTGGAAGGCCAGCAAGTTCCTCAAGGAACAGAACATCGTCTTCCAGCCCGGCGTGAACGAAGAGCTGGCGGCCACCGCGCTGTGGGGCACCCAGCAGTTGGGCTTCTCCCCGCAGGGCACCAACAAGTTCGACGGCGTCTTCGGCATCTGGTACGGCAAGGGCCCGGGCGTGGACCGCTGCTCCGACGTGTTCAAGCACGCCAACATGGCCGGCACCACCGAGTTCGGCGGCGTGATCGCGGTGGCGGGCGACGACCACATCTCCAAGAGCAGCACGGCCGCGCACCAGAGCGACCACATCTTCAAGGCCTGCGGCACGCCGGTGTTCTTTCCGGCGAACGTGCAGGAAATTCTCGACCTGGGCATTCACGCCTTCGCGCTGAGCCGCTTCTCGGGCGTGTGGTCGGGCATGAAGACGATCCAGGAGATCGTCGAATCGAGCGCCACGGCCATGATCGACCCCGAGCGCGTCGAGATCGTCATTCCCACCGACTTCGAAATGCCGCCTGGCGGTCTGCACATCCGCTGGCCCGACCATGCGCTGGAGCAGGAAGCCCGGCTCATGCACTACAAGTGGTACGCCGCGCTGGCGTACATCCGCGCCAACCGGCTGAACCACAACGTCATTCAAGGCCCGAACGACCGCTTCGGCATCATGGCCAGCGGCAAGGCCTATAACGACACCCGCCAGGCGCTGATCGACCTGGGCCTGGACGACGCGGCCTGCCGCCAGCTCGGCATCCGCCTGCACAAGGTGGGTGTGGTGTGGCCGCTCGAAGCGCAGCTCACGCGCGAGTTCGCCACCGGCCTGCAAGAGATTCTGGTGGTCGAGGAGAAGCGCCAGGTCATCGAATACCAGCTCAAGGAAGAGCTCTACAACTGGCGCCCCGACGTGCGGCCCAACGTGGTCGGCAAGTTCGACGAGGGCGAGGTGCACGCGGCCGAGGGCTACTCCGGCGGCGAATGGTCGATGCCCAACCCGACCTCCCACACGCTGCTGCGCGCCAACGCCGACCTGAACCCGGCACTCATCGCCAAGGCCATTGCCACGCGACTCAGGAAGACCGGCCTGCTGGCCGCTGCCGGCGCCGACATGGCCGCGCGCATCGACGCGCAGCTCGCCATCCTCGAAGCCAAGGAGCGTTCGATGGTGGTGCAGCAGGCTTCCACCAGCGTGGTCGACGCCACGCGCCAGCCCTGGTTCTGCTCGGGCTGCCCGCACAACACCAGCACCGTGGTGCCCGAAGGCTCGCGCGCAATGGGCGGCATCGGCTGCCACTTCATGGCGACCTGGATGGACCGCTCCACCATCGGCTTCACGCAGATGGGCGGCGAGGGCGTGCCGTGGGTGGGCCAGCAGCCCTTCACGACCGACCAGCACATCTTCGCGAACCTGGGCGACGGCACGTACTTCCACAGCGGCCTGCTGGCTATTCGCCAGAGCATCGCGGCGGGCGTGAACATCACCTACAAGATCCTCTACAACGACGCGGTCGCCATGACGGGCGGCCAGCAGGTCGGCGAGCGGCCCGAAGGCCACTCGGTGCTGCAGATTGCCGAGAGCCTGCATGCGGAGGGCGCCAAGAAGGTCGTGATCGTCACCGACGAGCCCGAGAAGTACGAGGGCGTGAACATCCCCGGCGACCACGTGGCGGTGAAGCATCGCGACCTGCTCGACGACGTTCAGCGCGAGTTCCGCAAGATCCCCGGCACCACGGCCATCATCTACGACCAGACCTGCGCCACCGAGAAGCGCCGCCGCCGCAAGCGGGGCACGGCCGTCGATCCGGCCAAGCGCGTGGTCATCAATGAGCTGGTCTGCGAAGGCTGCGGCGACTGCAGCGTGCAGAGCAACTGCCTGAGCGTGGAGCCGCTGGAAACCGAATTCGGCCGCAAGCGCACCATCAACCAGAGCAGCTGCAACAAGGACATGAGCTGCCTGAAGGGCTTCTGCCCGAGCTTCGTGACGGTCGAAGGCGGCCAGCTCAAGAAGAAGAGCAAGAACAAGGCGGCCACGCCGGCCGAGTTCGGCCTGCTGCCCGAGCCCGCGATTCCGTCGCTGGTCGGCGGCAAGGTCTGGGGCGTGGTGGTGGCGGGCGTCGGCGGCACCGGCGTGATCACCATCGGCCAGCTGCTGGGCATGGCCGCGCACATCGAGGCCAAGGGCATCGTCACGCAGGACGCGGCCGGCCTTGCGCAAAAGGGCGGCGCCACCTGGAGCCACGTGCTCATCGGCGATACGCAGGACGACATTCGCACCACGCGCGTGGGCACCGCAGCGGCCGACCTGATCCTGGCCTGCGACCCGCTGGTCACGGTGAATGCCGAAACCATGGCGCGCATGCGCGAAGGGCGCACGCACGTGGCGCTCAACAGCCACAGCGCACCGACGGCCGCCTTCGTGCGCAACGCCAACTGGCAGAACCCCGAAGACGCCTGCGCAGCCGAGATCGCGCGCGCCGTGGGCATCGACGGCATGGGCACCTTCGACGCCGACGCCGCCGCGACCACGCTGATGGGCGACACCATCTACGTCAACCCGATGATCCTGGGCTACGCCTGGCAGAAGGGCTGGATCCCGCTGGAGCACGAGTCGCTGATGCGCGCCATCGAGCTGAACGCCGTGGCCGTCGAGAACAACAAGACGGCGTTCGAGTGGGGCCGCCAGGCGGCTGTGCGCCCGGAAGAACTGCAGAAGCGCGTGCGCCCGGGCCAGGTCATCGAGTTCAAGAAGCGCGAGTCGGTCGAGAGCCTCGTGGCGCGCCGCGTGGAGTTTCTGACCGGTTACCAGAACGCGGCCTATGCCGACGAATACCGGCAGTTCGTAGGCAAGGTGCAGCAGGCCGAATCGGCCACAGGCAAGAGCACGGCGCTGACCGAGGCGGTCGCGCGCTACCTGTTCAAGCTGATGGCATACAAGGACGAGTACGAAGTCGCCCGCCTGCACACCGACCGCACTTTCCTCGATCGCGTCGAGGGCATGTTCGAAGGTGACTACAAGCTCAACTACCACCTGGCTCCGCCGATCATCGCGAAGAAGAACTCCAAGGGGCAGCTGCAGAAGCAGAAGTTCGGCCCCTGGATGCTCACCGGCTTCAGGTTCCTCGCGAAGCTCAAGGGCCTGCGCGGCACGGCGCTCGACATCTTCGGCCGCACCGAAGAGCGCAAGACCGAGCGCGCACTGATCGGCGAATACCGCGCCAGCATCGAGGAGGTGATCGGCGCCCTGCGCGCCGACAACCACGCGCTGGCGCTGGAGATCGCCAGCCTGCCCGAGCAGGTCCGCGGCTACGGCCATGTGAAGGATCGCAACCTGGCGGCCGCCCGCACCCGCTGGAGCGAGTTGATGGCCAAGTGGCGCAATCCGCAGGCGCAGCGCGTGGCGGCCTGATTTTCAGGGCCGGTTGATCATGCAAAGGGCGCCCATGGGCGCCCTTTGCTATTGAAAACGTAGCAAAACACGATCAACCCGAATAGCAGGAAAGCCCTCCCCACCGCGCCGGATAAGCGCCCGGAGCGGTCATCCGCCCCGAATACAATGCCCGGTGCTGTGCGCGGCCAAGCCCCGCGAAGCTTTGATTTGCGGCCCGTTTCCCTTGTGGCCGCGAAGCCGCGAAGAGGCGGAATGACGGACCCCGGTCCGCGCTCCTCTCGTTTTCTCTTCCCTCTGCTGGAGACTCTCTTGTTCATTTCCTCTGCTTTCGCCCAGACCGCGCCCGCTGCAGCCGGCGGCGGTGACATGTTGTCTTCCCTCGGCAGCATGCTGCCCCTGGTGCTGATGTTCGTGGTGCTGTATTTCGTCATGATCCGGCCCCAGATGAAGCGCCAGAAGGAAGCCCGCGCCATGATCGAAGCCCTGGCCAAGGGCGACGAAGTCGCCACCGCCGGTGGCGTGCTCGGCAAGATCACCTCGCTGGGTGACCAGTACCTCGGCCTCGAGATCGCCAACGGCATCGAGATCAAGATCCAGCGCAGCGCCGTCGTGCAGGTCCTGCCCAAGGGCGCCGTCAAATAAAAGCGTGAGCCGAGCCTTGCGCTTTGCGGCGCAGGGCCCCATTTCACGCCGTGTTCCATTTCTGAAAAGCTTGTAAAAAGCGCCCTCTCATGAACCGTTACCCGGTCTGGAAGTACGCGATCATCGTGATCGTGTTGCTCGTGGGACTCGTCTACGCCCTGCCCAATTTCTTCGGTGAGGCGCCTGCAGTGCAGGTGTCGGCGGCCAAGTCCACCGTCAAGATCGATGCGGCTACCCAGGCCAAGGTCGAAGGGTTGCTCAAGACAGCGGGCCTCACGCCCGATCTGCTGAGCCTCGAACCCACCGCGGTGCGTGCGCGCTTTGCCACCACCGACGACCAGATCAAGGCACGTGACACGCTGCAGCAGGCGCTGGTGCCCGATGCGGACGACCCCTCTTACGTGGTGGCGCTGAACCTGGTGTCGCGCTCGCCCTCGTGGCTGACCGCGCTGCACGCCTTCCCGATGTACCTGGGCCTCGACCTGCGCGGCGGCGTCGACTTCCTGTTGCAGGTCGACATGCGCGGCGTGCTCGACAAGAAGGCCGAGTCCTTCGCCGGCGACATCCGCATGGGCCTGCGCGAAAAGAAGGTGCGCGGCAGCGCCGTGAACCGCAACGGCCAGACCGTCGAGATCACGCTGCGCGACGCCGACAGCGTGGAAACCGCCCGGCGCCTGATCCAGGACCAGATGCCCGACCTCACCACGGTCGAGAGCCAGCAGGGCTCCGAATGGCGCATCGTGGCCAGCATCAAGCCCGAAGCTGCCCGCCGCATCCAGGACGCCGCGCTCAAGCAGAACGTGACCACGCTGCACAACCGGATCAACGAACTCGGCGTGGCCGAGCCGGTGATCCAGCAGCAGGGCATCGACCGCATCGTCGTGCAACTGCCCGGCATGCAGGACCCGGCCCAGGCCAAGCGGATCATCGGCCGCACCGCCACGCTCGAAATGCGCCTGGTGGACGAAAGCGCCGAAGGCCGCTCAGCCGAACTGAACGGCGGCCCGGTGCCCTTCGGTTCCGAGAAATTTCTCGACCGCTCGGGCCGTCCGGTGATCGTGAAGAAGCAGGTGCTGGTCACCGGCGAAAACCTCACCGACGCGCAGCCCGGCTTCGACCAGCAGAGCAACCAGCCCAAGGTCGACCTGACCATGGACTCCAAGGGCGGCACCATCATGCGTGACGTCAGCCGCGAGAACTACAAGAAGCGCATGGCCATGCTGATCTTCGAGAAGGGCAAGGGCGAAGTGCTCACGGCCCCGTCGATCAACGGCGAGCTGGGCAATCGCTTCCAGGTGTCGGGCTCGATGACCGTGGCCGAAGCCAACGACCTCGCGCTGCTGCTGCGCGCCGGCTCGCTGGCCGCGCCGATGGAAATCATCCAGGAACGCACCATTGGCCCGACGCAGGGCGCGGAGAACATCAAGAAGGGCTTCGACAGCGTGATGTACGGCTTCGCCGCGATCATGGTGTTCATGTGCATCTACTACGCGCTGTTCGGCCTGTTCTCGTCGATCGCGCTGGCCGTCAACCTGATGCTGCTGGTGGCCATTCTCTCGATCCTGCAGGCCACGCTCACGCTGCCGGGCATCGCGGCCATGGCGCTTGCCATCGGCGTGGCCATCGACTCCAACGTGCTGATCAACGAGCGCGTGCGCGAAGAGCTACGCAACGGGGCGTCGCCGCAGGCGGCCATCCATGCAGGCTACGAACGCGCCTGGGGCACCATCCTCGACTCCAACGTGACCACGCTGATCGCGGGCATCGCGTTGCTGGCCTTCGGTTCGGGACCGGTGCGCGGCTTCGCGGTGGTGCACTGCATCGGCATCGTCACCTCGATGTTCTCGGCGGTGTTCTTCTCGCGCGGCCTCGTGAACTTCTGGTACGGCCAGAAGAAGAAGCTCAAGACAGTGTCCATCGGCACGGTCTGGCGCCCCAAGACCGACGGCGCTGCCGTGGCCGAAACGAAGTAAGAGGCAGAAGAGACAGTCATGGAATTCTTCCGCATCCACAAGACCATCCCGTTCATGCGCCACGCGTTGGTGCTGAACATCGTTTCCTTCGTCACCTTCGCGCTGGCGGTGTTCTTCCTGCTCCACCGCGGGCTGCACCTGTCGGTGGAGTTCACCGGCGGCACGGTGATGGAAGTCGCCTACACGCAGTCGGCCGACGTCGGCAAGGTCCGCGAAATCGTCGGCACGCTGGGCTACACCGAAGTGCAGGTGCAGAGCTTCGGCAAGTCGGTGCAGATCCGCCTGCCCGTGAAGAAGGGCGCAACTTCCGCCCAGCAGAGCGCCGAGGTGATGACCGCGCTGAAGGCGGCCGAGCCGACGGTGGAGCTGCGCAGCAACGAATTCGTCGGCCCGCAGGTCGGCGACGAGCTCACCACCAACGGCCTGAAGGCCCTGGCCATGGTGGTCGTCGGCATCATGATCTACCTGGCGTTTCGCTTCGAATGGAAGTTTGCGCTGGCTACCGTGCTGGCCAACCTGCACGACGTGGTGATCATCCTGGGCTTCTTCGCCTTCTTCCAGTGGGAGTTCTCGCTGGCGGTGCTGGCGGCGGTGCTGGCGGTGCTGGGGTACTCGGTGAACGAGTCGGTCGTGATCTTCGACCGGATCCGCGAGAACTTCCGCCGCTACCGGAAGATGTCGACCACCGAGATCATCGACAACGCGATCACCTCGACCATCAGCCGGACCATCATCACCCACGGCTCCACCCAGCTGGTGGTGCTGTCGATGTTCTTCTTCGGCGGCCCGACCCTGCATTACTTTGCGCTGGCCCTGACCATCGGCATCTGCTTCGGCATCTACTCGTCGGCCTTCGTGGCGGCGGCAATCGCCATGTGGCTCGGCGTGAAGCGCGAAGACCTGATCAAGGGCGGCCCGGCCAAGCGCGATGGCGAGTCCGAAGACGACCCGAACGCCGGCGCCGTGGTCTGACGGATACTTCGGGGTTCAACAAAGCGGTGGCGGCAGCGCTGCCACCGCGGTTTGCAGGCAACGCCGGGCACTCTCCACACTTGTGCGGTAGCGCTTCCCGATGCAAGCTCGCGGTTGTTGCCGATGAATCGATTACCCAGGCCTTTCCGACTTTTCAATGAGCATTGCGCGGTCCGCCTCTTCCCTGCAGCTCGCACGCGAGACGCGTGAGCGTTTCGTATTGGCCACGGAAGGCGCCATTGCGCCGCTGGCCCGCGCGATCCGGGACCGGCTGACATCGCTGTCCTCCGAGGCCGGCACAGCCCGCGCCATGCAGGAAAACCGCGACGACTTCGTCGCATTCCAGGGACAGGCCACGCAGTGGGTGACGCTCGCGCAGACCGGCTGGCGCAAGGCGCTGGGCGCCGGCTCCGGCAGTCCGTCGACCCTGCCTTCGGCGCTGCGGCTCGAGCTGATCGGCGACGAAGTGGTGGAAAGCAACATCCTCTCCTCGCGCCTCGCGCAGCTGATTCACGACAAAGCCAGCTTCGAACTCAGCGACCTGCGCCTGCGCATCCAGCACCTCGAAGGCACCACCGAACTCGATTCCAAGGACGTGCTCAAGCCCGAGACGCTCGCCAAGCTGCTGGTCGAGCAATGGCTGGCGGTCGGCCTGAGCCGGGGGCTCTGGACCCGCGTGCAGGACACAGTGCAGCAGGGTCTGGTCGAGGTGGTCGTCAAGGCCTACGAGAGTGCCAATGCCTATCTGATCGCCAACGGCGTGATGCAGGAGATCGACCTCAAGAGCTTCGTCCGTCGCACTGGCAGTGCGGGGGGCGGCGGTGGCAGCGGCGGCGGATCGGGCGCCGCGCCTGTGGACAGCGGCATGTCCTCCGGCGGACCCCACAGCGCGCAGCGGCCTGGTTATGGATTCGGAGGGCAGCAGGCGTCCGTGCCGTCGACCGTGGCTGCGGCGCCCGCGTCGACCACCGGCGGCTCGCCGCTTTCGATCGCGCGGCAGCGTGCGCAGACCGCTCTGCTGAGCCTCAAGCGCTTCGTGACCGCACGTATCGGTGGCGAGGCGGGCGGTTCCGCCGGGCAGTTCCAGACTGCAGGCGCGGAAGGGCGCGCCACGGGTGGTAGCGGCCAACCGGGCCAGGGCGGCGGCATTGCGGCGCCCCGCGTGTTCTCCCGGACCTTCGCCGGCGCCATCGCCGACGCCGAGGTCGCCTACCGGATGGCGGCTACGCAGTACATGGACGGCGCGGCCGAACAGGCCACGCTGATCCAGCAGACGGCAGTCGACCTGCGCCGGCGCAGCACCGAGCTCAAGAAGCGCGCGCCCACCACGGCTGACAAGGCCACGGTCGAGATCGTGGCGCTGATGTTCCAGGCCATCCTGGCCGAGGAGCGCATTCCGTTCTCGGCGCGCGTCTGGTTCGCGCGCCTGCAGATGCCGGTGCTGCGCGTGGCCATTGCCGAGCCCGAGTTCTTCGGAACCCTGCAGCACCCCGCGCGCATGCTGATCGACCGCATGGGCTCGTGCGTCATGGGCTTCGACGCGGCCGCCATCACTGGCAGCGCGCTGGAGGGCGAGATCCGCCGCGTGGTGCAGGTGATCGAGCAATACCCCGAAACCGGCCAGCGCGTGTTCAAGCTGGTGTTCGACGAGTTCGTCGCCTTCCTCAACCGCTACCTGACGCAGAGCGACACCACGCAGCGCGTGATGAGCGTGGCACAGCAGGTCGAGCAGAAGGAAACAATGGCGATCCAGTACACCATCGAGTTGCGCAAGATGCTCAACGACATGCCGGTGCGCGACGAGATCCGCGAGTTTCTCTTCAAGATCTGGGCCGAGGTGCTGGCCATTGCCGCGCTGCGCTACGGCGCGCAGGGCGAGCAGACCGTCATGCTCAAGCGCGTGGCCTCCGAGCTGGTGTGGGCCGCGAGCGCCAAGCCCAACCGCACCGACCGCGCCCGCGTCATCCAGGACCTGCCGCAGCTGCTGCAGCGCCTGCGCCAGGGCATGGCGCTGCTGGGCATCGTCGACGAGCCGCAGGAAGCCCACATCAAGACCATCGGCGCCACGCTGTCCGACGCCTTCCTGTCGAAGACCGAAGCCATTCCGCAGGCCAAGATCGAAGCGATGGCCGAGCGGCTGGCGCACCTGGAAGACTTCGTGAGCGACGTGGGCGGCACCGCCGACCTGCCGCTCGATGCCCACAGCATCGAACTGCTGCTGGGCGTGGATGCGGCATCGATCGAAGTCATTCCGGACGCTGCCGGCACCAAGGTGCCCGAGGACATGGTCGCTTGGGCGCACGAGCTGCAGGTGGGCAACTGGTTCATGCTCGATCACAACGATCGCGTGAGCCAGGTGCAGTTCGTCTGGCGCAGCGAGCGCAAGCAGCTGCATCTGTTCGCAACGTCGGACGGGCGCAGCTTCCTCATTCAAGCCGGCCGGCTTGCAACCTACCTGCAGGCGGGTCTGCTGGTGCCGGCCGAAGAAGAAACGCTCACGGTGCGCGCCACGCGCGAGGCGCTGGCGAAGCTGGATGCCAACCCCGAACGCCTGCTGAACTAGCAGCGAGCCTGGGTCAGTGTGCCGTGCGGCCTTCGCGGCTCTCGCACAGTTCGTCGAGCACCAGCGCATCAGGCTCGATGCCGGTGCTCCAGTGCACCATCAGCACGATGATCTTCAGCTCGTCGAGCGCGACCGGATCGCCGGGCGCCGCCATTGCGCGTTCGACGACGATCTCGCGCAGGCCGCAGGGCAGCACGTTCGACGATTCGAGAAAGCGGATGAAGCCGAGGCACTCGGCACCAAGGTGTTCCTGCTCGGCCTGCGAGTAGACGCGCATTGCGTCGTCTGACTGCGGCATGGCCGCTTCGGGTGTGCCTCGAAGAACGACCGTGGCGCTGGCCTCGTCGTTGGCGCTGCGTTCGATCTGCATGCCTTGCGTTGCAAGGCTGAGGCCGTCGAGCCAGTGAAGGGCCTCGCGGATTTCTTCTGCCTCGAAGCCGTGTGCACTGAGCTTGCGGCCCAGTTGCTCCGGCTCTGGGCAGGCATCGCCGCGCCAATAGTTTTCGTACACAAAAACAAGCACTTCGAACATGAGCCCAATATAGCCGACGTTCGTGCAATCCAGACTAGGTGGAAGCCGCTCGCTGGAAGAGTCCGCCCGGCAGGCGTGAGATATGGCCTTCCAGCTCGAGCTCGAGCATCTTCGCCTGCAGCGCGGCCGCGCTCCATCCGGTGCGCGCGCTCAATGCGTCGAGGCTGACGGGGTCGAAGCCGAGGGCCTCCAGCAGCGGGTCTTCAGTGGCGGCAGCAGGGTGCCCGTTGCCGGCAGGGGCCGCGGCCGCAACTGGTGCCCCGAGGGGCGGAAGTTCTTCGAGGATGTCGCTCACCGACTCCACGAGCTTTGCGCCCTGGCGGATCAGCGCGTGACAGCCGCGCGATTGCGGCGAATGGATCGAGCCCGGAATGGCGAACACTTCCTTGCCCTGCTCCGACGTGAGCCGCGCGGTGATCAGCGAGCCCGATTGCAGCGCCGCCTCGACCACCAGCGTGCCGCGCGCCAGCCCGGCGATCAGCCGGTTGCGCTTCGGAAAATTCTGCGTGAGCGGCGGCGTGCCCAGCGGCAGCTCGCTCACGATCAGCCCTTGCAGCGTGATGCGGTGCGCCAGGTCGCGGTGCCGGGCGGGGTAGACGCGGTCGAGCCCGGTGCCCACCACGGCCACCGTCGCGAGCCGCGGGGCGTCGCCGGCCGCATCGAGCGCGCCCTGGTGCGCCGCGCCGTCGACGCCCAGCGCCAGTCCTGAGACCACGGGCAGCCCCGCCTCGCCCAGCGCCCGCGCGAAGCTGCGCGCATTGGTCGCACCCTGCGGCGTTGGATTGCGGCTGCCCACCACGGCGATGCTGTGGCCGAGCTGCGTGAGGTCGAAGCTGGCGGCGCCGACCACGTAGAGCATCAACGGCGGGTCGGCCATCTCGAGCAACGAGGCCGGGTAGCTGGCATCGCCCAGCGTCACGACGCGGCGCGAGACACCGTTGTCGGTCGTGTGGAGCCACTGCCAGGTCTGGTCGATCTGTGTCTGCAAGCCCACGGGCGGTTGCAGCAGCGCCTCGGCCTGCGCAGAGGAGACGACCTCGCGCAGCGCGGCATGCGGCTGCGCGAAGACGCCCTCAGGCAGGCCAAAGGCCGCGAGCAAACGGCGCGCGGCACCGTCACCGATGCCGGGCGTCAGTGAAAGTCGCAGCCAGCCTGCGAGTTCTGCGCGTTCCAAACGAGTGTCGAGAAGGAAAGCCGGAGTCGCAGGTCAGGGATTGACGAGGAAGTCGCCGGCGCGCGGAGTGTCGTTGATTTCGAGCACCAGTGCGTACGAAACCTTCTCGAAGGTGCGGAACACCATCAGCAGGCCGATGCGTTCGTTCGGCAGCTTGATGGTTTCCTTGCGGGCGCCGGTGCGGTCGAGGATGGTCTCGCCGTTCTTCAGGATGGCCAGCACGTGGCCGTTGTCGATGCCGTCGCGCGTGCCCTTGTTGATGGCCACCACCTGGTTTTGCGCCGCGAACTGCACCGCGTTGCCGTAGACCGAGATGATGCGGCCGTCGACCTGCGTCGACGGTGCGCGCGGCACGTAGCTCAGCAGCTGGCGCGGCGGCTCGGGCAGCAGGCGGTCGCCGGCGCGCATTTCCTCGCGCGACGCGATGATGTCGATGCTGGCCGGAACCACGGTGATGACGTCCTTGTCTTCCACCGTTTCGACGGTGGTCGATTCGCCGCGCTGCAGCCGGGCCTTGCCCAGGTACTGCGCCTCGTAGCCGAGGATTTCGCCCGTGCCCGGGTCCTTCAGCGGCGTGGCGTTGCGGAAGATGCGGAAGTTCTGCACCGGGCCCGGTGTCTCGACCAGCGGTGATTCGGCGTTGCCGCGGGCATAGGCCCGGTCGCCGCGCGACAGCAGCACGCGGCTGTCGTTGCCCGCAACGATGCGCGGGGCGCTTTCCAGCGTGCCGGCGTCCACCACGATGGGTTCGCTGAGGAAGGGCTCGATGATGCTCGGGTTGAGCGTGGGCAGTGCCATGCCGGCCAGCGAGTCGAAACGGGTGCGAGGTGACAGCTTGATGGTTCCGCCGTCGCCACTGAAGCCGCCGCGGCGGGTGGTCAGGCGGGCGCGGCCACCGCTCTTGTCCAGGTAGAGCACCTGGCCCGGATAGATCCGGTGCGGGTTGGCGATTTCATTGATGTTCATGCCCCACAGCTCCGGCCAGCGCCAGGGGTGCAGCAGGTAGAGGCGGGAGATGGCCCAGAGCGTGTCGCCGGACTTGACGGTGTATTCGTCGGGCGCCTTGGGCGACAGTTCGTTCAGCGGCACGCCGGCCTGGGCGGTCTGCTGGGCGGTGGCGCGCTGCTGCGGCGTGACGGGGTAGTTCTGAGCCCAGGCTGTCGTGGCGCCGCAACTGCCGATCACCGCCAGGGCTGTCAGCGTGGCAAGGAGGGAGGGGCGCTGGCGGTCGGTGAGTCTGAGCTTTTTCATGTCTGGATGGGTGAGCGCGCGACGTATCGCTGCGCATACGAATCTCACAATTTGCTACGAATTCTGCGCTGAACCCCTTGGGAGGGCAACGTTTTCGGGGCCAGATGGCGCGTCACGTCGCGGAATTGGCGAAAATAGCCACAACTTTCCCCCGATTTCATGGCCAAACGAATCATTCTGAGTTACCCGGACAAACGCCTGCACACCGTGGCCAAGCCGGTGCAGGGCGTCGACGCACGCATCAAGACCCTGGTCGCCGACATGCTGGAAACCATGTACGACGCCAACGGCATCGGTCTGGCAGCGACCCAGGTCGACGTGCACGAGCGCCTCGTCGTCATCGACGTGTCCGAGGAGCGTAACCAGCCGATCGTGCTGATCAACCCCGAAATCACCTGGGCCAGCGACGAAAAGGTGCTGAACGAAGAAGGCTGCCTCTCGGTGCCCGGCATCTACGACGGCGTGATGCGCTCCACTTCGGTCAAGGTGCAGGCGCTCGACGAGAACGGCGAATCGCGCAGCATCGAGGCTGACGGCCTGCTGGCCGTGTGCATCCAGCACGAGCTCGACCACCTGCTGGGCAAGGTGTTCGTCGAATACCTCTCCCCCCTGAAGCGCAACCGCATCAAGAGCAAGCTGCTGAAGCAGCAGCGCGAAGACATGCGGGAACGGGCTTGAACGCCATGGCGGCACGGCGCCTCGGCTGCCTTGCGGCACTGGCGGTCGCCGGGCTGGGGCTCATTGCCGGCTGCGCCAACGAACCCACGCGCGTGCAACCCGGTGCCACCGCCGCCGACACCCTGCAGCGTTTGGGCGCCCCCACCGGCCGCTACCCGCTCACTGGTGGTGGCGAGCGGCTGCAGTACTCGCGCATGCCGGCCGGCTTCGAGGTCACCGACATCGACGTCGACGCCTCGGGCAAGGTCGTCTCGGTGACGCAGGTGCTCAGCGAAGCGCGCTTCGGCTACGACATCAAGGTCAACCAGTGGCGCCAGAACGACGTGATGGCCTTCTACGGCCGTCCTTATGAAATCACCCGCGTCAGCTCCTTCGACGGTGCGGTCTGGACCTGGCGCTACAAGGCCGTGAACGAGCGCCGCATGCTGTACATCTACATCGATCCGACCGGCGTGGTCCGGCGCTATCACACGGGGGACGATCTCGATTTCGATCGGATCCGGGATTGAGCCGCCTCAGAGTCGTTTTTGCGGGCACGCCGGAGTTCGCGCGCGTCGCCCTCGAAGCCATTGCCGCCGCCGGCCATGACATCGTGCTGGTGATGAGCCAGCCCGACCGCCCCGCCGGCCGCGGCATGAAGCTGCAGGCCTCCCCCGTCAAGCAATGCGCCGTTGCCAACAACTGGCCCGTGGCTCAGCCGCGCAGCCTGCGACTGGACGGCAAGTACCCCGACGAAGCTTCGGCCGCGCGCGACACCCTGCTGGCCGCCAGGCCCGACGTGATGGTGGTCGCCGCCTACGGCCTGATCCTGCCCCAGTGGGTGCTCGACCTGCCGACGCACGGCTGCCTCAACATCCACGCGAGCCTGCTGCCACGCTGGCGCGGCGCCGCGCCCATCCACCGCGCCATCGAGGCGGGCGACGCGCAGACCGGCATCACCATCATGCAGATGGATGCCGGCCTCGACACTGGCGACATGCTGTTGCGCGAGGCAGTCGACATCGGCAGCGAAGACAACACCGCCCGCCTGCACGACCGCCTGGCTGATCTGGGCGGAAAGATGATCGTCGAGGCGCTGGCGCGCATTGGCACCCTTACCCGCACGCCGCAGCCCGCCGAAGGCGTCACCTACGCCAACAAGGTCGAGAAGCACGAAGCGCTGATCGACTGGGCCCAGCCGGCCGACGCCATCGTGCGCCGCATTCGCGCCTTCGATCCGTTCCCGGGCGCCAACAGCCCGCTCGACGGCGAGACCGTCAAGCTCTGGGCCGCCCATGCCGCGGGTTCGCCCGAGGCGTCCGCCGCGCCGGGCACGATCCTGGCCGTCAGCGATGCCGGCGTGGCCGTCGCGGCAGCCGACTCGGTCGTGAACGTCACCGAACTCCAGCGTCCGGGCGGCAAGCGCCTGCCCGTGGCCGATTTCCTGCGCGGCTTCGACCTGAAGCCCGGGCAGGTGTTCGGCTGATGTTTCTCTCGAAAAGCATCCGCAGCCGCCCTGAATTCCGCGTCGGCATGCGCGACATGTCCCCGGTGGCGATGGGCATCGGCGCCTGGGGGCTCATGACCGGCGTGGCCATGGTCAAGTCGAACATGAGCGTGATCGAGGCGCTGGCGATGACGCTGCTGGTGTACGCCGGCAGCTCGCAGCTCGCCGCCATTCCGCTGCTGTTCGCAGGCGCCCCTGCCTGGGTCATCCTGGCCACGGGCTTCTGCGTCAACCTGCGCTTCGTGGTGTTCAGCCTGCACCTGCGGCCCTACCTCATGCACATGCCGCGCTGGCGCCGCATGACGCATGGCTACCTCACGGCGGACATGAGCTACGCGCTCTTCACCAGGAAGTACCCGAAGCCGCCGCTGACCATCGCCGAGCAGGAAGCGCAAGAGGCCTACCTCACCGGCAACTATTTCGTGACCTGGGGCGCCTGGATGGGCATGAGCCTGCTGGGCGTGGCGCTGGCCAACTTCATTCCGCAGACCTGGGGCCTGAGCTTCGCGGGCGTGCTGAGCCTGGTCGCCATCGTCTGCTCGATGGCAACGACGCGCCTGCGCGTGCTGGCCGCGCTCATTGCCGGCGCCACTGCCGTCGCGGCTTACTCGCTGCCCCTGAAGCTCAACATCGTGGTCGCCATCGGCGTGGCCGTGCTGCTGTGCTTCTGGCTCGAAAAGCAGTTCGGCCTCGACCCCACGGCGGAGGACGACAAATGAGCGGCGCGAGCGCGACCACCGACTGGTGGACCATGGGCGTGATCGTCGGGCTGGCGCTCGTCACCGTGCTCACGCGCTGCTTCTTCTTCATCCTCGACCGGCCCTGGGGCCTGCCCGAGTGGGCGCACCGCGCGCTGCACTACGCGCCGGCCGCCGCGCTCGCAGGCGTGATCGCGCCCGAGATCGTCATGACGCAGGGCCACCTCATCACCACGCTGCATGACGCCCGCCTGTATGCGGCGGTCGTTGGCGCGGCGTATTTCTACTGGCGGCGTGGCGTGCTCGGCACCATGCTGGCCGGCATGGCGGTGTACTTGCCGTTGCACCTCGGCCTGGGCTGGTAGCGGGTCAATCCAGCTTCACGCCGGCGGCCGCAATGATCTTGCCCCAGCGCTCGCTCTCGGTCCGCGAGAGCTTGTAGAAATCCTGCGGTGTTCCGGGCAGCGCCTCGAAGCCGAAGTCCGCGAACAGCTTCACCACCTTCGGCGCCTTCATCGCCTTGTGCAGTTCGCCGTTGAGCCGCGCCACCGTTTCGGCCGGCATGCCGGCCGGGCCGATCAGGCCGTGGAAGGCGTAGGCGTTGACGTCGCTGAAACCGGCCTCGACGAAGGTCGGCACATCCGGCAGGGCGCCCGCGCGCTGCGGCAGCGCAATGGCCAGCACCCGCACCTTGCCCGACCTGATGATCGGCAGGCCCGAGGCCAGGTCCAGCATCATCACCGGCACCTGGCCGCCCATCACGTCGGTCATGGCGGGCGCGGCGCCCTTGTACGGCACGTGCGTGATCGTCAGGCCGGCCTTCTGCTTGAAGAGCTCCATCGCCATGTGGTGCGGCGAGCCGTTGCCGGGCGAGGCGTAGCTCACCTTGTCGGGGTTGGCCTTCACGTAGCGCACGAACTCCGCCACGTTCTTCGCGGGAAAGTCCGGGTGCACCACCAGCGCCACCGGAAAGCGGCCGATGGTGCCGATGTAGGTGAAGTCGCTCGCGGGCTTGTACGGCAGCTTGGCGAACATGTGCTCGTTGAAGAGCAGCGCCGCGTTCTCGGCCTGCATGATCGTGTAGCCATCAGGCTTGGCCTGCATCATCACGGACACGCCGATGTTGGTGGACGCGCCGGGCCGGTTGTCGATGATGAGCGGTTGCCCCAGCGAAGGCTGCATTGCCTCGGCCAGCGTGCGGGCCAGGTTGTCGGTGCCGCCGCCGGCCACGTAGGGCACGATCCATTTGACGGGCTGGCTGGGATAGGCGGCCGGCTGCGCCGATGCAAGGCTGCTGGCCAGCGTGAGGGCGGCGCCCAGCAGGGGCAGAAGGAATCGCTTCATCGTCTCTTGTCTCCGTTGCTTGTTTTGAAATCGGTTCAGGTCATTCGCCGCGCAGCGTCTGCCACAGCTCGCGGTCGCGCTCGGCGGTCCACACCACGGGGTGTTCGATGCCGCGCAGTTCGTCGTACGCGCGCGAGACGTCGAAGGGCAGCACGTGCTGGAACACGGGCCAGTTGCCGAAGCGCGGCGTCATCGCCGCCTCGGCGCGCGCGTAGCAGCCGCGCAGCGTGTCGCCCGCCGCGATGCCGGCCTTCACGCTGTCGAGCAGCGTCGAGAGAAATGCTTTGGTGAGCCCGATGGCCTCGGCGCATGCGGCTTCGTCCTGCAGCACCGCGCCACGCCCGGGCACCAGCACGCGCGGCTTCAGCGCCGCCACCGCGTCGAGCGTGCCGGCCCAGTCGCCGATGTAGGCGTCGCCCGCGTACACCCCGCAGCGGTTCTCGACCACATCGCCGGAAAACAGCACGCCGCAGTCGGGCAGCCATGCGACGGTGTCGCCGCCCGAGTGACCGCGGCCCAGCGCCTTCAGATGCAATTCACGGCCACCGCCGAGCTGCAGCGTCATCTCGCGCTCGAAGACCTTCGTCGGAAGGGTCAGGCCCGGAATCTCCTCGACGCCGACGAACAGGCGCGGAAAGCGGCCGACTTCCGAATCGAAATCCGCCTGGCCGCGCGTGCGGATCCAGTAGAGCGTGCCGTTGCTCGCGATGATGTCCTTCACTTCGTCGAAGGCGCTTGCGCCCATCACGCGCACTGCGTGGTAGTGCGTGAGCACGATGGTGCGGACGGGCTTGTCGGTCACCGTGCGGATGGCCGCGAGAAAGTCGCGCGCCATGCGTGGCGTGGGGCGCGTGTCGATCAGCACCACCTGCTCGTCGCCGACGACGAAGCCGCAGTTGGGATCAAAGTCGCTGATGTAGCCGTAGACATCGGGTGCGAGTTCGTGCAGTTGCGGCTTCTGCTCGCGGGTGTCGGAAGCAGAGGCGAAAGAGACGGAAGTGGTCATGGGGCGGTTGTTGTCGTGGTGTCTTCAGCGGCTGCGCGGATGCAGGCGAGCAGCACGTCCTGGTCTGCGCACTGGTTGGCCAGCAGCAGCACGAGGCGGGCGTTGAGGTCGGCGCTCTGTGCGTCGCTGTGGCCTTCGTGCGCGGCGAGGAGGGCCGCGTAGAAGCCGTCGGGGTCGGGGATGCGAGGCTCGGTGATCATGGTTGGCTGTTGTGGGCCAGCGCGGTGCGCAAGGCGGAGGCGATGGTTTTCGGCGCGGCGTTCGCCAGCAAGGCGGCGCGATAGGCGTCGGGCCGCACGAGAGCAAAGCTGCCCGCGTCGCCGATGCCGAGATGGCTCGCGAGCCTGTCGTCGGCCTGCAGCGTGGGCAGGCCGCTGTCTCCTCCCACGGCCAGCAGCTGCAGCGGCAGCGACGCCGTGGCATCGAGAGCCGCCTTTGCTTGCTCGCGCGTCGGCGCGAACCAGAGGCCGATGCAGTGCGTGCCCTCGGACAGCAGCTGCATCAGCGTCGTCTCGCGGCCATCGGCCCAGTGCAGCGGCAGGTTCTGCACCGAGTGCCCGCCCTCGGGGAGTTGCGGCGCGGCCGGGTAGTCGTTGGCGACCGACATGCGCCCGGTGTTCACCAGCGCCCGCGCAAACGGATGGCGCGCAGCCAGCGCCACCACGGCGCGGCGCAGCGTGTGCTCGGCTGGCGAGCGCGGCGCCAGGAAGCGTGCTGACCGGCTCGTCACCTGCAGGTTCTGCTTCGCGGCGGGTTGGCGCTCCGCGTCGTAGCTGTCGAGTAACGCATCGTCCGCTTTGCCTTGAGCGACGAGCGCGAGCTTCCAGCCAAGATTCGCCGCATCCTGGATGCCGCTGTTGCCACCGCGCGCGCCGAAAGGGCTCACCACGTGCGCCGCATCGCCGATGAAGAACATGCGGCCGTGGCGGAAGCTGTCGAGCAGGTGGTCGCGGTAGCCGTACGGCCCGATCCACACGAACTCGAACTCCACGTCGGGCCCGAGCTGCTCGTGCAATCGCGCGCCCGCCACCTCGGGCTGGCTGATGTAGGCCGTGTCGCAGTCTTCGGGCATCTGGTAGTCGATGCGCCATACGCCGTCTGCCATCAGGTGCTGCCACACGCCGCGGCCTTCGTTGAACGGCGCGTCGACCCAGGTCCAGCGCTCGGTCGGCAGCGGTTTCTTGAAGCGCACGTCGCTGATGCACCAGCGGTCGGTGCTGCGCGACGCGTGCGCCTCGATGCCGAGCTGCGTGCGGATCGGGCTGTTGGCGCCCGTCGCGTCGATCAGCCGGTCGGCTTCGATGGTGTAGCTGCCGGCGGGCGTTTCGATGTCCAGGCGCACGCCGTCGGCCAGTTGCTCGACGCGGGTCACGCGGCTCTTCCAGCGCACGTCGGTCAGCCCGAGTTCGAGGATGCGCTCGACCAGGAACCACTCGACGTAGAACTGCTGCAGGTTGATGAAGGGCGGCTGCCGCGAAACGCTGTTGGCCTGCAGGTTGAAGTTGTAGACCTCCTGCTCGCCCGAGAAGGTGCGCCCGAACGACCAGGTAATGCCCTTGGCCGCGATGCGTTCGTAGATGCCCAGTCGCTCGAAGATCTCCAGGCTCTTTTGCGCGTAGCAGATGCCGCGCGACGATGCACCGCGCACGCCGACGGTGTCGTCCTCGTCGATCAGCACGGCGCGCACGCCGCGTTGCGCGAGGTCGCAGGCCAGCGTGAGGCCCGAGGGGCCGGCGCCGACGATCACGATGGGGTGGCGCACGACCTTCGTGCTGCCCAGTTCGGGCGGTGGCATGAAGGGCCAGACCGGCAGCTCGTAGGCCGGCGCGAAAGCAAAGTTTTCCATGTCTCTACGGGGCTACAGCGCGTGCGCGAACTCGGCGATGGCATCCGCCGCCTTGGGAATCAGCTCTGGCTGCCCCGCGAGGTAGTGGTTGCCGCCGACGATGTTGACATTGCGAATGCGCGATCCGCCCGCTGCCATCCACGCATCGCGCGTGCTCGGAAAGGTCGACTGGTCGCCCGTGTAGGTCAGCAGCAGCTTCGGCACCGTGGTGCGCGCGAGGTTCGTCGGCCCGTCGGCCTGCGAGCGCGACGACCATTGCGACAGGAAGGCGGTCAGCGAGGTGGTGCGCCCCATCGCATTGGCCGAGTAGTTCACCTGCCGTGCGTCGCCCCACACGCTGCCGGGCTGGCGGTCGTTCGCATCGAGCGAGAGGTCCACGCAGCGCGGATCGGCATGCGTGCGATAGACGATGAAGGTTTGGTCGCGCGGCACGCCCGGCGTGCTGCGCAGCAGCGCGAGGCGCTCGATGGCCCATTGCTCGATGCGGTCCAGCCGCGCCTTTTGCGCCGCGCTGAAGCGTGCGAGAAAGTCGCTGCCGTAGGGCACGCGGTGGCGCGGGTCGTACATGTCGAGCTCGGGGTTCACCGAGAGCGGGTCGTGCTCGTCGGTGACCGACGGGTCGATCCAGTCGCGCATCAGCCGCGTGCGGCCCAGGTGCGCGGCGCACAGCGCGATGCCGTCCACGGGCGGCAGGTCGCTCGGGTGCAGGTGTGTGGGGTCGCCGTCGGGCAGGTGCGTGGCCGTGAGCTTCTCGGCCTGCGCCTGGTAGAAGCTCGCGAGCGCGGCGCCGCCCGAGTTGCCGACGAGGAACACCTTCTCGTAGCCCGCCGCATGCAGGTACTGCACGCCGGCGCCCAGGTCTTGGATGGCTCGCTCCATCAGCAGCACCGTGTCGTTGCCCACGAAGCGCGAGTTGAGCCCCATGCAGCAGATGCCGCGCTCGGCCAGCGGGCCGATCAGGTAGTGGCCCATGAAGTTGCTGGTCGGGTGCATCACGATGGCGGCGACCTTCTTTGGGCCTTGCGGTGCGCGGAAGGCGCCGTAGATACGCGGGCGCAGCATCTGCAGGCCCGACTGGCTTTCCATCGCGGCGCCCGGCTTCACGTCGATGACGGCGAGTTGCAGCTCAGACATTCGGCGCACCCTTTGCTGCTGCGGCACGAAGCTCGGCCTTGCGCACGGTCCACGCATCGAGGTCGGCACGGGCGCGCAGCGCGTGCGCGTCCATCTCGGCCTGCGGCACGGTCGGCGTGGTCAGCTCCACGCGGATGCCGTTGGGGTCGAAGAAGTAGATCGATTCGATGATGTGATGGTCGGTCACGCCCAGCACCTCGACGCCCGCGCCTTCGAGCCGCGCCTTGGCGGCCAGCAGGTCGGCCACCGAATCGACGCGCAGCGCGATGTGGTTCACCCACGAGGGCGTGTTGGGCGAGGGCAGTGCGGCAATGTCGTCGCCCAGGTCGAAGAAGGCGATGTACGAGCCGTCGCGCATCTGGAAAAAGATGTGCACGTAGGGGCAGTACTCGCCCGTGCTCGGCACGTGGTCGCTCTTGATGACGTGGGCCAGCGGCAGGCCCAGCAGGTCTTCGTAGAAGCGGCGGGTTTCTTCGCTGTCGCGGCAGCGCCAAGCGAAGTGGTGCAGCCCGCGCACGGGTGGTGGGGTCGGCATGGCTCGTGTCTCCGGTGAGCCGGTATTGGGCGACGCCGGGTCTTATGATGCAATCGAAATTAATTCATCGATTGATGAAATAACCATATATATGAACCTCACCCTGCGCCAGTTGCGCGCCTTCGCCGCCGTGGCCGAAAGCGGCAGCTTCACCGCCGCAGCGCAGCAGCTGCACCTCACGCAGTCGGCGCTCAGCGTGCTGGTGCGCGAGCTCGAACGCGAAATGGGCGTGCAACTGCTCGACCGCAACACCCGCAGCGTGCAGCTGTCGGAGGCGGGGCGCGAGTTCTTGCCGTCGGTGCATCGCCTGCTCGGCGACCTGACGAGTGCGGTGGCCGACGTCACGGATTTGCGTGACAAGAAGAAAGGCTTGCTACGGCTTGCGGCGCCGCAGCTCATGGCCTGCACGTTGATGCCGCGCGTGATCGCGCTCTACCGCGAGCAGTACCCCGACGTGGACGTGCGCCTGACCGACACGCTGCCCGAGCACCTGCTCGCAGGGGTGATGGCCGGCGACGTGGAGCTGGCCGTGGGGCAGGACGTGGCCGTCGACGGCGCCATCGAGCGCCGCACTCTGCTGCGCGACCGGCACTGGCTGATCTGCCCGCCCGGCCACGCGTTTGCCAACCGCCGCAAGGTGCGCTGGCACGAGCTCGAGCCCTACACCTTCATCGCCCCCACGCGCGACTTTCGCCAGCGGGTGCTGCCCGAGCTGGCCCCGGCAGAGCGCGACTACATGCTGCGCCCCGGCACGCAGGAGGTGTCGTACATGACCACCGCCCTCGGCATGGTGGCCTCGGGGCTGGGGCTCACGGTGTGCCCGACCTATTCCGCGCCGCTGGTGCGCGCCCACGGCCTGCAGATGGTGCGGCTCGAATCGCCAGACTTTCACCGCGAGGTGTGCGTCTACAGCGCGGCGCGGCGCTCGCTGTCGCCGGCGGCCGCGAGCTTTGTCGGCATTCTCGAAAGCTTTGCCAAGGCGCAGCAAAAGGGCTGAAAAGCATCGAAGCGCGGCAAGAGGCGCGTAGAGCGGCAGTGGGGCCAAACCTACAATGCAGGCCGACCCGTCTTCTACCTCCTCCAGATCCATGAACGTCATTCGATTCACCGACCTCTGCGCACAGGGCAAAGCCGCCGGCCAGCGCGTCTTCATCCGTGCCGACCTCAATGTGCCGCAGGACGACGCAGGCAACATCACCGAAGACACGCGGGTGCGCGCCTCGGTGCCATGCATCCAGCTGGCGCTCGACGCAGGCGCCGCCGTGATGGTCACGTCGCACCTGGGCCGCCCGACCGAAGGCGAGTTCAAGCCCGAAGACTCGCTGGCCCCTGTCGCCAAGCGCCTGGGCGAGCTGCTCGGCCACCCCTACGAAAATGGGGTGCCGCTGATCGCCAACTGGGTCGACGGCGTCGACGTCAAGCCCGGCCAGGTCGTGCTGCTCGAGAACTGCCGCGTCAACAAGGGCGAGAAGAAGAACGACGAGGCGCTGGCCCGCAAGCTGGCTGCCCTCACCGACATCTACGTGAATGACGCCTTCGGCACTGCCCACCGCGCCGAGGCCACCACCTACGGCATCGCGCAGTTCGCGAAGATCGCCGCGGCCGGCCCGCTGCTGGCGGCCGAGATCGACGCCATCACCAAGGCGCTGGCGCAGCCCAAGCGGCCGCTGGTGGCCATCGTGGCGGGCTCCAAGGTCAGCACCAAGCTGACCATCCTCAAGAGCCTGTCGGCCAACGTCGACCAGTTGATCGTGGGCGGCGGCATCGCCAACACCTTCATGCTGGCCGCCGGCCTGAAGATCGGCAAGTCGCTGGCCGAGCCCGACCTTGTCGACCAGGCCAAGGCGGTGATCGACGCCATGCGCGCGCGCGGCGCCGACGTGCCGATTCCGGTGGACGTGGTCACGGCCAAGACCTTCGCGGCCGATGCGGCTGCCACCGTCAAGGACGCGAGCGACGTGGACGACGACGACCTGATCCTCGACATCGGCCCCAAGACGGCCGCGATCCTGGCCGCGCAGCTGCGCGAAGCCGGCACCATCGTCTGGAACGGCCCGGTGGGCGTGTTCGAGTTCGACGCTTTCGCCAATGGCACCAAGGCCATCGCGCAAGCCATTGCCGACAGCAGCGCCTTCTCGATCGCCGGTGGCGGCGACACGCTGGCTGCCATCGCCAAGTACGGCATCGAAAAGCAGGTCGGCTACATCTCGACTGGCGGCGGCGCCTTCCTGGAAGTGCTGGAAGGCAAGACCCTGCCGGCCTTCGAGATCCTGTCGAAGCGCGCGGCTGGTTGATCCGGCTGGCGGGAAATCTCATGGAGTGACTTCCGTTCGACACACAAAGTGTATACAGTAGCGAATACAAAACGGAGACTACCCTCATGAGCACGGACCGCATCCCCCGCCACGCCACCAAGATCGTTGCCACGCTCGGTCCGGCGTCCAGCACCCCCGAATTGCTGGAAAAGATGATCCAGGCCAAGGTCAGCGTGGTGCGGCTGAACTTCAGCCACGGCACAGCGCAAGACCACATCGACCGCGCCGCCATGGTGCGCGAAGCCGCCCGCAAGGCCGGCCGCGAAGTGGCCATCATGGCCGACCTGCAGGGCCCCAAGATCCGCGTCGGCAAGTTCGCGCAGGGCAAGGTCTGGCTGGAGCCGGGCGCCAAGTTCGTGCTCGACGCCTCGCGCACCGAGCTCGGCGACGCCGACGCCGTGGGCCTCGACTACAAGGACCTGCCGCGCGACGTGAAGCCCGGCGACAGGCTGCTGCTGAACGACGGCCTCATCGTGCTGACCGTCGACGCCGTCAAGGGCGAGGCCGTGCACACCACCGTCAAGCTGGGCGGCGAGCTGTCGAACAACAAGGGCATCAACAAGCAGGGCGGCGGCCTCACGGCGCCCGCGTTGACCGCCAAGGACATGGAAGACATCAAGACCGCGATGAGCTTCCAGGCCGACTACGTGGCCGTGAGCTTCCCGAAGAACGCCACCGACATGGAAATGGCGCGCCAGCTGTGCAACGTGGCCGCGGCCGAGTACGGCCACAAGCCCGGCATGATCGCCAAGATCGAACGCGCAGAGGCCATTCCGAAGCTGGAAGAAATCCTGCGCGCCAGCGACGGCATCATGGTTGCGCGCGGTGATCTCGCGGTCGAGGTGGGCAACGCGGCCGTGCCGGCGCTGCAGAAAAAGATGATCCGCATGGCGCGCGACATGGACAAGGTGGTGATCACCGCGACCCAGATGATGGAGTCGATGATCACCAACCCCGTGCCCACGCGCGCCGAAGTGAGCGACGTGGCCAACGCCGTGCTCGACGGCACCGACGCCGTGATGCTCTCGGCCGAAACCGCCTCGGGCCGCTACCCGCTCGAGACCGTGCAGGAGATGAGCCGCATCTGCGAAGCCGCCGAAGCGGCAGAAGACAAGACGCTCGACGCCGATTTCAGCGGCAAGACCTACAGCCGCATCGACCAGTCGATCGCCATGGGCGCGCTGTTCACGGCCCACCACCTGGGCGCCAAGGCCATCGTGGCGCTGACCGAATCGGGCTCCACCATCCTGTGGATGAGCCGCCACCGCGCGCACATTCCCATGTACGCGCTGACCTCGCGGCTGGCCACGCAGCGCAAGCTGGCGCTGTACCGCAACGTGCGTCCGCTGCTGATGGATTCGGAAAGCGACCGCGACACCGCGCTGCAGCAGGCTGAAAACCACCTGAAGAAGCGCGGCATCGTGCAAAGCGGCGACGTCTACGCCATTACCTGCGGCGAGCCGATGGGTGCCCCCGGCGGCACCAATATGCTCAAGATTTGCCGCGCTAGCTGAGCCCGAAGGCGGCTCAACCGTTCCTGAACAGGAAGCTGTAGGCGTTCAGCGCGGGCACGCCGCCCAGATGCGCATACAGCACCTTCGAGCCGGCCGGGAATTCCCCGAGCCGCACTTTTTCGATCATCCCGTGCATCGACTTGCCCTCGTACACGGGGTCGGTCAGCATGCCCTCGAAGCGCGCGCACAGGCGAATCGCTTCCAGCGTGCCGTCGTTCGGCAGCCCGTACTCGGGGCCGCCGAAGCGGCGGTCGAGCACCACGTCTTTCTCGGTGATGTCGCGGCCCAGTTCCACCAGCTCGGCGGTGTTCTTCGCAATGCGCAGGATCTGGTCGAAGGTCTGCTGCGGCTTGGCCGAGGCGTCGATGCCGATCACGCGGTCGGCCCGGCCGTCGGCCGCGAAGCCCACCACCATGCCGGCCTGCGTGCTGCCGGTGACCGCGCAGACCACGATGTAGTCGAACTTGAAGCCCAGCTCGGCCTCCTGCTGGCGCACTTCTTCGGCAAAGGCCACGAAGCCGAGCCCGCCGCGCGGATGCTCCGAGCAGCCTGCCGGAATCGGGAACGGCTTGCCGCCGGCCTTGCGAACGCTCTCCATGGCGTCTTCCCAGCTCTTGCGGATGCCGATGTCGAAACCCGCTGCGTCCAGCCGCACGTCGGCGCCCATGATGCGTGACATCTCGATGTTGCCGACCCGGTCGTACACCGCGTCGGAGTAGTTGACCCAGTTCTCCTGCACCAGCACGCACTTCAGCCCGAGGTGCGCGGCCACTGCGGCCACCTGCCGCGTCTGGTTCGACTGGATGCCGCCGATGGACACCAGCGTGTCGTAGCCGCCCTCGAGCGCCTCGGGGATCAGGTATTCGAGCTTGCGTGTCTTGTTGCCGCCGAAGGCCAGGCCGCTGTTGCAGTCCTCGCGCTTGGCATAGAGCTCGACCTTGCCGCCGAGGTGCGCGCTCAGGCGCTTGAGCGGGTGGATCGGCGTGGGGCCGAAGGTCAGGGCGTAGCGGGGAAACTTCTTCAGATTCATGGGTGCGGCTCCAGGGAGTTGAAGCCTTAGATCGTAGGAAGAAGCGAACGCAACGTGCTTGCGAAGTTTTCTGGATTCGTTCGAGAAAAAAAGGCACTATGGCCAGATCAAAAACTTTCAGGCCGAAAAACAAGGCATGAGCACAACAAAATTGCGTATCGCTCCGGAGCTCGATCGGACCGACCGCGCCATCCTGCGCGCCCTTCAGCGTGACGCCTCGCTGTCGAACGTGGCGCTGGCCGCCAAGGTCAATCTCAGCGCCGCCGCCTGCCTGCGCCGTGTCGAGCGGCTCAAGGCAGAGGGGTTCATCAAGGGCATCGTCGCCCTGCTCGATGCCGATGCGCTCGACGTCGGCATGCTCGTGATGATCGGCGTGGTGCTTGACCGCTCCACGCCCGACTCGTTCGCCGACTTCGAGAAGGCCGCGCAGAAGGTGTCGGGCTGCCTCGAATGCCACGTGGTCACGGGCGAGTTCGACTACTTCATGCTCGTGCGCACGCGCGACAACGACAGCTTCAATCACCTGCATGCCGAACAGCTGTTGTACCTGCCGGGGGTGCGGCAGATCAGGACTTTCATCGTGCTCAAGCAGGTGCTGTCGACCACGCAGTTGCCGATCTGACGAAACCGGCGCCCGCCCGCGTGCGTACTGTTGCGATGAGTCTTCCCACCTTCGCGTCACTCCGCCGGCGCCGCGGCGCTTTCTTCATCGCCCTCTGCGTCATCGCCGCCGCAGTGCTCCCGGCCTGCTCGCCGGTCAAGGTGCTCAACGGCCTGGTGCCCACCGACACTTACCGGTTCCAGGGCGGCATCGCCTACGGCCAGGCGCCCCGCCAGTTGCTCGACGTGTACCAGCCGTTGCCGGCCACCCGGCCGGCCCAGGGTGCGCGGCCGCTGGTCGTGTTCTTCTATGGCGGCACCTGGACGACCGGCGACCGCGCCAGCTACAGGTTCGTCGGCGAGGCGCTGGCCGCGCGCGGCGCGGTGGTTGTGGTGCCCGACTACGGGCTGTCGCCGGCCTTCACCTACCCGGCGTTCGTGCGCGACAGCGCGCTGGCCGTCAAATGGGCGCTCGATAACGCGGCCCGGCTGGGTGCCGACCCGAAGCAGGTGTTCGTGATGGGCCACAGCTCGGGCGGCTACAACGCCGCGATGGTGGCACTCGACGAGCGCTGGCTCGGCGAGGTGGGCGCCAGCCCGAAGCAGCTCGCGGGCTGGATCGGCCTGGCCGGCCCCTACGACTTCCTGCCTATCGGCGACCCGCAAGCGCAGGTCGCTTTCAACTGGCCGGACACGCCGGGCGACTCGCAACCGCTGGCGCATGTCACGCCAGCCTCGCCGCGCGCGCTGCTCATGGCTGCATCGAAAGACGACCTGGTCTACCCCGACCGCAACACCGGGCAGATGGCCACGGCGCTACGCGCGGCGGGCGTGCCGGTGCAGGTCAGGCTGTTCGACAACCTGAGCCACGTGACGCTGATCGGCGCTTTCGCCAAGCCCATCCAGTGGCTGGGCGGACCGGTGCTGCCGCCTGTCATGAATTTCCTCGGGCTGGCGTCAGTGCCGTCCCACAAGGGGGCTCGGTAGAATTGCGGCAGTTTTCTCCTGTCTTTCCGCCTTCTTCTTTCCCTAATTTCCGCGAGGTATTTCCATGGCACTCGTCTCGATGCGCGAACTGCTCGACCATGCTGCAGCCAATGGCTACGGCATTCCGGCCTTCAACGTCAACAACCTCGAACAGGTCCAGGCCGTGATGGAGGCCGCCAAGGAAACCGGCGCGCCCGTCATCCTGCAAGCCAGCGCAGGCGCCCGCAAATACGCCGGCGAAGCCTTCATCAAGCACCTGATCCAGGCCGCTATCGAGCAGTACCCGAACATCCCGCTGGTCATGCACCAGGACCACGGCCAGAACCCCGACGTCTGCAAGGGCGCCATCGACCTGGGCTTCAGCTCGGTCATGATGGACGGCTCGCTCGAGGCCGACGGCAAGACCATCGCCAGCTACGACTACAACGTCGACGTCACCAAGAAGGTGTCGGACATGGCCCACCGCCTGGGCGTGACCGTCGAAGGCGAGCTCGGCTGCCTCGGATCGCTCGAGACCATGAAGGGCGACAAGGAAGACGGCCACGGCACCGACGACACCATGACGCGCGAACAGCTGCTCACCGACCCCGAGCAGGCCGCCGACTTCGTCAAGCGCACCCAGATCGACGCGCTGGCCATCGCCATCGGCACCAGCCACGGCGCCTACAAGTTCACGCGCGAGCCCACCGGCGACATCCTGGCGATCGACCGCATCAAGGAAATCCACCGCCGCATTCCCAACACCCACCTGGTGATGCACGGCTCGTCGAGCGTGCCGCAGGAGCTGCTGGCCATCATTCGCCAGTACGGCGGCAACATGAAGGAAACCTACGGCGTGCCCGTCAAGGAAATCCAGGAAGCCATCAAGCACGGCGTGCGCAAGATCAACATCGACACCGACATCCGCCTGGCCATGACCGGCGCCGTGCGCAAGTTCCTGGCCGAGAACCCCGAGAAGTTCGACGCCCGCGAGTGGCTCAAGCCCGCGCGCGAAGCCGCAAAGCTGATCTGCAAGCAGCGCTACATCGAATTCGGCTGCGAAGGCCAGGGCGCCAAGATCAAGGGCGACACGCTGCAAGTGGTCGCTGCCAAGTACGCCAAGGGCGAACTGGCTCAGGAAGTCGTCTAAAAACTTCCCTGCGATTCGAAGGCCACCGTTCGCGGTGGCTTTTTTCTGCGCGCACAATCCGCTTTCCCGTCATCAGTTCCCCCCAAAGCATCTGTTCCCATGACCACCGTCCACACCTCCTCCATCCAGAGCCTGCCCCTGCTTGCGCGCGGCAAGGTGCGCGACAACTACGCCGTCGGCGAAGACCGCATCCTGATGGTCGCGAGCGACCGGCTCAGCGCCTTCGACGTGATCATGGGCGAGCCCATTCCCGGCAAGGGCGAGATCCTCACGCAGATGGCGCTGTGGTGGTTCGAGCGGCTGGGCCAGATCTGCCCCAACCACCTGACCGGCGATGCGCCCGAAAGCGCCGTGACGCCAGACGAAGTGCCGCAGGTCACGGGCCGCTCGATGCTGGTCAAGCGCCTGAAGCCGATTCCGGTCGAGGCCGTGGTGCGCGGCTACCTGGCCGGCAGCGGCTGGAAGGAATACCAGGAAAGCCGCTCGGTCTGCGGCGTGCCGCTGCCCGAGGGCCTGACCAACGCCAGCAAGCTGCCGCGCCCGATCTTCACGCCCGCCGCCAAGGCTGCGGCCGGCGAGCACGACGAGAACATCAGCTACGACCGCGTGGTCGAGATCGTCGGCCCCAAGCTGGCCCAGCAGATCCGCGAAACCAGCATCGCCATCTACGAAACCGCCGCGCAGATCGCCCTGACCAAGGGAATGATCATTGCCGACACCAAGTTCGAGTTCGGCCTGGACGAAGCCGGCACGCTGGTGCTGATGGACGAAGTGCTCACGCCCGACAGCTCGCGCTACTGGCCGGTCGAGGGCTACCAGGCCGCGCTGGCCGCTGGCGCTAACCCGCCGAGCTACGACAAGCAGTTCGTGCGCGACTGGCTCGAAGCCACCAAGATCAATGGCAAGCCCTGGGACAAGACGCCCCCGGCGCCGCGCCTGCCGGCTGAAGTCATCGAGAAGACAGCGGCCAAGTACCGTGAGGCGCTGGAGCGGCTCACGGGTTGAGGCCTGCCGTTTCGCAGCAGTAGTTCATCCCGGGCGCCTTGTCGCCACGGGAACAGGGGATGTCCGAACGTCCTCGCTCCGCCATCATGTGTGCCCAAGACATGAGGGGTGGGGAATATGGAAGGCAGAAACGTCCTGCGCTGGCAGCGCTGTGTGGCAACAGGGCTTGCCGTGGCCATTGCGGGCTGCAGCAGCACCAATCCCTACCAGCGCAGCGAGCGCGTCGACCGGCCCATCAGCCAGCTCGGCCGGGAGGAAGTCCGCTATGCCCATGCCGAGAGGCTGGCGGGCAACCTGCATGGCGCGCTCGGCGTGCTGAAGGACCAGCGCCGCGAGTGGTACGACTCCCTTTCGACGCAGGCGCGTGTTCGCGCCCTCACGCAGCTCGGACTGCTCGGCGTCACGGCGGCGGCGCTCTACAGCGGCCTGAAGTCGGGCGTGACGAGCGACCACGACAAGAAGCGCCTGGCCCTGGCCGGCGCGGTCGGTTTCGCGGCGTATTCGGGCAGCACATGGTTCGTCAATCCCGCCCAGGAGCAGGCCTACGTGGAAGGCATCCGCGAGTTGACCTGCGCGATGATGAACATCGAGCCGCTGCGCATGAGCGCTGTCGGTTTCTCCGTGATGAAGGAAGAGCGTCGGCTCCTGACGGAAGCCATCAACGCGCTCGACAAGGATTTGCTCGTCGCTGACGCCGCGGATCGCTATCCCCCAGACAGCAGGCGTGCCGTGGCGCGAGTTCGCGTGGAAGCACGGGATGCACTATGGCGCGCCCGCAAGACGCTGGCCTCCAGCGGGCAGTTGGCCGACCAGTTGAACAACAGCGGCGTCATCCTGATGCGCGAGGGTGATCTGGTTTTTGCCCGTATGGCCGCCCGCATCAATGCCGCCCACAAGGACATCACCCCGCCGGACACCATGGCTTCGCAGGCGGCGGGAATCATCGGCAAGTTCAGAGCGGTGAAGATCGATGTGCCAAGCGAGAGCAAAGGCACCGGTACGACGCCTCCCTCATCACCAGGCGCTGGCGACGGTGCTGCGCAGACGCGCGCGCCAGCCCCTTCCACAGCTGCGGCGAAGCCGCTGGGGACCGCGAGCATGCAGGAACTGCTCGCGCAGGTCGCCGCGCTGAACCAACAACAGACCGCGGCTGCATTGGCGGCGACAGAGCAAAAGCGGGACGACAAGCTCGAAGCGGAAGCCAGGAGGCAGCCGAAGACAACGACGTCTGAAGCCGAGACGGCGCGGGAGCTGGCCGAGAAGACGGCCGACCTCTATGCCGCCCGCCGCCCATTGAGCATGCGCCTGCTCAGCTTTGCTGAACAACGCAAGTCCGTGGAGCGGAACGGCAGTTGCGTCGGCGGCGTCAGCGCCATGAGCATCTCGCCGGCCGCCGACGCGAAGGTCGGCCAGGGCGATGCCTACGAGATCACCGTGAGCGGTGTGACCGTCTCGCCGCAGGTGTCGGTCAAGGGCCCGGCAGCCTTCGAAGTATTGGTCAGCGCGACAGCGAACCAGTATGTGGTGCGCATCAAGGTGGCGTCCGACGCCAAGGGCATGGTGGAAGTCACCATCTCCGACCGTGGACTGGCTACCGAGGAAATCGAGCTGACCGTCGCTGCGCCGGCCGCCAAATGAGCACGAGACCGGCGACCCTCAGCGCCCCCCGCCGCTGTTCAACAACGCCACCGTCCGCCCGCCACCATCCAGCAACGCCAGCCGGCTCGGCCCCGCCAGCCGGTAGCTCGCAGTGCTCTGCAGCGCGGAAATGAACTGCGCTTCATTGGCCCCGCGCACCGGGTCCGCGCAGGCCATGCGGGTCGAGGCCAGTTGGCCGATCCTCAGCGTGATACCGCTGCGCGTGAAGGTGCCCGAGATGCGGTTGCAGCCGCCCGAGCCGCTGACGCGGCCACTGCTGCGATCGAACTGAACTTGTGCTTCGCTCTGCCCGACCGGCTCGTCACCCAGTTGAGCAAGGCGCCAGACCGGCCCTTCGATCGGTTCATCGAGGCTGATGCCGCTCCCGCAACCGGTCAGCGCGGTCAGCAGCGCCGTCGTGGCAAGAAGGGGAAACACGATACGGCGGGCGAAGGAGCGCATGGCCAGTCTTCCTTTTCAATCTGCAACAAGTTGAATCGGGCGTGATCGTATTCGAGGCGGCCACGAAAAAGCGACCCCGAGGGTCGCTTTATGGATCCGCTTTCCGGATCAGCTCAGCACGATGCTGCTGAGGCGGCGGCGGTAGGTGGCCACCACCGGATCGTCTGGCGGGATCTGCCCGTCGGCCACCTTCACCTTTGGCGGCTCGATCAGGTCGAGGATCGCGATGTAGGTCTTGCGCGCCAGGTCTTCGCTCCAGGTCTTGTCGCGCATCAGGATGTCGAGCAGCTCGTCCATCGCGTCGGTCCAGCGCTGTGCGGCCATCAGCAGGCGGGCGCGGGCGAAGCGGGCGTCGAAGTCGCGCTTGTTGGCGGCGATTTTCGCTTCGAAGTCGGCGATCGCAGGCGCTGCACCTGCCACCGGTGCTGCGAAATCGATAGCATCCATCCAGCGCTGCAGCGCATCGAAGCGGCGCACCAGCGTGGTCTTGGCGATCACCGGGGCGAAGGCAACCTTGGCGTCATCGACGCGGCCTTCCTGCAGCAGCAGCTTGATGTAGTCGAAGCGGGCGTCGTCGTTGGCGGGGTCGGTGGCCACGGCGTGCTGCAGCCGTTCGAGCGCGCCCTGGGTGTCGCCTTCGGCCAGCGCTTCCTGCGCGGCGGCTTCTTCCGAGGCGGCTTCGGCCTCGTCGGCGCCTGGCACGTGCTTGTCGAGGAATTCGCGGATCTTGTCGGCCGGAATGGCGCCGACAAAGCCGTCCACCGGCTGGCCGTCCTTGAACATCACGCAGAACGGGATGCTGCGCACGCCGAACATTTCGGACAGCTGCGACGAAATCTGCGGCACCTTGTCGGCGTCGAGCTTGGCCAGCGTGAAGCGGCCGGCGTACTCGACTTCGAGCTTTTCGAGCACCGGGCCCAGCTGTTTGCAGGGGCCGCACCATTCGGCCCAGATGTCCAGCAGCACCGGCGTAGCCACTGAGCCTTCGATCAGTTCGGCCTGGAAATTTTCGAGAGTGATGTCGATCATCGGAACCAGCTGAGGGTGAAACGTAAAATTGAAACCATGAACGAAACCATTCAGGTCGGTGTAGTGATGGGCTCGAACTCCGATTGGGAGACGATGCGCAACGCGGTCGAGATTCTCCAGCAATTCGGAATCAGTCACGAAGCAAAGGTGGTCTCGGCCCACCGGATGCCCGATGCGCTCTTCGCGTATGCCGAAAGCGCCGCCGGGCGCGGGCTCACCGCGATCATCGCGGGCGCGGGCGGCGCGGCCCATCTGCCGGGCATGCTGGCCTCGAAAACCACGGTGCCGGTGCTGGGCGTTCCGGTGGCCAGCCGCCACCTGCAGGGCGTCGATTCGCTCTACAGCATCGTGCAGATGCCCAAGGGCGTGCCGGTGGCCACTTTTGCCATCGGCAACGCGGGCGCGGCCAATGCGGCGCTGTTCGCGGTGGCGATGCTGGCGGTGAACGATCCGGCGCTGCGCGCGAAGCTCGACGCCTTCCGCACGGCGCAGACCGCTGCCGCCGAAGCCATGACGCTGCCGCCGGCTGCCGCCGGCGACGCTGGCAAGGCGCCCCCCGTGTCCCCTTTCTCGCCGCAAGGCGGAGGTGCCCTGTGAGCAGCAGCAAGAACGGTGACCTGCCCATCCTCCCGGGCGCCACGCTCGGCGTGCTCGGCGGTGGCCAGCTGGGGCGCATGTTTGCCCACGCGGCCCAGCGCATGGGCTACTTCACGGCGGTGCTCGACCCCGACACCGACAGCCCCGCCGGCCGCGTGAGCCACCACCACATCCACACCGACTACGACGACGTCGACGGCCTGGCCCGCCTCGCCGGCCTGGCCGATGCGGTGACGACCGAGTTCGAGAACGTGCCCGCGCCTTCGCTGGAGCACCTGGCGGTCGCGCGGCCGGTGTCGCCCGGCGCCTCGGCTATCGCCATCGCGCAGGATCGCATCGCCGAAAAGGCCCACTTCACCCGCTGCGGCGTGCCCTGCGCGCCCTACGCGGTCATCGAGACCGCAGCGCAGCTCGCCGCCGTTGAAGACAGCCTGCTGCCCGGCATCCTGAAGACCGCGCGGCTGGGCTACGACGGCAAGGGCCAGCAGCGCGTGAAGACGCGCGCCGAGCTGGTCGATGCCTGGCAGGCCACGGGCTGCGTGCCCTGCGTGCTCGAGAAGATGCTGCCGCTGGAGTTCGAATGCTCGGTCATCCTGGCGCGCAGCCGCGACGGGCAGATCGTGCACTTCCCGCCGCAGCGCAACCTGCACCGCGACGGCATCCTGGCCATCACCGAGGTGCATCCGCAGAACATGCCGAAGACGGTGGCGCAGGGTGCGGTCAATTCGGCCAAGAGCATCGCCAACGGCCTGGGCTACGTGGGCGTGTTGTGCGTCGAGTTCTTCGCGCTGGCCGACGGCTCGCTGGTCGTCAACGAGATGGCGCCGCGCCCGCACAACAGCGGCCACTACACGATGGAAGCCTGCGACGTGTCGCAGTTCGAGCTGCAGGTGCGCACGCTCGCCGGCCTGCCGCTGGCCGCGCCGCGCCAGCACAGCCCCGCGATCATGCTCAACCTGCTGGGCGACCTGTGGTTCACCGAGGGCGGCGACAAGCCGGTTTCGCCGCGCTGGAGCGAAGTGCTCGCGCTGCCGGGCGTGCACCTGCACCTCTACGGAAAGATCGACCCGCGGCGCGGCCGCAAGATGGGCCACCTCACGCTCACCGGCGCCACGCTCGAAGCCGTGCGCGCCACCGCCTCGCAGGCCGCGCTGCTGCTGGGCCTGCCGGCGGTGACCACCGCCGATCTCGCATGATCCTCGACGGCCGCTCCCCCGAGGCCATTGCCGAAGCCGCGCGTGTGCTGCGCGCGGGCGGGCTGGTCGCCTTTCCGACCGAGACTGTCTACGGCCTGGGGGCCGACGCGAGCAGCGACATGGCCGTGGCCGGCATCTTCAAGGCCAAGGGGCGGCCCGCCGATCACCCGCTGATCGTCCACATGGCGGCCGGCATCAAGGGCACCGAGTCGCTGTCGCGCTTCGCCCAGCCGCTGCCGCTCTTCGCGCAGAAGCTCGTGCAGGCCTTCTGGCCCGGGCCGCTCACGCTGATCGTCACGCGCCAGCCCGGCGTGGGCGCGGCGGCCGCCGGCGGACAGGACACTATCGGCCTGCGGTGCCCTTCGCATCCCGTGGCGCAGGCGCTGCTCGAAGCCTGCGCCCAGCAGGGCGTGCCCGGCCTCGCGGGGCCCAGCGCCAACCGCTTCGGCCGCGTCAGCCCGACCACGGCGCAGCACGTGCACGACGAGTTCGGCGACGCGCTGCTGGTGGTCGACGGCGGAGCGTGCGAGGTCGGCATCGAGTCGACCATCGTCGACTGCAGCCGCGGCGCCCCCGTGCTGCTGCGGCCCGGCCTGATCACGCGTGCGCAGATCGAGGCTGCCTGCGGCGAGAAGCTCAGCGACCGCGAAGTGCTCGAAACACCCGACCCGCGCGCCTCGGGCACGCTGGAAGCGCACTACGCCCCGGACGCCAAGGTGCGGCTGATGGACGCCAAGGCGATCCAGACCGGCCTCGACGTGCTGGGCGCGAATGCCGCGCACATCGCCGTGTGGTCGCGCACCGTGGTGCGCAGCCGATCGCAGCGCGTGCTGCAGCGGCGCATGCCCGACGACGCGGTGGCCAGCGCGCAGCAGCTGTTCGCGGTGCTGCGCGAGTTCGACGCGCAGGGCGTCAAGCTGATCTGGGTCGAGATGCCGCCCGACACGCCCGATTGGGAAGGCGTGCGGGATCGGCTGCAGCGCGCGTCGGCTGCCTGATCAGCCCCCAGCGGCCAGCACGCCCTGGAAGAAGCCACGGGCCGAGGCCAGGCAGAACGGCGGCGCCAGCGTGCCGTGGTACGCCAGCGTGACCGCCTGCGCCTTGTCAGATGCACTGCCCGTCGTGTTCTGTGCCAGCAGGGCCTTGGCCTGCGCGAAGCCGGCACGGGCCGTCGAATAGGCATCGATCGCGGCCGAATCTTCCAGATCGACCACCGCCAGCGCGGCAGCCGGCACGCCCTTGGCGCGGAAGTAGCCTGACGTGGCGCGGGTGCTCACGAAGTTCACCGTCGGGTCGTTGGCGCCACCGCACATCAGCATCGGGCGGGTCGGCGTCCAGTTGCGCAGGTCGTTGGCGAGCGCCGCCTTGCGGAAGCCCGTGGACGGCTTGCAGTCCAGCGGCGAGGCCGTGCTGAGCGACGCCGACGTGGCCGGCAAGGCGTTGCCGGGGCAGGGCGTGGCCTGGATGTCGCCGGCCGCCTGCGTCAGGAAGCTCTGCTTGATGAGGTTGTTGGCGCCGTAGAAGATCGACAGCGAGGGGCTCACCGGCCCTGGCGTGGCATTGGCCGGGAACAGCGCCAGCTGCGGCAGCTTGCCGCTGGAGAACAGCGTGCCGGGCGAGGTGCTCGGCAGCAGGGTGTCGATGCCGGTGGCGTACTGCGCTTCATAGACGTCGCTGGTGGAGCTGTAGACGTTGCCGAACTGCTGCTGCCAGCTGGTCGACAGCAGCGGCACGAACAGCGTGGCGCCCAGCGCCGGCCAGCCCTGGTAGGTGTAGTCCGTCAGCAGGCTGATGGCCGAGGGTGCCGACAGCGGCGCCGACGCCGTCACCGTCTTGCCCGTGGCCTGCATCTCGCGGTGCGCCGCCATTGCCACATAGCCGCCCTGCGAGTAGCCGGTGATGAACAGCGAGCCGGCGTCGTTCGCGCCGATACCCGAGAAGGTCTTGCGCGCGGCGGTGAGCGCATCGACCATGTCCTTGCCCTGCTGGTCGCCATTGAGATACGGGTGGTAGGGCAGCGTCGACTTGTCGTAGCCCGCGTAGTTGGGCGCCACCACGATGTAGCCCTGTGCCGCGAACATGGCGGCGACCATCAGGCCCTCGCCGGCTGCCGCCTGCGTGCTGTCGGTCCACTTGGCCAGGTTGTAGGCCTTGGCGGCTGTGGTGCCGTGCGCGTAGAGCACCACCGGACGCTGGCCGCCGCAGGCCACATCGGAGCCGGTGGGCACCATGATCGCGGCGGTGGCGTTGGTGGCCTCGCTCTTTGCGCCGATGGTGCGGTATTCGAGGTAGCGCAGGTCGATGTCGCACTTGGGCGTGCCCGCCACCTGGAGCAGCGCCTTGCCCTGGTCGCTGGCCTGCAGGCTGGCGGTGAACTGGGTGGCCGTCAGATTCGCCGTCTGCTCGGGCGGGTTGGTGACCACCGAGCCCCGGCCGTTGTCGACGGCGGGCGGCGGAACGCCCACCCCGATGCCGATACCCCCGCCACCACCACCGCCTCCGCAGGCGGCGAGCAGCAGCAAGGTTGCGCCTGCGAGCGCCGTCAGGGCTGCTGTCTTGCGCAAAGGAGGGACGGACGAGTGGGGGTGCGGCTTTGTCAAGGCATGTCTCCTGCGTTGGTTTTGTACGGAAAAGAACGACCGAAAAGAACGACCGTCCGATTCTGTGCAGGGGCATGCCCGCGCGCAAGCGGGCGTTTGCCCTCAGAAGATTTCAGTACACGGCCGATGGCCGTGCGCCTTGTCGAGCCGTCGGCCTCAGTTGTCCTGCGAGGCCCAGTCGACCAGCGCGTCGAAGGCCGCGCGCGCGGCGCTTGCGTTCTCGCCGTTGGCGATGGCCACCAGCACGTAGCGGCGCCCGCTTGCGCCGTCCACGTAGCCGGCCACGCCGGAGGCGTCGCGCAGCGTGCCCGTCTTCAGGTGGGCCGAGCCGCCCGAGCGCAGCGTGCGCTTCTTCAACGTGCCGTCCACGCCCATGGCCGGTAGCGAGGACATCAGCTCAGGCATTACCGGCGAGCGCCATGCCACCTGCAGCATCTTGCCGAGTGCGGCGGCGCTGATGCGCTCGTCACGCGACAGGCCGGAGCCGTTCTCGAACACCGGCTGTGCCTCGCCCGTGCCGATGCGCTCGCGCCACCACTGGCCCAGCGCGGAGCGCGAGGCCTCGAAGGTGCCGCGGTTCTTCTGCGTGAGCCCGATCGTGAGGAACAGCTGCTGCGCCATCACGTTGTTGCTGTACTTGTTGATGTCGCGGATCACCTCGGCCAGCGGCGGCGACTCGAACTCGAAGGCCGGCTTCAGCCCCGCCGGCACGCGCCCCTCGCGCATCTGTCCGCCGACGCGCCCGCCCATCTCGGCCCACATGCCGCCGATGGCGCGCATGGCGTAGGTGCGCGGGTCGCCGTAGGCCACGGCCCAGCTCTTCTCGCCGCAGCCGGCCGGGAAGCCGCCGTTGAAGCGGATGCGGTTCACGTCGCTGAAGTCGGTGCGCAGCGCGGCGCGCCAGTCGCCGCATTCGCCGGGCACGATCGCCACGGTTGGCGGCATGGCCACGCTCGCCAGCGGGGGCTCGTAGCTCACCCGCGCGATCTGGCCGGCGCGGTCGGGCGCGAAAGTCATGTTGACCGACTTGAAGTTGACGAGCAGCGCGTCGGGCGAGGCGTTGTAGGGCCGCAGCGGTTCGCCATCGAAAGCGGCGGGGTCGCCCTCGACCGTGGTCTCGAAGGCGCTGCGGTCGATGACGATGTCGCCGCTCACCGTGGTGATGCCCAGCCCCTGCACGTGGCGCAGCAGCAGCCATACGCGCTCCAGCACCAGTTTCGGGTCGCCCTGGCCCTTGATGTACAGGTTGCCGTTGAGCACGCCGTTGTTCACCGTACCTTCGACGTAGACAGGCGTGGTCCAGTTGTAGGCCGCGCCGAGCAGGTCGAGCGCGGCGTAGGTGGTGACCAGCTTCATGATCGACGCCGGGTTCACCGGCGCCTGCGTGCGCCAGGCCAGGCGCGGCTGGCGCGTGCCGTCGGCCTCGGCCACCAGCATGGTCACGGACTCGCGCGGCACCTTGGCGCGGGCGAGGGCGGCATCGACCTGGGTCGGGAGTGCTTGCTGGGCGAAGGCGCCAGCCGAGGCCAGCAAGGAGAGAGTCAGTGCGCAGGCCGCGCGGCGGAAGGCAAGAGGCATCCGCCGATTATCCCGGCGCAAACACGTGCAGCTTCGCGTGATACAGCAGCATCACCGTCTTGGCATCGGCGATGCGGCCGTCGGCCACCATGGCCAGCGCCTCGTCGATGGCCAGCTCCAGCACCTCGATGTCCTCGCCCTCCTCGGGCAGCCCGCCGCCCGCGCCGATGCGCATCGAGGGCTCGTAGGGCGCGACGAAGAAGTGCAGCTTCTCGGTAACGGAACCCGGGCTCATGAAGCTCTCGAAGATCTTCTGCACCGTGCCGAGCCGGTAGCCCAGTTCTTCCTCGACCTCGGCGCGGATGCGCTCCTCGGGCTCCGCGTCGTCGAGCAGGCCGGCCGCGGCCTCGATCAGCAGGTCGTCGTGGCCGTTGACGAAGGCTGGGTAGCGGAACTGGCGCGTCAGCAGCACAGTGCGCTGCGCGAGGTTGTAGGGCAGCAAGGTGGCGCCGTTGCCGCGGTCGTAGGTTTCGCGGTGCATGCGCTGCCACTGGCCGTCGTTGCGCCGCCAGTCGAAGGCGGTGGTGCGCAGCGTGTACCAGTTGTCGGAAAGCAGGGTGACTTCGTGCACCCGGACGCGGTCTTGGATGGTCATGGCGGCGAGCATATGAGCGTATTCGTGCAAAAACAAGAAAAAACGTGCAATAAACGGCGCGCGCCGATACCATCGGCCGATGCTCACCAGTCAGCGCAAGCAACACATCCTCTCGGTCCTGCGGCGCGACGGCAACGTCGTTGCGAAGTCGCTCAGCGAAGAACTGGGCCTGTCGGAAGACACCATCCGCCGCGACCTGCGCGAGCTGGCCGCCGAGGGCCTGCTGCTGCGCGTGCATGGCGGCGCACTGCCGGTCGCGGCAGCCGAAGCCGACTTCGCAGGGCGCCAGCAGCTGGCCCCCGACGAAAAGGTGGCCATCGGCCGCGCCGCCGCTCGCCTCGTGAAGCCGGGGCAGGTGGTGTTCATCGATGGCGGCACCACCGCCGTGCAGCTTGCGCGCCACCTGCCGGCGAACCTGCAGGCTACGGTGGTCACGCACAGCCCGTCGGTGGCCATCGAACTGGTGGCGCATGCCGGCATCGAGGTGGTGCTGATCGGCGGGCGCCTCTTCAAGCACTCTGTGGTGGCGGTCGGCTCGGCGGCGATGGCGGCCATTGCGCGCATCCATGCCGACACGTATTTCATGGGCGTCACCGGCGTGCACGCCGAGGCGGGGCTGACCACTGGTGACCTGGAAGAGGCCGAGATCAAGCGCGCACTGATGGCTGCGGCGGCCGAGACGGTCGTGCTGGCCTCGTCGGAAAAGCTCGGTGCGGCGTCGGCGTGGGTGGTGAACCCCGTGACCTCGGCCACCAGCCTGCTGGTATCGCCGGACGCTCCGCCCAAGGCGCTGGCGCCGCTGCGCAAGGCGGGGCTGGCGATTTTGCGCAGCGATAACGGCGCGTGACCCTGGGGATTGGCCGCCCCCTCGATAATCGGCGGATGCCCCTCGCCCTGCCCAAGCTGCTCGCCTTCGACACCAGCACCGAGCACCTGTCCGTGGCCGTGCTGCACGGCGACAGGCTGCTCGCGCACAACGGCGTGGGCGGCGCGCAAGCCTCGACCACGCTGCTCCCGCTGATCCAGCAACTGCTGGGCGACGCCGGGCTGGTGCTGTCCGAGCTCGACGCCATCGTCTTCGGCCGCGGCCCCGGTTCGTTCACCGGGCTGCGCACCGCCTGCTCGGTGGCGCAGGGACTGGCCTTCGGCGCCAAGGTGCCGCTGCTGCCGGTCGACACGCTGCTCGCCGTGGCAGAAGAAGCGCGCCATGCCTTCGGCGTGCAGCAGGTGGTGGCCGTGCTGGACGCCCGCATGGACCAGATCTATGCCGCGCGCTACGACTTCGCGGCCAACGGCCCGCTTGGTGGCGACGACGAGCCCCTGCTGCTGTCGCCCGAAGACCTCGAAGTGCCCACCGGCTGGGCGCTTGCCGGCAATGCCTTTGCCGCCTACGGCCTTCGCCTCGCCCCGGCCGCTGCCCGCCACGAGGCGCTGCCGACCGCTACCGCCATGCTGCGGCTGGCCCCCGCGCTGCTCGCGGCCGGGCGCACGGTGCCGGCCGCGCAGGCCTGGCCGCTCTATGTTCGAGATAAAGTGGCGCAAACCACCGAAGAGCGCGCCGCCATCAAGGCGGCCGCAGCCGCCGCCAACTGACCCGCATGAGCGCCGTCCTCCAGCCCGTCGAAGCCCGCCTCGAACCGCTCACTGTCGAGCGGATCGATGCCGTCTGCGCGGTCGAGCAGACGGCCTACAGCCACCCCTGGACGCGCGCCAACTTCACCGATTCCATGGCCGTGGGCTACCACTGCCAGTGCCTGCTGGCGCCCGGCGTGGCACAGGGCGCGAGCTCGCCGGTCACCCTGCTGGGCGAAACGCTGATCGGCTACTACGTCGCCATGAAGGGCGTCGACGAGGTGCACCTGCTGAACATCACCGTCGCGCCGGCCTTCCAGCGCCAGGGCTGGGCGCCGCTCATGCTCGAGGCGCTGGGCGGCTGGTCGCGCGCCGAGGGGGCGCAGTGGCTGTGGCTCGAAGTGCGCCAGAGCAACCAGCGCGCGCTCGACATCTACATGCGCCAGGGCTTTCGCAGCGTCGGGGTGCGCAAGGGCTACTACCCGGCGCACGACGGCAAGCGCGAGGACGCCGTCGTCATGAGCCTGCGTTTGAACGAATCAGGCTCCGCCTGGGGAGCCTTGCGATGAGTGCGGTACAGACATTGAAGCTCGACGCGCGTCAGCGCGCGATGCTCGACGAGATGGGCGTGAAGGTCTGGTGGCCCGTGCCCGAGGCGGTGGAAGCGGCGGCGCCTGAGACGGCTGCTGTTGCCGAAGAAGAGGTAGCCGTGGTCGAAGAACGCGTGCAGGTCGAAGCACCCGTTGCCGCGCCGGCACCGGCCGCCCGGCCTGCTGCGGCACCCGCACCGGCTGCCCGCCCGGCGGCTGCGCCGCTGTCCCAGGGCGCTGCCGTGCTGGTCGAGGCGCCCTGCCGTCTCTATGCCGACGCTGGCGCACCGGAATCCACGCAGGGCGGCTGGCTGGTCGTGGCCGACATGCCGCCCGAAGCCGACGGCCGCCACGGCGAGCCCTTCGAGGGCGACGCCGGCCGCCTGCTCGACAACATGCTGCGCGCACTGAAGCTGCACGACGGCCAGACGCCAGTGCACCTCATGCGCACCCACCGCGGCGTGGCCGCCGGCCAGCCCGGCAGCCCGCGCGCAATCGACGAGGCCTTCGACGAGCACGCCGCGGCGCTCGCCCCCCGCATCGTGCTGGCGATGGGCCCGTTGGCGGCGCAAAGCCTGATGCGCAGCGGCGACCCGTTGGGCAAGCTGCGCGGCCGCGTTGTGCCGCTGGATTCCGTCGGTGGCGCGGCGGTGGTGGCGACCTACCACCCCGCGTATTTGCTGCGCAATCCCGCCGACAAGGCCCGCGCCTGGGCCGACCTCTGCCTGGCCGCCGAACAGCACACGCCCGCTCCAAGCTGAGGGCCGAAAGCGGGCCGCCTAAAATCAGGCCCCATGACTTTCCTCGACAAGCTGGCCGCCGCACAGCAAAAAAACGGCTCCCTGCTCTGCGTGGGGCTCGATCCGGAGCCAGCCAGATTTCCGGGGCAATTCAAGGGCGACGCCAGCCGCATCTATGACTTCTGCGCGCGCATCGTCGACGCGACGGCCGACCTGGTCATCGCCTTCAAGCCGCAGATCGCCTACTTCGCGGCCCACCGCGCCGAAGCCCAGCTCGAACAGCTGATGGAGCACATGCGCCGCAACGCGCCCCACGTGCCCACGATCCTCGACGCCAAGCGCGGCGACATCGGCTCCACCGCCGAGCAATACGCCCTGGAAGCCTTCGAGCGCTACGGCGCCGACGCGGTGACGCTGTCGCCCTTCATGGGCTTCGACTCGGTCGCGCCGTACCTCAAGCACGAGGGCAAGGGCGCCTTCCTGCTGTGCCGCACCAGCAACCCTGGCGGATCTGACCTGCAGGGGCAGCGGCTGGCGGATGTCGAGGGGCAGCCCTTTTTGTACGAACACGTCGCCAGGCTGGCGCAGGGGCCGTGGAACCTGAATGGCCAGCTTGGCCTGGTGGTGGGCGCGACCTACCCGGCAGAGATCGAACGCGTGCGCGAACTCGCGCCGACGGTGCCGCTGCTGATTCCAGGCGTCGGCGCCCAGGGCGGCGATGCGGTCGCCACGGTGCGCGCCGGCTGGCGTGCCGATGCGCCGATCGTCGTGAACTCGTCGCGAGCGATCATTTATGCGTCGTCGGGCGACGACTTTGCCGAAGCGGCGAAAAAGGCCGCGCGCACCACGCGCGACGCGTTGGAAGCCGCCAAACCCTGAGTTTCAGGCCCGCCGCAGGCGGGTGAAGAGCTCGAATTCCCAGTTGCGCATGCCCAGCAGCAGCGTGTAGCCCTCGCGGTCCTTGGCTGACAGCTTCTGGTCAGTCTGGTGCTGCTGCGCAAAGTCCTGCGCCACGCGCTGCAGGCGCTCCAGGAAGGCCGGCGCCAGCGAGCGGCTGATCGAGCCGTGCACCAGCAGCAGCCCCTCGGCCGGGCCGTCGAAGCCACCGCGGTAGTAGTCGAGCACCACGTTCTCGCGGAAAAACTCCATCACCGGGCCGTGCGGCCGCCAGCGGAAGGTCTTGGCGAGCTTCAGGCGATACCGATTGAGTGGGCGCAGCTCGATGATGCCGATGCGGTCCAGCTGCGCCAGGCAGCCGATGCACTCGGCCTCGCTCACGCGGTAGGCCGTCACGATCTGCTCCAGCGTCCACTGGCTCAGCACGCTGATGGCCACCAGCAGCAGCTTCTTGTCCTTGACCACGGCCTTTTCCTGCTCGTGCGTCAGCTCCTTCAGCAGCGGCTGGGCGTCGGCCACGCGGCGCGCCAGCTCGGCGAAATCGATCTTCAGCGCCCGGCAGATGGCGTCCACGCGCGACAGCGGCATGTCGCTCTTGGCCAGCATCCGCTTGACGCTGGATTCGGCCATATCGAGCGACCGCGCCAGGTCGGCGTAGGTCATGCGCGCGCTTTTGAGTTCGTTCTTGAGGGCCTGGACGAGATCGACGGTGGTGCTCATGGCCCGGAAGCGTACACGGGCGCCGGCAAGTATCGATTGAAGATACCGTCAGGTGTGAATTAGTGCCACGTATCGATTCTCGATGCCTGTGGAGCGGCCCGCCACTAAATTCCGCGGCTCGTACCGACCCACCCCCACCGAGGACCGCCATGCTTCTGCCCTCTCTCAGCCGCCGCGAACGCGGGTTGCTTTTCACTTTCGCGCTGCTTACGCTGATCGCCTTCTTCGGCCCCGATCTGCCGGCCGCCGAAGTCGCCATCGCCTCGGTGTTCGCCGACGACCGCGCCTGGCACGGCCTGCCCAACGCGATGGACGTGCTGAGCAACATTCCCTTCGTGGTGATCGGCCTGTGGGGCCTGTACCGGCTCAACCGCATCGACCGCTCGCACCAGGAAGCGCTGTCGCAATTCCCCCTGGCCCCGCCCGCCAGCGACCCGCCAGACAACACGCTGGACTGCGCCTGGCTCTTCTTCGCCGGCCTGATCGCCACCGCCGCGGGCTCGGCCTTCTTCCACCTCGTGCCCGACGCCCCCCGGCTCGCTGCCGACCGCGCCGGCATGGCGGTGGCCTTCGCAGGGCTGATCGGGGTGGCGGTCTGCGAGCGGGTGAGCCAGCGCGCCGGCTGGCCCGCCGCCTGGTTCGTGCTGACGGCCGGCCTGCTCTCGGCCGAGGTGTTCCAGGAAACCGGCAACGTCATGCCCTGGGCGCTGGTGCAGTTCGGCGGCATGGCGCTGGTGGTGACGCTGGCGCTGGCCACGCCGATGCGCAAGTCGCTCGGGCTGAAGCTGGGCTGGGTCATCTTCTTCTACGTGCTGGCCAAGGCCTTCGAGATGGCCGACCACCAGATCTACGAATTCACGCGGCACACGGTTTCAGGCCATACGCTGAAGCATCTGACGGCCTCGCTCGCCGGGCTGCCCGTGGTGCTTGCGCTCCACAAGCTCGAAATGCGCTGGGAAGCCGCACTACGGCACAATCCGGGCGCCGCCGCCGTGGCCGCCTGAGGAGCACTCTTCGAATGACAAATCCCGCCGCTGCCGCAGCCACACCCGTGGCCCATGAAGCGAACGCCCACGCCAACCAGTTCGCCCTCCTCAAGCAGCGGCGCTTCGCGCCTTTCTTCTGGACCCAGTTCGCTGGCGCGGCGAACGACAACCTCTTCAAGTTCGCCTTCACCGTCATGGTGACCTACCAGCTCCAGCTGAGCTGGATGCCGCCTGCCATGGCGGGGCTGGTGATCGGTGCGCTGTTCATCCTGCCGTTTTTGCTGTTCTCGGCCACGTCCGGCCAGCTCACCGACAAGTTCGACAAGACGAAGATGATCCGCTTCGTCAAGAACCTCGAGATCGTCATCATGCTGATTGCGGCCTGGGGCTTCGTCACGGCCAATGCCGTGGTGCTGCTGGGTTGCGTGTTCCTCATGGGGCTGCATTCCACGCTGTTCGGGCCGGTCAAGTTCGCCTACCTGCCGCAGGTGCTCGATGCGCGCGAGCTCACGGGCGGCAACGGCATGGTCGAGATGGGCACCTTCGTTGCCATCCTGCTCGGGCAGGTCGCGGGCGGGCTGCTGGTGGCGGTGCCGCAGATCGGCCACATGAGCGTGGCCGTGGGCTGCGTGCTGCTGGCGCTGGTGGGGCGGGGCGTGGCGCAGGCCATTCCGCAGGCGCCGGCCACCGACCCGGGGCTGGTCATCAACTGGAACCCCATCAGCGAAACCTGGCGCAACCTGAAGCTCGCGAACGAGAACGTGGTGGTGTTCCGCTCGCTGCTGGGCATTTCGTGGATGTGGTTCTTCGGCGCGGTGTTCCTGAGCCAGTTTCCGAGCTTCGCCAAGGAAGTGCTGCACGGCGACGAGCAGGTGGCCTCGCTGTTGCTGGTGGTGTTCTCGGTGGGCATCGGCGTCGGCTCGCTGCTGTGCGAGACGCTGAGCCGCCGGCAGGTGGAAATCGGCCTGGTGCCGCTGGGCGCCATCGGCATGAGCGTGTTCGCCATCGACCTGTACTTTGCTTCGCGCGGGCTGCCCAAGGTGCCCGAGATGGGCATCGGCGCCTTCGTGCACCAGGGCGCGCACTGGCGCGTGATGGCCGACCTGGCACTGCTGTCGCTGTTCGCGGGGCTCTACAGCGTGCCGATGTACGCGCTGATCCAGTTGCGCAGCCAGCCCACGCACCGCGCGCGCATCATCGCGGCGAACAACATCCTCAACGCGCTGTTCATGATCGGCAGCTCGGTCATCGCCGGTGCGCTGCTGGGGGCGGGCTTCACCATTCCGCAGATCTTTTTGTTCACCGGCATCGCCAACGCGGTGGTGGCGTTCTACATCTTCATGCTGGTGCCCGAGTACCTGCTGCGCTTCGTGGCCTGGGTGCTGTCGCGCTTTGTCTACCGTTTCGACATCAAGGGCGAGTCGCACATTCCCACCGAGGGCGCGGCGGTGCTGGTGTGCAACCACGTGAGCTTCATCGATGCGGTGCTGCTGATGGCGGCGAGCCCGCGGCCGATCCGCTTCATCATGGACCACCGCATCTTCAAGGTGCCGGTGCTCGGCTGGCTGTTCAAGCTGGCCAAGGCCATTCCCATCGCGCCACAGAAGGAAGACCCGGCAGCGTACGAAGCGGCCTTTGCCAAGGCGCTGGGCGTGCTGCGCGAGGGTGACCTGCTCGCAATCTTCCCGGAGGGTGCGATCACGCGCGACGGCACGCTGCAGCCCTTCAAGGGCGGCGTGATGAAGATCGTCGAGAGCGCGCGCGCCGAAGGCCTGGAGCCGCCGGTGATCCCGATGGCGCTGATCAACCTCTGGGGCTCGTACTTCAGCCGCATCGAGCTGCGTGGCGGCGAGCAGGTGGCCATGGCCAAGCCCTTCCGCCGCGGCTTCTTCAGCCGCGTGGGCCTGAACGTCGGCGGCCCCGTGCCGCCGGCCGAGGTGCAGCCCGAGTCGCTGCGCCAGCGCGTTGGCGCCCTGCTGGGCGCCTGAGACACCGCAAAAGTATCAGTTGCAGATACCGGTGGCGCTGAAAGCCGCCACTGGTGCAAGCATTCAAGCCTCGCGGTGCGGGGGCGAACCATCATTCGCTCACCTTCACTACGCCGCGAGGCACACATGCAACCCCTCTCATCCACCTCGACCGTTTTCATCCAGCGCGACACGCGGGCCTGGCAGTTCCAGGCCTGGGCTTCGTTCGCGATCGCCGTCTTCCTGTGCGCCACCGGCCTGAGCTGGCTGCCAGGGGAGGCGCTGGACCGGGCGTTCATGGTGATGGGCTACGTGTTCTGCCTGAGCACCGCCTTCATGCTGGCCAAGTTCGTGCGCGACAGCCAGCAGGCCGCCGAGCGCGGCGCCGATGCGGGCCGTGACGTGCCTATGTGGAAGCTGGTCGTCTGGGGCAGCTTCTTCACCGCGATGGGCCTGACCGGCTGGGGCCTCGTGCGCATGGAGATCAACGAGGCCTACAAGGCCTTCCTGGGCGTGAGCTGGCTGTTCCTCATCAGCTCGGCCTTCACGCTGGCCAAGACGCTGCGCGACCGCCATGAAGCCGACATGGCCGAAGCCCGCCTGCAGGGCCGCCGCCAGGCCCGCGCCGAAGCCGCTGCTTCCTCTGCCGAATAACCCATGTCCGATCAACGAAAGCCCATCATGAAAAAGTCGATTGCCGCTGTCCTCGTCGCCGCCTGCACCGCCTTCGCCGGCGTCACGGTTCCCCTGCATGCCCAGGCGCAGAGCGAGGCTTCGATTGCCCTCTCGCTGATGCCGGTGGCATCGGTGGTGGTCACCGCCTCCGCTGTCGGGGCTTCGGCCACCGCGGCGGTCGCGCTGCCTGCCGCGCTGTCGGTGGCGGGCTCGACGCTCACTGTGGTCGCGGTCGAAGCCTCTGCCGACGGCACGGTGTACGTGCTCGAACGCGCCTCGGACGGCGCGCGCGCCAGCATCAAGGTGGCAGGGCGCGCCGCCAACGGCGTATCGAACGCGGTTGGCACCAGCGTCGTCGTCAGCGTGATCGGCACGGGCGTCGTGCTGTCGGCCGCCGGTGAAGTGCTGGCCTTTGTGCCCAACGCCATCGGCCGCGCGCTGCTCTACAACGAGAGGCTGTCATGAAGCGCGGCGCGCTGCCCGTGTTCTGCGGGCTCGCCACCGTCGTCGTCTTCGCCGCGATGGCCTTGCTGCCGATGCAGGCGCGGGCCGGCCGCTCGTGCGAGCAGGTCAGGCCGACGCCCGACGTGATCGTCAAGGGCATGCAAATGGCCGAGCGCACCTCGCAGGCGCTCGACGCCAGCGGCGCGCGCGTCGTGATCCTCGCGCGCGCCGGGCAAGACCTGAGCAAGTACGGCCTGCGCTATTCGCACCTGGGCTTCGCCTACAAGACCGATGCCGGCCCGTGGCGCGTGGTGCACAAGCTCAACCAGTGCGGCACCGCGGTGGCGGCCATCTACCGCCAGGGGCTGGGCGAGTTCTTCCTCGACGACCCGTGGCGCTACGAGGCGGCCTGGGTCGTGCCCACGCCCGACGTGCAGACGCATCTGCTGGCCGTGCTGAACGAATCGCCCGCGCGCATCGTGCGGCTGCACATCGCGCCGTACAGCATCGTGAGCTACGTCTGGGGCCAGAAGTACCAGCAGTCGAACCAGTGGGCGGTGGAGACGCTGGCCGCCGCCATGGAACCCGCCACCATCGTCAACCGCACGCAGGCGCAGGCCTGGATGCAGTTCAAGGGCTACGAGCCGACCACGCTGAAGCTCGGGCCACTCACCCGGCTGGGCGGCCGCGTAGGCTCGGCAAACGTGGCCTTCGACGATCATCCGAACGACAAGCGGTTCTCGGACCGCATCGAGACGGTGACGGTCGATTCGGTGTTCGCGTGGCTGCCGCGTGCCGGGCTGGGCGCGGCGCCGGTGACACTCAGGCTTCAATAACGAGAACGAGGAGAAAACAACATGAGCAAATCCCTGCGCCTTTCCGAAAAATGGTTCCGCCGCGGCCTCTGGCTGGTGGCGCTGGTGTTCGCGAGCTTCCTCATCGGGCTCGGCAGCACCGTCGTGAGCGACCTGCCGCAAGTGGAGCGCGTGCGCCAGCTCGACGACTTCATCGACAAGCCCAAGGCCGAGCCGCTGCGCGCCACCATCAAGGCCTCTGAAGCCGCTGAGCTGGAGGCCGCGCGCGACCTGGATCAGATCCGCCTGCAGCTCAACGCCGCGCAGCAGGCCAGCGCCAATGCGCGCGAGACTTTCGGCAACTGGATCGCCACGCGCCGCGCCACCGCGCAGCCCGACCAGGACACCGAGCTCATCGCGCGCACCAAGACGCTCGACGCCTTCAAGCAGAAAGAAAACGAGCTGCAGCGCAAGGTCAACGCGCAGCAGCAGATCGCGCTCGATGCGCGCCAGGCCGAGCAGCGCGCCCGTACGGCGCTTGCCGACCTGGAGCGCGACGCGCAGATCAAGCTCGACGCCGAATACCGCCGCATCGAGCTGCGCGTGTTCGCCTACCGGCTGGCGCTTACGCTGCCGCTGCTGCTAGTAGCCGGCTGGCTGTTTGTGAAGAAGCGCAAGAGCACCTACTGGCCGTTCGTGTGGGGCTTCATCTTCTTCGCGCTGTTCGCCTTCTTCGTCGAGCTGGTGCCCTATCTGCCGAGCTATGGCGGCTATGTGCGCTACGTGGTGGGCATCGTGCTCACGGTGCTGGTGGGGCGCTATGCCATCGTCGCGCTCAACCGCTACCTGGCGCGGCAGAAGCTGGCCGAGCAGCAGCCCGACCAGGTGCGGCGCGAAGAGCTCAGCTACGACACAGCGCTCGCGCGCCTGGGCAAGAGCGTGTGCCCCGGCTGCGAGCGGCCGGTGGACCTGAAGAACAACGAGATCGACTTCTGCCCGCACTGCGGCATTGGCCTGTTCGACCACTGCGGCAATTGCGAGACGCGCAAGAGCGCGTTCTCGAAGTTCTGCCATGCCTGCGGAACCTCGGCCGCGCCGCGCGTGTTGCCGCCCATTGCATCGCCTGCCGCGTAGTCTGCGAATTCGGTCACAGGAGGCGGCCCGATCGACACACCGTGTAGCTGGTATGCCGCACGGTCGTGCTACAACCGCCGACTGCGACACAAACGTTGCCGCAGATTTTCAGCCAACCCCTTCGACGGAGCACCAGCATGAGCATTTTCGGCAGCATCCTTTCCAAGATTTTCCCGTCCGCAAACGCCGCGCCCGCACCTGCTGCGCCGGCCCCTGACGCACCCGCAGGCGCCCCCGCCGCGGCAGCGCCGCCGCCCGCCATCACCGTGGTGGACGTCGAGGCTCTGCTCGACGGCATGCCCGGCGCGAGCAGCCTGAACTGGCGCACCTCCATCGTCGACCTGATGAAGCTCCTGGGCCTGGACAGCAGCCTCGACGCACGCAAGCAACTGGCCGCCGAACTGAGCTACGGCTCGGACACCAGCGACAGCGCCAAGATGAACATCTGGCTGCATCGCCAGGTGATGACCAAGCTGGCCGCCAACGGTGGCAAGGTGCCCGCAGAACTGCGCGACTGACCTGCTCGCAACGCACATCAAAAAGCCCGGCATGCCGGGCTTTTTGCTTGGTGGAGGAGGCGAAGAAAGGCTTCAGGTCCAGCCTGCGTCCACCACATAGTCCTGCGCTGTGCACATGCGCGAATCGTCCGCCGCCAGGAACAGCGCCATCGCCGCAATGTCTTCCGCCATCACGCGCCCCGGCAGGCATTGCGCCGCATCGATCTCCGCGCCCGATTCGGGCTTGACCCATAGCTTGATCTGCCGCTCGGTCATCACCCAGCCCGGCACGATCGAATTCACGCGGATGTTCTGCTTGCCCAGGTCGCGCGCCAGCGAACGTGTGAGGCCGCGCGCCGCCGCCTTGCAGGCCTGGTACACCGGGTAGCCCTTGCCCTTGATCATCCAGCTGATGGAGCCGAAGTTGACGATCGAGCCGCCGCCCAGCGCGCGCATGTCGTCGGCCACCGCCTGCGCGGCGAAGAACTGGTGCTTGAAGTTGACGGCCACGAGGCGGTCGAAGTCTTCGCTGGTCACGTCGGCCATTTCGTGGCGGCGGTCGTTGGCTGCGTTGTTCAGCAGCACGGCAATCGGTCCGAAGCGCTGGCGGACCGCGTCGATGGCGGCGGCGAGCGCGACTGTATCGGTCACGTCGCACGGTACGAACAGCGCCGGGTGCTCGCCTTGCAGCTGGGCCGCGAGCGCGTTGCCGGCAGCAGCATCGAGGTCGCAGAAACCGACCTTCGCGCCCTGCGCATGAAAGGCCCGCACCAGCGATTCGCCGATGCCACTGGCGCCGCCGGAGATGAACACGGTGCGCCCGGCCAGCGAGGGATAGCGGGCGGTGTAGGGCGAAAGTTGTGATGCGTCGGTCATGTGAATGCGGCAACAGCGGTGAGGAGAGTCGGCAAGCGTACCGGATGCATGTGCCCCTGCCGGGCGCGGGGCCGCCGGCCGGCGTATGGCTTACGGCGAATGGGCAGCGCGGGCCTGCGTGACTACGCTTGCCTGCATGACGAAGACCTTTCCCCGCCGCGCCCTCCTTGCGCTCTCGCTTCTCCCTGCCGCCCTGGCTGTGCGCTCAGTTCGCGCCCAGGCGCCGGCAGCGCCTGTGCAGCTTTTCAAGGTGGTCTCGCCGCGCGACGAGGTTGTCGTGGGCGTCGATGCGGCGCAGCTCGGCGCGGGTTCCAACCCCGCCGTGGAGCGGCTGGCTGCGCAGCTCGCCGCGAAGGGCCAGCTCACGCTCTGGCAGTACGCCTCGCACAAGGACGCGGGCGGCGCGTTGGTGCAGGCGCCGCTCAAGCAGATCGTCGTCTTCAAGAACGAGCTGCTGCGCATCGAGCCCTATGCGACGCCGCTGCCGATCCAACCTTTGAAGTAGCGGTTGGCAGCCCCGGGGGCGTCAGACGCCGCGTGCGCGCTCCGACTTGAAGCGCGCGCGAAACTCCGTGAACGTGCCCGCGTCCAGCGCTTCGCGGATCTCGCTCATCAGGTTCAGGTAGTAGTGCAGGTTGTGAACGGTCGTGAGCATCGGCCCCAGCATTTCGCCGCAGCGGTCCAGGTGATGCAGGTAGGCGCGGCTGAAGCCCTCGCGCCCGCCGTCGTTCCAGCTCACGCCCGAGGTGCCCGCGCAGGCGTGGCAGGTGCAGCTCGGGTCGATGGGCTGCGGGTCGCTCTTGTGGCGCGCGTTGCGCATCTTCAGGTCGCCGAAACGCGTGAAGAGGGTGCCGTTGCGTGCATTGCGCGTGGGCATCACGCAGTCGAACATGTCGACGCCGTCGGCCACGCCCTGCAGCAGGTCTTCCGGCGTGCCCACGCCCATCAGGTAGCGCGGCTTGTTCGCGGGCAGCCGGTGCGGCGTGTGGCCCATGATGTGCAGCATCTCTTCCTTGGGCTCGCCCACGCTCACGCCGCCGATGGCATAGCCCGGAAAGTCCATGTCGACCAGCGCCGCCAGCGACTCTTCGCGCAGGTTCTCGAACATGCCGCCTTGCACGATGCCGAAGAGGGCGTTCGGGTTCTCGAGCCGCGCGAACTCGCTCTGGCAGCGCTTGGCCCAGCGCAGGCTCAGCTCCATCGAGATGCGCGCCTCGGCCTCGGTCGTGATGTGGCCCTTGGTGTCGTAGGGCGTGCACTCGTCGAACTGCATCACGATGTCGCTGTTGAGGATGGTCTGGATCTGCATCGAGACCTCGGGCGTGAGGAACAGCTTGTCGCCGTTGACGGGCGACGCGAACTTCACGCCCTCTTCGCTGATCTTGCGCATTGCGCCCAGCGACCACACCTGGAAGCCGCCCGAGTCGGTGAGGATGGGCTTGTCCCACTTCTCGAACTGATGCAGCCCGCCGAAGCTCGCCATCACGTCGAGGCCGGGGCGCATCCACAGGTGGAAGGTGTTGCCCAGGATGATCTGCGCACCCATCTCTTCCAGGCTGCGCGGCATCACGCCCTTGACGGTGCCGTACGTGCCCACGGGCATGAAGATCGGCGTCTGCACCTTGCCGTGGTTGAGCGTGAGCGTGGCGCGGCGCGCGTGGCTGTCGGGGTCGGTCTTGAGGAGTTCGAAGGAGAGCATCGGAATTCGGGGTGTGGTTGATCGAGGCACGCAATCAAAAACGCTCGGCGTCATCGAGGATGCTTGTGGGGATGCCGCGCAATTCGGCCTGCAATTCCGCGAGCGTCGCTGTCTCGCGCTCCAATAGCATGGCATCGCCATAGCTGAAGAAGCGGTAGCCCTGGGCAATGGCGTGGGCATACAGCGCCATCACCCGCTCGTAGCCCGCGAAGGCCGAGACCAGCATCATCAGCGTGCTCTTGGGCAAATGAAAGTTCGTCACCAACAGGTCGACGTGTTCGAAGGCGAAGCCCGGGGTGATGAAGATGCGCGTGTCGCCCGTGGCCTCGCCGCTCTTGGCCCACGATTCGAGCGTGCGCACGGTGGTCGTGCCGACCGCGACGATGCGACCGCCGCGTGCCTTGCACCCGGCAATGGCGCGCTGCGTGGCCTCGGGCACTTCGTAGCGCTCGGCGTGCATCGTGTGTTCGGCGATGTTCTCGGTCTTCACCGGCTGGAAGGTGCCGGCGCCCACGTGCAGCGTGACGTTGGCGCGCTGCGCACCGCGCGCTTCGAGTTCGGCCAGCAGGCCTTCGTCGAAGTGCAGCGCGGCGGTGGGTGCGGCCACCGCGCCGGGCACGCGCGCGAACACGGTCTGGTAGCGGCTTTCGTCGTCGGCCGAATCTGTGTGCGTGATGTAGGGCGGCAGCGGCACGTGGCCGCAGCGGGCCATCAGCGCATACGGATCTTCGCCCGCGTCGCTCTCGAAGCCGAAGCGGAACAGCGCGCCCTGCTCGTCGGGCCAGCGACCTAGCAAGGTGGCGCGGAAGCCGCCGACCATCTCGAGCGTGGTGCCTACAGGCGGCTTCTTGCTGACCTTCATGTGCGCCACGACCTCGTGGCCCTGCAGCACGCGCTCGACCAGCAGTTCGAGCTTGCCGCCGGTGGGCTTCTCGCCGAACAGGCGCGCCTTGACTACGCGCGTGTCGTTGAAGACCAGCAGGTCGCCCGCGCGCAGCAGCGAGGGCAGGTGCTTGAAGATGCGGTCGACCGGGGCGGGCCCTGTGCCGTCGAGCAGACGGGAGGATGTGCGTTCGGTGGCCGGGTGTTGCGCCACCAGTTCGGGTGGCAATGCGAAATCGAAATCGGAGAGCGTGAAGGCGCGCATGGTGCTTGAGGGCCGGACGGGCCCGTGCCAAGGAGGCATGGGGAAAAGAAAAACAGGGCGGGAGCCGGGCAGAATTGTCCCATGCCCGCCGCGTCCAAGCCCGAACCGCCCGAAAAGACCGCAGCCGCGCCTGCGGCACCGGTTGCACCAGGTTCGGGCCTGAGCCTCGTGCAGCGCGCGCTGCGCAAGCTCGGCCTCGTGCGCGACATCGACTTCGCGCTCTACCTGCCGATGCGCTACGAGGACGAGACGCGCATCGTGCGGCTGGCCGACACGCGCGATGGCGACATGGCGCAGGTCGAAGGCGTTGTTACCGAATGCGAGGTGGTGTACCGTCCGCGCCGCCAGTTGCTGGCCACCATCGACGACGGCAGCGACACCTGCCAGCTGCGCTTTTTCAACTTCTATCCCTCGCAGCAGAAGCAGCTGGCGATCGGCGCGCGGGTGCGCGTGCGGGGCGAGATGCGCGGCGGTTTTGTGGGGCGGCAGATGATGCACCCGACCGTGAAGGCGGCCGGCACCGCGCTGCCGAATGCGCTCACGCCGGTGTATTCGACCGTGGCAGGGCTCGCGCAGCCGGTGCTGCGGCGCGAGGTGCGTTCGGGCCTTGCGCGCGCGGTGCTCGACGAGACGATTCCCGTGCAGATCGGCCTGCGCGGTGCGTGGGACTTGCGCGCCTCGCTGAGCTTTCTGCACTACCCGACGCCCGACGTGGCTATGGCCACGCTCGAAGACCACAGCCATCCGGCCTGGCAGCGCATCAAGGCCGAGGAACTGCTCGCTCAGCAGCTGTCGCAGCTGCAGGCCCGGCTGGAGCGCGCAGCACAGCGCGCGCCGGTGCTGCCCGCGCCTGCCGAGCCGGTCGCAAGCTCGCTGCATGCGCAGTTGCTCGCGGTGTTGCCCTTCGGCCTTACCGGCGCGCAGCAACGCGTCGGCGAAGAAATCACGCGCGACCTGGGCCGCGAGATACCGATGCACCGGCTGCTGCAGGGCGACGTGGGTTCGGGCAAGACCGTGGTGGCGGCGCTCGCGGCGGCGCGCTGCATCGACGCGGGTTTCCAGTGCGCGCTGATGGCCCCCACCGAAATCCTCGCGGCCCAGCATTTCGGCAAGCTGGTCGGCTGGCTTGATCCGCTGCTGGCCGAGCGCGGCCTGCGCGTGGCATGGCTCACGGGCAGCCAGAAGAAGAAGGAGCGCGATGCGATGTCGGCCGCCGTTGAAAGCGGCGAGGCGGCTCTGGTCATCGGCACGCACGCGGTCATCTCGGAGAAGGTGCGCTTCAAGAACCTCGCGCTCGCCATCATCGACGAGCAGCATCGCTTCGGTGTCGCGCAGCGGCTGGCCTTGCGCGGCAAGGCCGGTGGGCATCTGGAGCCGCATCTGCTGATGATGAGCGCCACGCCCATCCCCCGCACGCTCGCGATGAGCTACTACGCCGACCTCGACGTCTCGACGCTCGACGAGCTTCCGCCGGGCCGCACGCCCATCGTCACAAAGCTGGTGGCCGACCACCGGCGCGACGAAGTCATCGACCGCATCCACGCGCAGATCGCGCAGGGCCGGCAGGTGTACTGGGTGTGTCCGCTGATCGAGGAGAGCGAAGCGGTCGACCTGCGCAACGCGACCGAAACGCGCGACGAGTTGGCCGAGACGCTGGGCGAGCCCATTCAGGTCGGCCTGCTGCATTCGCGCATGCCCACGGCCGAGAAGCAGGCGGTGATGGCCGCGTTCACCGCCAATGAGATCCAGGTGCTGGTGAGCACGACCGTGATCGAAGTGGGCGTCGACGTGCCCAATGCCTCGCTGATGGTGATCGAGCATGCCGAGCGCTTCGGCCTCTCGCAGCTGCACCAGCTGCGCGGCCGCGTGGGGCGCGGCGCGGCGGCCTCGGCCTGCGTGCTGCTCTATGCGCCGGGCGACAGTGGCCGCGTCGGCGAGGCGGCGCGTGCGCGGCTCAAGGCGATGGCGGAGACCAGCGACGGCTTCGAGATCGCACGGCGCGACCTGGAGATTCGAGGGCCCGGCGAATTCCTTGGCGCGCGGCAGTCGGGCGCACCGCTGCTGCGTTTTGCCGACCTCACGACCGACACGCTGCTGCTCGACTGGGCCCGTGAACTCGCGCCGGTCATGCTCCGCAAGCACCCCGACCTGGCCCAGCGCCACATCGACCGCTGGCTCGGCACCAAGGCCGAGTACCTGAAAGCCTGAGGAAGATCAGGCCGCAGGGCGGCGCGTGAAGGCCAGGATGAGCCCGAAGCCGACCATCATGCTGCCGCTCACCCGGTTGAACCAGCGCATCGCGCGGCTGCCGTCGGCCAGCCGGCGCATGCGCGCACCGAGCATCGCGTAGAGCGCGATCGCGACCAGCTCGAACACCAGGAAGGTCACGCCCAGCAGCATGTAGCTGGAGGCATAGGCACCGGGCACCACGAACTGCGGAAAAAAGGCGGTGAACACCAGGATGGCCTTCGGGTTGCCCGCCGCCACGGTGAACTCCTGCCGCGCCAGCGCGCGCATGGAGGGCGGTGCGCTGGCATCGCGCGCCTGCACCTCAGCCGTTGGCGCCGGGGCGCGCAGCAGGCGGATGCCGATCCACACGAGATACGCCGCGCCCATGTACTTGATGACGTCGAAGGCCAGCTCCGACGCCACCAGCACTGCACCCATGCCCAGCCCCGCGATGGCGATCATGATCGCGAAGGCCACGAGCCGGCCGCTGGCCGCGATCACTGCCGGCGAGACGCCATGCTTCGCGCCGTTGGTCACCGACAGCAGGTTGTTGGGGCCGAATGCCATGTTGATGGCGAAGCAGGCCGGCAGGAAGAGCAGGTAGGCAGACAGGGTCATGGCGGGTCCGTCGGCGGGGCGTTGCAGGGGCTGCCATTATTTCAGCTCATCCCGAGAAAGCTGCGGCGAATGCCATGACACAAGATTCCCCCCTGAAGATACGCAAGGCCGTGCAGGCCGATCTCCCCGCCATCACCGCGATGCTGGCCGACGACGTGCTCGGCGCGACGCGCGAGCACCCGGGCGATGCCGCTCTCTACGAAACCGCCTGGCGGCAGATCGAGGCGCAGAGCGGCAACGGCGTGCTGGTGGCCGAGCTGCCCGAGGGCGTGGTCGGCTGCCTGCAGCTCATCGTCATTCCCGGGCTGGCCCGGCAGGGCGCGCTGCGGGCGCAGATCGAGGGCGTGCGCGTGGCGTCCACCCACCGCGGGCAGGACATCGGCGAGCACATGATCGCTTTTGCCTTCGACGCCGCCCGGGCCGCGGGTTGCCGCCTCGTGCAACTCACCACCGACAAGCGCCGCACCGACGCGCACCGCTTCTACGAGCGACTGGGGTTCGAGGCCACGCACGAGGGCATGAAGCTCGAACTGGCGGCTGCCTAGTTGTCGATGCCGCTTTCCGGCATCTGCCGCGCGTAGACCGCGAGCACGATGCGCTCGGAGTGAATGAGGTAGTCGTTGAGGGACGCCGAGCCCTCGGCGAACTTGCCGGCCTCGATGAGTTCGAGCAGCTTCGTGTTCATGTCCACATAAGGCGCGTGCAGGAACTCCGGGTCCTTGAGCAGGCCGAAGGCCAGCCGCAGCTCGACCAGGATGTGCGCGAACAGGATGTTCAGCCGTTCGCTGTCGGCCAGTTCCACGATGCCCTTGTGGAACTCCATGTTGGCCGTGCCCACGCCCAGCCAGTCGCCGGCGTCGCGGCACTTCAGGGCCATTTCCACCGCCTCGCGCATGTGCTTCTTGGCCGGGTGGCGCGGGTAGGCCTGTGCCAGCGCCTGGCATTCGATGAGGCGGCGCACCCGGTAGATGTCGATGATCGACGCGATGCTCGGCACCGCCACGAACACGCCGCGGTTCGGCGCGTGCTTGAGCAGCCCTTCCTTGGTCAGCGTGCGGAACACCTCGCGCAGGGTGTTGCGTGAAATCTCGAAGCTGTCGGCCAGCGCGGCCTCCGACAGCCGCTGCCCCGGCGAGAACTCGCCCTTCACGATCTTCTGGCGGATGAGCTCCGCGACCCGGTCGTTGAGCGTCTGCGCGCCGGCGGCCGGCGAGGCGGGTGAAGTCGGGGAGGCCGGTGGAGTCATGCCAGGAGGGGGTGAGGGGAGCGGGGAAGGGGGCGGGGAGTCCGGGCGTTTGTAGCAGGTTTTCCCCGCCGGACGGCACCCGCCCGGCCACCGCCCGATGCACCAAGTGTTGACACGCTCAGGGTTTTCATGGGTTCAGTCAGGCACTGTTGTTGGGCACACTCGCATAAATTGTTCAACAATTTATGAGAAATGAGTGATTCAGATGATTTGAATTGCTCATTCATTGGCACGCAGTTTGCATGAAGCGGCTTGCCGGCGCCCCCGCGCAAGGTGTCTCCGAATCCAGAACCGAAAGACCAACATGACTCCTGACATCCCTCATCTGTGGCCGCTGATCGGCGTTGCCGTGATCATTGCGGGCTTCATCCTGCGCTTCAATCCGATGCTGGTGGTGATCGTCACGGCCATCGCCACGGCGATTGCCGCGGGCTTCGGCCCGATGGCGATCCTCACGGCCATCGGCACCGGGTTCATCAAGACCCGCAACCTGCCGCTGATCATTCTTCTGCCACTGGCGGTGATCGGGCTGCTCGAGCGGCACGGCTTGCGCCAGCATGCGCAGAACTGGATCAGCCGCATCAAGTCGGCCACAGCCGGGCGTCTGCTGATCGTCTACCTCGCAGCGCGCGAACTCACGGCGGCCGTTGGCCTCACCAGCCTGGGCGGCCACCCGCAGATGGTTCGCCCGCTGCTGGCGCCCATGGCCGAAGGCGCCACTGAAACCCGCTACGGCAAGCTGCCCGACCGCATCCGCCACAAGCTGCGCGCCTATGCGGCGGCCACCGACAACGTGGGCCTGTTCTTCGGCGAAGACATCTTCGTGGCCTTCGGCGCCATCGTGCTGATGAGCACCTTCCTGCACGAGGCCGGCATCGACGTCGAGCCGCTGCACATCGCGCTGTGGGGCATCCCGACGGCGATTGCCGCCTTCATCATCCACGCCTGGCGCCTGCGCCGGCTCGACCAGTCGCTGGCACGTGAACTGGGCGGCGCACCGGCGTCCGATGCGCCCGCCGTTCCCTCCGTTTCCGCTGCGCAGGAAGGCCGCTGATCATGATTCTCTCGATCCAGCACCTGTACATCCTGGTCGGCCTGATCCTCGCGATCACGGCAGTCATGACGCTGGCCGACCGCCAGCACCCCAAGCGCTACACGAGCGCGCTGTTCTGGGGGCTCTATTCGCTGGTCTTCCTGGTCGGCGACAAGCTGCCGCCCGCCTGGGTCGGCGTGGGCGCGATCGGCATGGCCGTCATTGCCGGCCTGCGCGGCGTCGGCGCGGGCAAGCACAAGGAACCCACGCCGGCCGAGTACGAAACCAGCGCCAAGCGCCTGGGCAACAAGCTCTTCATGCCGGCGCTGGCGATTCCGCTGGTCACGGTGATCGGCACCGTGCTGATGAGCAAGGTGAAGATCGGCGACGCCTTCCTGCTCGACCCCAAGAACACCACGCTGGTGAGCCTGGGCGTGGGCTGCGTGGTGGCGCTGGCGCTGGCCTGCTGGCTGACGCGCGAGACGCCGGTGCAGGGCATGCGCGAGTCGCGCCGACTGACCGACGCGCTGGGCTGGGCCGTGGTGCTGCCGCAGATGCTGGGCATGCTGGGCCTGGTGTTCTCCGACGCGGGCGTGGGCAAGGCGGTGGCGTACATCACCACGAGCTACATCAACATGGACATCCGCTTTGTCGCGGTCGTTGTGTACGTGCTGGGCATGGCGCTCTTCACCATCATCATGGGCAACGGCTTCGCGGCCTTCCCGGTGATGACGGGCGGCGTCGGCGTGCCGGTGCTGGTGGGCGTGTACCACGGCGACCCGGCGGTGATGGCGGCCATCGGCATGTTCTCGGGCTACTGCGGGACGCTGATGACGCCGATGGCGGCCAACTTCAACATCGTGCCGGCGGCGCTGCTGGAGCTGCCCGACAAGAACGCGGTGATCAAGGTGCAGATACCGACCGCGGCCGCGCTGCTGGTGGTCAACATCTTCCTGATGTACTTCCTGATGTTCCGTTGAGGCGCCGAGCATGACGAAGACGAAGACCACCGATGGCGCGGCGCCCCGCGTGCTGCTCGCGGGCTTCGAGCCTTTCGAGAACGATCCCGTCAACCCGGCGTGGGAAATCGCGCGATCGCTCGACGGCTGGGCCTGCGAAGGCGCCATGGTGCAGGCGGTGCAGTTGCCCTGCGTGTTCGGCCGCGCCATCGACACGCTCGACGAAGCGCTGGTGGGGCCGGCGCCACGGCTGGTGCTGTGCATCGGTGCGGCAGGCGGGCGCAGCGAGATCTCGCTGGAGCGCGCCGCGCTGAACCTCGACGACGCGCGCATTCCCGATAACGCCGGCTACCAGCCCATCGACACCGAGGTGGTCGCGGGTGGGCCGGCGGCCTACTTCTCGACGCTGCCGATCAAGGCCATGGTGCGCGACATGCGCGCAGCAGGGCTGCCATCGGCGGTTTCCAATACTGCCGGCACCTTCGTGTGCAACCACATCTTCTATGCGCTGATGCACCGCATCGCGACGAGCCCGGCGCTCGCACACACGCGCGGCGGATTCATCCACGTGCCCTACCTGCCCGAGCAGGCGGCCTCCAAGCCGGGCGTGGCCAGCATGGCACTGGCCACGCAGGTCGAAGCCTTCCGCGTGGCGATACGCACCGCGCTCACCGTGCGCGACGACGTGCGCGAGACCGCCGGCCGCCTGCATTGATGACCCTGAGACCAACGATGAACATCGACTTGAACAGCGACCTCGGCGAGAGCCTTGGCGTTTGGCGCATGGGCGACGACGCCGCCATGCTTTCCCTCGTGAGCAGCGCCAATGTGGCTTGCGGCTTCCATGCGGGCGACCCGGCGGGCATTTTGCGCACGCTGCGGCAGGCGAAGGAGCGGGGCGTCGCGGTCGGCGCCCACGTGGCCTACCGCGACCTCGTGGGCTTCGGGCGCCGCAACATGGACGTCGACAGCGCCGACCTGCGCGCCGACGTGATCTACCAGATCGGCGCACTGAAAGGCCTTGCCGCCGCCGCCGGCACTACCGTGCGCTACGTGAAGCCGCATGGCGCGCTCTACAACACCATCGCCCACGACGAGCGTCAGGCGCGCGACGTGATCGCCGCCATCCGCGAGATCGACTCCGGCCTGTGCCTGGTGGCGCTGGCGGGCTCGCCGCTGCTGGGCTGGGCGCGCGGCGAAGGCCTGCGCGCCGTGGCCGAAGCCTTTGCCGACCGCGCCTACACGCCGCAGGGCACGCTGGTGTCGCGCCGCGAACCCGGCGCCGTGCTGCACGACGCCGACGAAGTGGCCGAGCGCATGCTGAGGCTGGCCACCGACGGCGTGGTCACGGCCATCGACGGCAGCACGGTGCGCATCGAGGCCGAATCGGTCTGCGTGCACGGCGACAGCCCGGGCGCGGTCGAGATGGCCCGCCAGGTGCGCGTGCGGCTGGAGCAGGCGGGCGTGACGATCCGCTCCTTCGTGGATTCAGCCGCATGACGATGCGCTTCCTGCCGGTCAATTTGAACGCCGTGCTGGTCGAACTCGACGACCTGCCGCAAACCCTCGCGCTGCTGGCCTCGCTGCGCGCCGAACCCATTGCAGGCATCGAAGAGCTGGTGCCCGCTGCGCGCACGCTGCTGATCACTTTCCGCCCGGCTGCGATTTCGACTGACGAACTCGTGCGGCAGATCGGCAAGCGCAGCCTCGACGCGCGCGAGACGCGCATCGACAAGCGCATCGAGATTCCCGTGCGCTACGACGGCGAAGACCTGACCGAGGTTGCCGGCCTGCTCGGCATCACGCCCGATGAGGTGGTGCGCCGCCACACCGGCAGCGACTACACCGTCGCCTTCACCGGCTTCGCGCCGGGCTTTGCTTATCTTTCAGGCGGGCACCCGAGCCTGAACGTGCCGCGCCGCACGGTGCCGCGCACGCGCATTCCGGCGGGCGCGGTCGGCCTTGCGGGCAGCTTCAGCGGCGTCTACCCGCAGGCCAGCCCCGGCGGCTGGCAGATCATCGGCATCACCGATGCGCCGATGTGGGACCTGGCGCGCGAGACGCCCGCGCTGCTGCAGCCGGGCGACACGGTGCGCTTCGTGGATGTCACCGGATTGCCGCAGGCAGTGCCTGTGGCAGTGGCGTCCTTGCCTTCTCAAGCCGCTGCTGTGGATGGCGGCTGCGCCTTCGAGATTCGCGCTGCGGGCCTGCAAGCGCTGCTGCAGGACGGCGGCCGGCATGGCCAGGCCGGGCAGGGCGTATCGGCCTCCGGCGCGATGGACCAGCGCTCGCTGCAGGCGGCCAACCGGCTGGTCGGCAACGCATCGGACATGGCCTGCATGGAGATTGCCTATGGCGGCTTCCAGCTCGCCTGCCGTGGCGACGCGGTGGTGGCGATCACAGGCGCTGACGGCCCCGTCATGCTGACCCGCGCCGATGGCGCGAAGTGGCCGCTGCCGCGCTACCAGCCCATCGCGCTGGCCGACGGCGACATGCTTGCGCTCGGCGAGCCGCAGGCCGGCATCCGCAGCTACATCGCCGTGCGCGGCGGTTTCGACATCGCGCCCGTGCTGGGCAGTCTCTCGACCGACACGCTGGCCCGCGTTGGCCCACCAGCCATCGCCACGGGCGACGTGCTGCCCGTGCGCGCGGTCGCCACCGGCGCCGTGGTCGGTGCGCCCGAAACGCCACCGGCGGACCTGCCCACCGTGCAGGAAGAAGTCGTGCTCGACATCGTGTTCGGCCCGCGCACCGACTGGTTCACGCCCGATGCGGTCGAGCTTCTGTGCAGCCAGCCGTGGGTAGTCACGCCGCAATCGAACCGCGTCGGCATCCGGCTCGCGGGCGAGGTACCGCTGGCACGCGCCAATCACGCAGAGCTGCCCAGCGAGGGCACGGCGCGCGGCTCGATCCAGGTGCCGCCCAGCGGCCAGCCCGTGCTGTTCCTGGCCGACCATCCGCTGACCGGCGGCTATCCCGTGATCGCCTCTGTCGCCACCCACCACCTCGACCGCGCAGGGCAGATCCCCGTGAATGCGCGCGTTCGCTTCAAGCCCATGGCCCAGTGAAAGCCTTCCGATGAAAAAACTCCTGATCGCCAACCGCGGCGAGATCGCCGTGCGCATCGCGCGCGCCTGTGCCGACCACGGCGTGCAATCGGTCGCGGTGTATGCCGATGCCGACCTGAATGCGCTGCACGTGCGCATGGCCGACGAGGCCTACGGGCTCGATGGCAACAAGCCCGCCGACACCTACCTGAACATCGCCAAGCTGCTCGCGGTGGCCGCGCGCAGCGGCGCCGACGCGGTGCACCCGGGCTACGGCTTTCTCTCTGAGAGCGCTGCGTTCGCGCAGGCCGTCATCGATGCCGGCCTCACGTGGGTCGGCCCGTCGCCGGCTGCGATTGCGATGCTGGGCGACAAGGTGCAGGCCCGCAAGCTCGCGATGAAGGTCGGCGCGCCGCTGGTCGCGGGCACGGCCGATCCAGTGAAGAACGCTGGCGAGGTGCTCGCCTTCGCCGAGAAGCACGGCCTGCCGGTCGCGATCAAGGCCGCGTTCGGCGGCGGTGGCCGCGGCATCAAGGTGGCGTGGCGGCTCGACGAGGTTGAAGGCCTCTACGAATCGGCGGTGCGCGAGGCCGTGACGGCCTTTGGCCGCGGCGAGTGCTATGTCGAGCAGTTCCTCGACCGCCCGCGCCACGTCGAGGCGCAGGTGCTGGCCGACACGCACGGAAACGTGGTGGTGCTCGGCACGCGCGACTGCTCGCTGCAGCGGCGCAACCAGAAGCTGGTGGAAGAGGCGCCCGCGCCCTTCCTGAGTGACGAGCAGCGCGAACGCATTCACCAGTCGGCACGCGACATCTGCGCGGAAGCCGGCTACACGGGCGCCGGCACGGTCGAGTTCATGCTGAGCGCGAGCGGTGCGATCTCTTTTCTCGAAGTGAACACGCGGCTGCAGGTGGAGCACCCGGTGACCGAGGAAACCACGGGCATCGATCTCGTGATCGAGCAGCTGCGCATTGCCGAGGGCCTGCCCTTGTCGATCAAGCAGACGCCGGTGCCGCGCGGCCATGCCTTCGAGTTCCGCATCAATGCTGAAGACGTGGGGCGCGGCTTCATGCCTTCGCCCGGGCCGGTCAAGGTGTTCGATGCGCCTTCGGGGCCCGGCGTGCGCGTCGATGCCGGCGTGGATGCCGGCTCGCAGGTGCCGGGCACTTTTGATTCGCTGATGGCCAAGCTCATCGTCACCGGCGCAACGCGCGAGCAGGCCATTGCGCGGGCGCGTCGTGCGCTCAAGGAATTCCGCATCGAGGGCCTGCCCACGGTGCTGCCGTTTCATCGTGCCGTGATGGCGCACCCGGACTTCGTGTCCGGCGATGCATTCAAGGTGCACACGCGCTGGATCGAAACAGACTTCGCCAACGGCGAAGCTGCGGCAATGCGTCCGGACCCGTTGCCTGACACGGCTCTGCTGCGCACGTCGATCGAAGTGGATGGACGCCGCATGTCGCTGGGTCTGCCTGCCGTGCTGCTGAGCGGGCTGTCGTCTGCGGCCGCTGGTGCGGGCGCTGCACCGGTTGAAGCGGCAGCAGTGGTGGACGCCGCAGCGGTGGTCGCGCCGGTCTCCGGCACGGTGCAGGGCTGGAAGGTCGCCGATGGTGACGAGGTCGCGGCGGGCAGCGTCATCGCCGTGATGGAGGCGATGAAGATGGAAATGCAGGTGCTCGCGCATCGCGCCGGACGCATCGCCCTCTCGGTCGCCGCAGGCGGCTACGTGGCGGCCGGTGCCGCCATCGCGACCATCGGCTGAGGCCATGAGCCAGCCCCTCATCACCCGCCGGACCTTCGCACTGCTGGTGGGCGGTGCAGGGGCCTTTTCTTCCGCTGCATCTGCCGCTCCCGGGGCGACGGTGTGGCGGCTGGCCACCGGCTATCCGGCGGAAAACTTCCACACGGTCAGCCTGCTGGCCATGGCGAAGGAGGTCGAGCGCTCGACTGCAGGGCAATTGCGCATCGAGGTCCACGCCGGCAACTCGCTGTTCGCGCTGAACGCGATCCGTGCGGCGGTGCAGGACGGCAGGATCGAGGCCGGCGAAGCCATCATGAGCAGCCTTGCCGCCGACGTGCCGCTGGCCGGCGCCGATTCCGTCCCGTTCATCACCAGCAGCTATGCCGACGCGCAGCGGCTCTGGCGCATTCAGCGCCCGCTGATCGAACAGGCCTTCGCCGAGCGCAGGCTGCGTGTGCTCTACGCCGTCGCGTGGCCGCCGCAGGGCCTGTACTCGACCAAGCCGCTCGCCGCGATGAGCGACCTGCGTGGCATGCGCATGCGTGCCTACAACGCAACCACCGCGCGCATCGCAACGCTGATGGGCGCGGTGCCCGTCGACGTGCCGGCCACCGAGCTCGACAGGGCGCTGGCGGACGGCCGCATCGACTGCATGATGACCTCCGCCGTCACGGGCGTGGAGAGCCGGGTGTGGCAATCCATGCGCTTCTTCTACGAGATCAATGCCTGGTTTCCCAAGAACCTCGTGTTCGTCAACGACAAGGCCTGGAGCGCTCTCGAGGCGACCTCGCGCGATGCGTTGAAGGCCGCCGCTGCAGCCGCCGAACTGCGCGGATGGGCGAACAGCGCCGCCGCAGCAGCACGCTCCATGGATGAATTGCGGCGCAACGGCATGAAGATCGAGCAGGTGTCCTTCCTGTTCAGCCGTGACCTGCAGCGCCTTGGCGAGCACTTCTCGCTGGACTGGGTCAAGCAGGTTGGCGTGGCCGCCAACGGCGTTTTCATTCCGTATTTCGACAAGCGCTGAGGCGGCGAACAGAGGGAAGACCCTACTCGTCGCTGAAGAAGTTGCTGCACCGCAACATGCTTTTGTAGCGGTTTTTTTCCGCAATACGACTAAAGATTCTCAATTCCGGAAACCGCGAATTGGGTGATCGCTTTGCGATGAAATCTTTCGCGCTCAAAGCTCCACGTGAAATGTTTTCACCCGGAAAGCTGTCTCTGAAATTGTTGAAACAGCTTGTACATTGATTCGGAGTTTGCGATTGTTTCCTGAGGGATTCGATCGCTGCCGATTCAATTCAAGACGTGGAGAAGTTCATGAGCACGGTCGATCCCAAGGGCGCCGCATCTGCCCTCACCTCGGGTCAGATGGCGATGTGGCTCGGCGCGAAATTCGCCTCGCCCGACACCAACTTCAATCTCGCCGAAGCCATAGAAATCGACGGCTGGATCGATCCCGCCGTCTTCATGGCCGCCATGCGGCAGGTGACCGAAGAAGCCGAGGCCACGCGCCTGAGCTTTGCCGATACCCCGCAGGGGCCGCGCCAGATTGTCGCGCCGGCTTTCATGCGCGAAATGCCTTACCTGGACTTCAGCGGCGCAGAGGACCCGGCCGCCGCCGCGCAGTCGTGGATGCATGCCGACTTCAGCCGCAAGGATGACCTGGCGCGGGACCAGCTCTGGATGTCCGCGCTGATCCGCATCGCGCCCGAGCGCCACATCTGGTACCACCGCAGCCACCACATCGTGCTCGACGGCTTCGGCGGTGGGCTGATTGCTCGGCGCTTCGCCGACGTCTACACCGCGCGCATCAACGGCACCGAGGTGCCCGAGGCTTCGCGCATCGCGCCCATCTCGCAACTGGCCGAGGAAGAGAAGGCCTATCGCGAGTCCGGCCGCTTCCCGCGCGACCGCCAGTACTGGACGGAACGCTTCGGCGACGCGCCCGACCCGTTGAGCCTTGCATCGCATCGCTCGGTCAACGTCGGCGGCCTGCTGCGCCAGACGGCGCACCTGCCGGCCGCCAGCGTGCGGGCCCTGGCGGACATCGCGCAGCAGCTGGGCACCACGCTGCCGCAGATCCTGATCGCCACCACCGCGGCCTACCTGTACCGCGCCACCGGCATCGAGGACATGGTGATCGGCATTCCCGTTACCGCGCGCCACAACGACCGCATGCGGCGCGTGCCCGCGATGGTGGCGAACGCACTGCCGTTGCGGCTTTCGATGCGCCCGGACCTGCCGGTGCCGGAGCTCATCAACGAAGTGGGCCGGCAGATGCGGCAGATATTGCGACATCAGTCGTACCGCTACGAGCACCTGCGCAGCGACCTGAACATGCTGGTCAACAACCGGCAGCTGTTCACCACCGTGGTCAACGTCGAGCCCTTCGACTACGACTTCCGCTTTGCCGGGCATGCCGCGAAGCCGCGCAACCTGTCCAACGGCACGGCCGAGGATCTGGGCATCTTCCTGTACGAACGCGGCAACGGGCAGGACCTGCAGATCGACTTCGACGCCAATCCGGCGGTCTACACCGCGCAGGAACTGGCTGACCATCAGCGCCGGCTGCTCGCCTTCATGACGGCGGTGATCCGCCAGCCCGACCAGGCCATCGGCCACATCGACCTGCTGCAAGCCAGCGAGCGCGAGCAACTGCTGGTGACGTGGAACGACACGGCCCATGCGGTGCCCGACACCCATCTCACCGCGCTGATCGAGGCGCAGCTTGCCGCCAATCCGCAAGGCATCGCATTGCGCTTCGCCGGCGAGGACATGCGCAACGACGAGCTCAACCGGCGCGCCAACCGCCTCGCGCACCTGCTGCGCGCGCGCGGTGCGGGCCCGGAGCGCACCGTGGCGCTGGCCATTCCGCGTTCGCTGGACCTGATGGTGGCCTTGCTTGCCACGCTGAAGACCGGCGCCGCCTACCTGCCCGTCGACCCCGACTTTCCGCAGGACCGCATCGCTTTCATGCTCGGCGACGCGCAGCCGGTGTGCCTGGTCACCACCGCGGCGCTTGCGGAGTCGCTGCCGGCAGACGCTCCGAAACTTCTGCTCGATGTAGCGCAAACGTTTGCGGATCTGGCGAATTGCGCCGAGACCGACCCCGCCGTCGCGATCGATCCCTCGCGCCCGGCCTATGTGATCTACACCTCGGGCTCGACCGGGAAGCCGAAGGGCGCGGTCGTGTCGCACCGCGCCATCGTCAACCGCCTGCGCTGGATGCAGGACCGCTACGGCCTGCAGGCCGATGACCGCGTGCTGCAGAAAACGCCGTCGAGCTTCGACGTGTCGGTCTGGGAATTCTTCTGGCCGCTGATCGACGGCGCCACGCTGGTGCTGGCAAAGCCGGGCGGCCACAAGGACGCGGCGTACCTCGCGGGGCTGATTGCGGACGAAGGCATCACCACGATCCACTTCGTTCCGTCGATGCTGGAGGTTTTCCTGCTCGAACCCATGGCCGCCAACTGCACCTCGCTGCGTCGCGTGATCTGCAGCGGCGAGGCCTTGTCGCCCGCACTGCAATCGCAGTTCCAGCAGATCCTGCCGTGCGAACTGCACAACCTCTACGGGCCGACCGAGGCCGCAGTCGACGTCACTTCGTGGGAATGCCCGCGCACGCCTGAAGACGAGCCGTCGTCGAAGAGCGTTCCCGCCGTTCCCACCGTTCCGATCGGCCGTCCGATCTGGAACACGCAGATGCACGTGCTGGACAGCGGCCTGCAACCAGTGCCGCCCGGCACGACCGGCGAGCTGTACATCGCAGGCGTCGGCCTGGCGCGCGGCTACCTGAACCGCCCGCTGCTGAGCGCCGAGCGCTTCATTGCCAACCCGTACGGCGAACCCGGCAGCCGCATGTACCGCACCGGCGACCTCGCGCGCTGGCGCAGCGACGGCAGCCTCGACTTTCTCGGCCGTGCCGACCAGCAGGTGAAGATCCGCGGCCTGCGCATCGAGCCGGGCGAGATCGAATCGGCGTTGCTGCAGCATCCGCAAGTGGCGCAGGCCGCGGTGATCGCGCGCGAAGACGTACCGGGCGAGAAGCGGCTGGTGGCCTACGTCGTGGCGGCGGATGCGGCCGACCCGCAGGCAGCCGAACTGCGCACCCATCTCGCGCAAACACTGCCCGAATACATGGTGCCCTCGGCCTTCGTAGGCATGCCGGCCTTGCCGCTGGGCCCCAGCGGCAAGCTCGACCGCAAGGCGCTGCCGCCGCCCGAGCTGCAGGCGGCCACGCCCTATGCCGCGCCTCGCACGCCCACCGAACGCATCCTCGCGGGGCTCTGGGCCGAGACGCTGCACCTGCCGCGCGTCGGCATCAACGACAACTTCTTCGAGCTCGGCGGGCACTCGCTGATGATCGTGCAGCTGATCTCGATGATCCGGCAGCAGTTCATGATCGACCTGCCGCTGGACACGCTGTTCCAGGTTTCCACCATCGCCGGCCTCGCGGAACTGCTGGACCAGGCCTCGCAGTCGCGGCCCAGCCTCACGCCGATGCCGCGCCCGGCGCGCATTCCGCTGTCTTTCGCGCAGCGCCGCCTTTGGCTGATGAACCAGCTCGAAAACGCGAACCCGGCCTACAACATGCCGCTGGCCCTGCGCCTTTCGGGTGTGCTCGACCGCGATGCGCTGCAGGCCGCACTGGACGACCTGGTGCAGCGCCACGAAAGCCTGCGCACCATCTACCCGAACGAAGACGGGCTGCCGTACCAGCAGATTCTCGACGGTGCGCAAGCGCGTGCGTTGCTGATCGAAGCCGACAGCAGCGAAGAAGAAATCGCCGCCCAGCTGCACGCCGCGGCACGCCTCGGCTTCGACCTCGGCAACACGGCTCCCTTGCGCCCCCATCTGTTCAGGCTGGCTGCCGACGAGCACGTGCTGCTGCTGCTGACGCATCACATCGTCGGCGATGGCGCCTCGCTGCTGCCGCTGGCGCGCGACCTGAGCATCGGCTATGCCGCGCGCAGCGAAGGCAAGGCGCCCGGCTGGGCACCGCTGCCGCTGCAATACGCCGACTACGCGCTGTGGCAGCAGGAACTGCTCGGCAGCGAAGACGACGCCGACAGCATGGCCGGCCGCCAGCGCGAGTTCTGGCGCGAGACCCTGCGCGACCTGCCCGAGCGGTTGAGCCTGCCGGTCGACCGCCCGCACCCAGCCGTTCCCAGCTACCAGGGCGACGTGGTGCCGATGCAGATACCGGCGCACGTTCACGAGCGCATGCTGCAGCTGGCGCGCGACGGCCAGGCCAGCGTCTTCATGGTGCTGCAGGCCGCGCTCGCAGGCTTGCTGAACCGGCTGGGCGCGGGAGACGACATCGTCATCGGCACGCCGGTTGCAGGCCGCAGCGATCACGCGCTGGACGACCTGATTGGCTGCTTCGTCAACCCGCTGGTGCTGCGCACCGACACCTCGGGACAACCGGGTCTGCGCGACCTGATCGCGCGGGTGCGGGCCACCAACCTTGCCGCGTATGCGAACCAGGAGTTCCCGTACGACCGCATCGTGGAGCTGCTGCGGCCGCAGCGCTCGGGCGCCAACCTGCCGCTGTTCCAGGTCATGCTGGGGTTCCAGCAGGGCGGCAACCGGCTGTCTTTCAGCCTGCCCGGCTTGTCGATCACGCCGCAGCCGGTGGCCGTGGACACCGCCAAGTTCGACCTGTCCTTCATCCTCGACGAGCTGCGCGGCGCCGATGGCTTGCCGGGCGGCATTGCCGGCGGCATCCAGTACAGCACCGACCTGTTCGACCGCAGCACCGTCGAAGCCATCGCGGCGCGACTGGTGCGCCTGCTGGAGCAGGCCTGCGATGCGCCCGACGCTGCGCTGGGCAGCCTGGACATCCTGAGCAATGAAGAAAGCCAACGCCTGCTTGCCGACTGGAGCGGCAGCACACTCGACATCGCGCCGCTCTCGCTGGCCGCCATGGTGCAGGCGCACGCGGCCGCGCGTCCGAACGCACCGGCGGTGGTGCTCGACGACGCGACGGTCAGCTACGCCGCGCTCGACGTGCGGGCCAACCGGCTTGCGCACCTGCTGCGGGGCCGGGGCATCGGCGCCGGCGCCATCGTCGCGACGGTGCTGCCGCGTTCGCTCGACCTCGTCGTGGCGCACCTGGCCATCGTGAAGGCAGGCGCGGCCTACCTGCCCCTCGACCCGAACCACATGGCCGGGCGCAGTGCCTTCGTGTTCGGCGAGGCGGCGCCCGCGAGCGTGTTGACCCATGCATCGCTGCTGCCGGAGCTGGCCGGCATTGCGCATTGCCTGGCGCTCGACAGCGACGAGACGGTCGCCGCACTGGCGATCCAGTCTGACGACCCCGTGGTGCACTCGCGCACGGTCGATGCGCGCGATGCCGCCTACGTCATCTACACCTCCGGCTCCACCGGTCTGCCCAAGGGCGTGGTGGTGCCGCATGCCGGCCTGAGCAGTCTCGGCGCTTCAATGGCGCAGCGCTTTGCCATTGGCCACGACTCGCGCGTGCTGCAGTTCTCTTCCAGCGGCTTCGACGCTTCGGTGATGGACCTGCTGATGGCCTTTCACGCCGGCGCCGCGCTGGTGGTGCCGTCGCCGCAGCAACTGCTCGGCACGGAGCTGGCCGAGCTGCTCGACAGGCAGGCCGTGAGCCATGCGCTGATTCCGCCGGCCGCGCTGGCAACCCTGCCGCACGGCGAATTCCCGCATCTGCAGACGCTGGTGGTGGGCGGCGATGCCTGCCCCGCCGCGCTGGCCGCGCGCTGGTCGCAAGGCCGCCGCATGATCAATGCGTACGGCCCGACGGAAATCACCATCTGCGCGAGCACGAGCGCGCCGATGAATGCCGAAGAGCTGCCGTCCATCGGCAAGCCAGTCTGGAACACGCGGGTGTACGTGCTCGACGACAGCCTGCAGCCGGTGCCGCCCGGTGTCGCGGGTGAGCTCTACATCGCCGGCAGCGGGGTGGCGCGCGGTTATCTGAACCGCCCGCTGCTCAGCGCCGAACGCTTCATCGCCAACCCCTTCGGCGAACCCGGCAGCCGCATGTACCGCAGCGGCGACCTGGTGCGCTGGCGCAGCGACGGCAGCCTCGACTTTCTCGGTCGTGCCGACCAGCAGGTGAAGATCCGCGGCTTCCGCATCGAGCTGGGCGAAATCGAATCGGTGCTGCTGCAGCACCCGCTGGTGACGCAGGCGGCCGTGATCGTCCGCGAGGACGTGCCGGGCGAGAAGCGCCTCGTGGCCTACGTGGTCGCCGCGGCCGATCCGCAGCCGATCGAGTTGCGCGCCCACATGGCGAAGGCGCTGCCCGATTACATGGTGCCCTCGGCCTTCGTCCACCTGCCGTTCCTGCCGCTGACCCAGAGCGGCAAGCTCGACCGCAAGACATTGCCCGCACCCGAGCAGCAGGCCGCCGCACCGTATGCCGAACCCCGCACGCCCACCGAGAGGCAACTGGCCGCGCTCTGGGCTGAGACGCTGCATCTGGAGCGTGTCGGCATCCACGACAACTTCTTCGAGCTTGGCGGTCATTCGCTGATGGCCATCCAGCTCGGCATGCGCATCCGCCAGCAGGTGCGCGCGGACTTTCCGCACGCCGAGGTCTACAACCGCCCAACTGTCGCCGAACTGGCCGCGTGGCTCGACGACTCGGCCGGCACTGCCGAGGCGCTCGACCTGTCGCGCGAACTCGATCTGCCCGCGCACATCCGCAGCCAGGATGCTGCACCGCCGCTGGCTGCGAAGCGCGTGTTCCTGACCGGCGCCAGCGGCTTTGTCGGCAGCCATCTGCTGGCTGCGCTGCTGCGCGACTCATCGGCCTGCGTGGTTTGCCACGTGCGCGCCGCCGACGAAGAGGCGGGCAAGCGCCGCCTGAAGCTCACGCTGGCCCAGCGCCAGCTCGGCGCGATCTGGGACGACGCGCGCATCAAGGTCGTCACCGGCGACCTCGGCAAGCCGCTGCTCGGCCTCGACGACAGCGCCGTGCAACTGGTGCGCGATGGCTGCGACGCCATCTACCACTGCGCCGCGCAGGTCGACTTTTTGCATCCCTACGCCAGCCTGAAGCCCGCCAACGTCGACAGCGTGGTCACGCTGCTCGAGTGGACCTCGCAGGGCCGGCCCAAGAGCATGCATTACGTCTCGACGCTGGCGGTGATCGACCAGAACAACAAGGACGGCACGGTCACCGAGCAGTCGGCTCTTGCTTCGTGGAGCGGGCTGGTCGACGGCTACAGCCAGAGCAAGTGGGTCGGCGATGCGCTGGCCCGCGTGGCGCAGGCGCGCGGCATGCCGGTCGCGATCTACCGGCTGGGGGCAGTCACCGGCGACCACACCCACGCGATCTGCAATGCCGACGACCTGATCTGGCGCGTGGCGCATCTCTATGCCGACCTGGAAGCGATTCCCGACATGGACCTGCCACTCAACCTGACGCCGGTGGACGACGTGGCGCGCGCCATCCTCGGCCTTGCGGGCCAGCAGGCGTCGTGGGGCCAGGTGTTCCACCTGATGAGCCAGGCGGCGCTGCGGGTGCGCGACATTCCGCCAGTGTTCGAACGGCTCGGCATGCGGCTCGAACCGGTGGGGCTCGAGCCCTGGCTGGAGCGCGCGCATGCACGGCTCGCCGTGGGGCAGGACCGCGACCTTGCGGCGGTGCTGGCGATTCTCGATCGCTACGACACCTCGGCCACGCCGCCGCAGGTCAGCGGCGCGGCCACGCATGCGCAGCTCGAAGCCATCGGCGCGGCAATCCGCCCGGTGGACCGCGAGCTGCTGCAGCGCTACTTCGTCGACCTCGGCATCGACACCAAGGCACGCCGTGCCCTGGAAACCAGCGCTTCATAGGAGACCCGACATGGCACGCTATCTCATCGCGGCAACCGCATTGCCGGGACACGTGTTGCCGATGCTGGCCATCGCCCAGCATCTGGTGAACCTCGGGCACGAGGTGCGGGTGCACACCGCGAGCCGGTTCCGGGCGCAGGCCGAGGCCACCGGCGCGAGCTTCACCGCCTTCGACGCCGCGATCGACTACGACTACCGCGAGCTCGACCAGCGCTTTCCGCAGCGCCAGCGCCTGCCGTCTGCGCACGCGCAGCTGTGCTTCGGCCTGAAGCACTTCTTTGCCGATGCCATGGCCGCGCAACGGGCTGGCCTGGGCGCGATCCTGCAAGACTTCGAGGCCGACGCCATCGTGGTCGACACGATGTTCTGCGGCACCTTCCCGCTGTTGCTGGGGCCGCGCGAGCATCGCCCGGCGATTGTTGCCGTCGGCATCTCGGCGCTGCCTCTGTCCAGCTGCGACACGGCCTTCTTCGGCACCGCGCTGCCGCCGTCGTCCACGCCGGAAGGGCGCGTGCGCAACAGGGCGATGAACGCCAACCTCAAGCAGGCGATGTTCGGCGAGGTGCAGCGCTACTTCGATGCGTTGCTGACGTGCGCAGGCCTGCCCGCGCTGCCGGACTTCTTCATCGATGCCATGGTCAAGCTGCCGGACCTCTACCTGCAGTTGACGGCGGCGTCCTTCGAATACCCGCGCAGCGACCTGCCCGCCTCGGTGCGTTTTGTCGGCCCGCTGCTCGCGCCTGCCAGCCAGGACTTCACGCTGCCCGACTGGTGGCGCGAGCTGGACGACGGCCGCTCGGTGGTGCTGGTCACGCAGGGCACGCTGGCCAACCAGAACCCGGCGCAGCTGATCGGCCCGACATTGCAGGCGCTGGCCGGGGCGAAGGACATCCAGGTCATCGCCACCACCGGCGGCCCGTTGCCGGCCGCGCTGAACATGGCGGTTCCGGCCAATGCCCGTGTGCTGCCGTTTTTGCCGTACGACCGGCTGCTGCCCAAGGTGCATGCGATGGTGACCAACGGCGGCTACGGCTCGGTCAACCACGCGCTGAGCCTCGGCGTGCCGCTGGTGGTGGCCGGAGCCACAGAGGAAAAGCCCGAGATCGCCGCGCGCGTGGCGTGGTCGGGTGTTGGCATCAACCTCGGCAACGGGCAGCCGAGCGCACGCCAGATCGGCGACGCCGTGCGCAGGCTGTTGAGCGAACCCAGCTACCGCCAGCGAGCGGGCGTGCTGCGCGAGGACTTCGCGCGCCATCACGCATTGACCGAAATCACCACGGCCCTCACGGCGCTGCGCGAGGCAGCGCCCGAGTCCGTGGAAATGGCTTGAACGCCTGAACCCCTTCAAGGAAATCGACCATGAGCAATCCGTTTGACGACAAGAACGCCACCTTCCTGGTGCTGGTGAATGAAGAAGGCCAGCACTCGTTGTGGCCGAGCTTCATCGAGGTACCTGCCGGCTGGCAGGTCGCGCTGGCCGCGACCGACAGGGCGGCCTGCAGCTCTTTCATCGAAGCGAACTGGACCGACATGCGGCCGCGATCCCTTGCGGCCACGGACCTCGATGCCGCCAAGGCATGAGGGTGTTTGCCCTGCATCGGCGTGGTGCCGCCTGGGCGTATGCGTCGCGGTTCCGGTCGCCTGCTGCCGATGACTTGAACAAGGAACGCACCGAGCCGACGGGGGGAGAGGCCGGCGTTCTTGCGAAGGCGCCTGGAGCAAGAAAGCAGCAACAGAGCAGGCCGCGCCAGCGATGAGCGTCCTCTCCGTCTGGCCGTATTTCGTGCTCGTACTGGTCGTGCTCGGTGCGCTGGCGCTGCCGGTTTTCCGCGCGGCCGACGAGCCACCGCAGCGCGACCATCGCACCGCAACGCTCGACGGGCTGCGCGGCTTTCTCGCGCTGAGCGTGTTCGTGCACCACCTGACGGTGACCCCCGGCTACATCGAGCGAGGCGAATGGACGTTTCCACACTCGGGCTTCCACACCCTGCTCGGACAGGTCGGCGTGACGGTCTTCTTCATGATCACCGGCTTCCTGTTCTGGGGGAAATTGCTCGACGCCAAGGGCCGGCCGGACTGGACGAGTCTCTACATCGGCAGGCTCTGGCGCATCGGGCCGATGTACCTGGTGGCGGTGGGCCTGATGCTTCTCATCGTCGCCTGGAGAACCGGGTTCGAGCTCCGGGAGCCGGCCTGGTCCGTGCTGGGCGAGATGCTGCAGTGGCTGGCCCTCGGCATCGTGCCGATGCAGCCCGACATCAACGGCTATGACGGGACAAGGTTCATCCTCGCGGGCGTGACGTGGACGGTCTTCGTGGAATGGCTGTTCTACGGATCGCTCCGGCTGATGGCGCCGCTCGCGCGCGGCGGGCGAACGCCGCGCTTCGTTGCCGGTGCCTTGCTGCTGTGCCTGCTGGTGCTGACGTTCTCCGCGCTTTCGCCGGACGGTTCGCTTTGGCAGCCGACGCTCTTGCTTGTGGTCGGCGCCCTGGCGTGGGTGCTGGCGTCGTTCCTCATGGGCATGCTGTCGGCTTGGTTGATCCGGTGCGATGGTGCGAGCACGTTGAAGCTGCGGCTGCCGGAATGGGCGGCTTCGCTGCTCGCCCTGGTCTGCCTCGGCGCCGTGTTCCTCTGGTTCGAGCACATGGTGGGGCCTATCCAGGCCTTGCTGCTCTGGGTCTTCTTCCACCTGGTCTGCCGCGGCAGCACGCTGTTCGGCCTGCTGGCCACGCGCGCGGCCCGGCGCATGAGCACGGTGAGCTACAGCATCTACCTGCTGCAGGGGCTTGTTCTGACGATCGTCTTCGCTGTACAGCCGGTGCGGGAGTTCGCGATGGCTGCCGCAATGCAGTACTGGCTGGTGGGCATTCTTTGTGCGCTGCTGCTCGTGGCGGCCTCGGTCGTCAGCTACCGCCTGGTCGAGAAGCCGGGCATCGCGCAAGGCAAGCGCGCGCGATCGGGCCTGCGCAGGCCGCGCGGATTGCACACGACCCGGCAAGAGCGGGCGCGATAGTCGAACTGCTGATGCGTGTGACCATGCACCCAGAGCACTGGCACATCGAAGAAGGCATCCGGAAGCTCGGCGACGAAGGCGCCCGAAGCCCAGTCAACCGCCTCGCGGTTCCTGCACGTTCAGCGCGTGACGTATCTTCTGCGCCAGTTCGAGCAGGGCGGGGGCCAGCTCCCGCGATATGACGGCGATCGATTCCTCGGTCGATACGCTGACATTCAGCACGTAGATGACGTCGTCCACCAGCAGCGGTGTGGCCAGCGCCACCACCTCGGGTTGCCAGGCCGCGGCGCAGTACCCCTTGGCATGCACGTCCGCCCACGCCTGCTTGATCTCTGTCTCCATCTTGCGCCAGTGCCTGCGGCGTTGCGCGAACAGTTCCATCAGCCTGGCGCGGCGAGGTTGCGAAGCGACCGCCAGGTAAGCCCTGCCCAGCGACGTGAGTTCCATCGGCACACGCTGGCCCGAAACCACGTGCCGGAGCGCTACGCGCTTCGCATAGCGAATGGATTCAAGGTAAACCATCTCGTCCCGGTCCGGCGCGGCAAGTCCGACGTTGATGCGCTTTTGCAGCGCCAACTCGCGCATGTGCGGTGTTGCTGCCTGTAGAACACGCGAGCCGGTGCGCATCGCGTGCGACAAACTCAGCACGGCGGGCGCCAGGCGATAGGCGCGTTCGACGCTGTCCAGCTGCAGCATGCCCGCACCCACCAGCGTCTGCGTGAGCCTGCTGACCGTGGACTTGGAAAGTCCGGTGCGCTCGGCCAGTTCACCATTGCCCAACAGCTCGGAGCCTGGCCGGAATGCACGCAGGATTTCGATGCCTCGCTCCAGCGATCGATTGGCGGGCGATCGTCCGGGTTTGTGGTCGAGATTGAAGTTGGGAAGTTCGGTCATGGGAGCCTTGCGGACAGGCGACGCGTGGATTCACCGTGAATGGATCGAATCGAAGTATCCACTGCCTGTGTTCCAACCAGTGGAATTGCAATCACCTTTGCGAGCCGCTTGATCCTAGAGTTCAGCTGTCACGCGCTGCAGCTTGGGCATGTGACGGACTTTCAAATCAAACAGTTCTGGAGACATCAGACCATGGCAGCCCCTTCCACCGGGCGAGCACGCGCGCTCGCCTTCCTTCTTGCAGGCCTCACCGCCGTCGGCACGGCCTTCGCATATCCCGACAAGCCCATCCGTTTCGTCGTGCCCTTCGCGCCGGGCGGAGGCACCGACCTCATCGCCCGCACGCTGGGCGCGGAGATGTCCAAGGACCTCGGGCAACCGGTCATCATCGACAACAAGCCGGGAGCAGGAACGTTGATCGGCACGGACAACGTGGCCAAGAGCGCGCCCGACGGCTACAGCGTCGTGGTCGCCTCGTTCGCCCACGCCGTCAATCCATCGCTGCAGCCCAGGCTTTCGTATGGCAGCAACAAGGCCTTTGCGCCGGTCATCCTCGTCGGGCGCGGACCCAACGTCCTGGTGGTGCGCCCCGACAGTCCCTACAAATCGGTGGCCGATGTGCTGGCCAGCGCCAAGGCCAATCCCGGCAAGCTGACTTTCGCATCGCAAGGTGCGGGTACCTCCGCTCATCTGGCCGGTGAGATGTTCGCCAATCTCGCGAAGGTAAAGCTCACGCACATACCTTACCGGGGCGCCGGCCCGGCGCTGACCGATCTGCTGGGCGGGCAGGTCGACATGATGTTCGCCACCGCGGCGGCCGTGTCCACCTTCGTCGACAGCGGCAAGCTGCGTGCGCTGGGCGTGACCACTGCCGAGCCCTCGCCGGCATTCAAGGGTGTGCCGGCCATCGCGGCCAGCGTGCCGGGCTATCTGGTGGAGAGCTGGTATGGCTTGTTCGTGCCGGCCGGCACCCCGCCTGCCGTTATCGACCGCCTCAACGCCGCCGGACGCAAGGCCGCGCGAGCGCCGGACTTCGTGCGAAAGATCGAGCATGAAGGCCTCGTGATCAATGCCGGCGCGCCTGCCGAACTCGACGACTACGTTCGCGCGGAAGAAGCGCGGTGGGCGCGCGTCATCAAGGAAAACGGCATCAAGGCCGACTGAACGGCCGCCCTCGACTTCAGCCAGAAAAACTCATGACCTACACCCTCATCGACTTCCAGGTGACGGACGCGATCGCGACCGTCACCTTCAATCGCCCCGACAAGCGCAACGCCATGAGCGACGACATGCGCGCGGAGTTCGCCGACGCGCTGGAGCGCGTGGCCGCGGACAAGACCATCAAGGCGCTGGTGCTGACCGGTGCCGGCAAGGGGTTTTGCGCGGGCGGCGACATCAGTGGCATGCAGAAGCGCATGAACGCGCCGGCTGGCGAAGTGGGCTTCAACGGATGGCATCGCCAGCAGCGCGTGCACCACGTGCAGGCGCTGCTGCACACCATGCCTAAGCCGGTGATCGCCGCTGTCAATGGCGCGGCCTCGGGGCTGGGCGCGGACACGGCGTTGGCCTGCGATTTCATCATCGCCAGCGAATGGGCCAGCTTTGCCTGGAGCTATGTCTTGCGCGGCATCATTCCCGATGGCGGCGGCATGTACTTCCTGCCGCGCCGGGTGGGCCTGCCCAAGGCCAAGGAGCTGATCTTCACTGGCCGCCAGGTCAAGGTGGATGAAGCCCTCTCGCTGGGCATCGTGGACCGCAAGACCGGCGCGGACACGCTGCTCGCCGACGCGCAGGCGTGGGCGGTCGAGCTCTCGTCTGCGTCTTCCACTGCGCTCGCGCTGACCAAGACCATCCTTAACCAGAGCTTCGAGCTGACCTCGCACGATGTGTTCGCACAGGGCAGCCAGGCACAGGGGATCTGCTACACCAGCAGCGAGCACCGTGCCTCGGTGGAAGCGTTTCTCGCCAAGACCACCGCGAAGGACTGACGCCATGAACCACGCCATCGCCAAGCTGCTCTCGCCACGCAGCGTCGCCGTCATCGGCGCCTCGGCAGACCCGAAGAAGACCACCGGTCGCCCCGTGGCCTATCTGCAGAAGCACGGTTTTGCGGGCCGCATCATGCCGGTGAACCCGAAGGTCGATCGCATCGGCGATCTGCAGTGCTACGCCGATATTGCATCGCTGCCGGAGGTGCCCGACGTTGCCGTCGTGCTGCTGGGTGCCGAGCGCGCGCATCTGGCGGTGAAGGAGCTGTCGGCACGCGGCTGTGCCGCGGCCATCGTGCTGGCCAGCGGCTATACCGAAACCGGGGAAGACGGTGCGCGGCGCCAGCAGCAGCTGATCGAGGCGGCCGGCGCGATGCGCATCCTGGGCCCCAACACCATCGGGCTTGTCAATCTCACGGACAACATCGTCCTGTCGCCGTCGGGCGCGCTGGAGATGGACGAGTTTCAGGCCGGAGGCATCGGCGTGGTCTCGCAAAGCGGCGGCATCCTGGGCTCGCTGCTGTCCCGCGCCGCGGCGCGCGGCATCGGCCTGTCGAAGCTGATTTCCACCAGCAACGAGGTCGATCTGGAACTGCCCGACTTCATCGACCACCTGGCCGATGACCCGGCCACCAAGGTGATTGCGCTGTACGTCGAAACCGTGCGCAACCCTGCGAAGTTCCGCGCGGCCTGCCTGAAGGCCGCGCGCCTGGGCAAGCCTGTCGTCGCCTTCAAGATCGGCCGGTCGGAGGCGGGGGCCAAGGCCGCGGTTTCGCACACCGGTGCCATGGCGGGCGCCGACAGCATGTACGACGCGCTGTTCAAGCAGGTGGGGGTGATTCGTGCCCGGAGCTTTTCCGATCTGCTGGATATTCCCTCAGCGCTGACCACGGGCCGCAAGTTGCTTGGCAGGCGCGTCGCCGTCCTGACTTCCACGGGCGGAGCCGGCACGCTGGTTTCCGATGATCTGGGCGTGGCAGGCTTCGACACGCCTGCCCCCGATGCTGCCACTGCCGATGCGCTGCGTGCGTTGCAGACGGGGACCGAGGCCGTGCTGGACCGCAACCCGATCGACGTGACTCTGGCGGGGCTTCGCCCCGACCTGCTGCGAGGTGCCATCAACGCGCTGCTGGCGAGCGCTAGCTACGACGCGCTGGTGATCATCGTCGGCTCTTCCAGCCTGGCCATGCCCGAACTGCTGGCCGGCGCCATCCAGGACTGCCTGCCCAGTTCCGACAAGCCGGTGATGGCGTACGTGAGCCCGCATGCGCCCGAAGTGGGGGCACTTCTCACGCGATGCGGCGTGCCGGCATTCACCGCCGCCGAGAGCTGCACCGCCGCGCTGGCGGGCATGCTGCGCGTGCAAGGGTTCGCCGCGCCCGAGGAAGGCGACACGTCCTTGTCGCTGATCGAGGTTGGCGAGCTGGCTGGCGGTTCGCTGGACGAGGCACAGGCCAAGCAGTTGTTCTCGCGCTTCGGCGTGCCGTGTGTCGCCGAGCGGATCGTTGGTTCCCCGGCCGAGGCCGAAGCAGCCGCGCGTGAACTGGGCGGGCGCGTCGTGCTCAAGATCCTGTCGTCTGAAATCACGCACAAGAGCGATGTGGGCGGCGTCGCCGTCGGGCTGGGCAGCGAAGCTATTGGCGAACGCATTGGCCGCATGGCGGCCGATGTGAAGGCTCGCAGCGGCGTGCATCCCGAGCGTTTTCTTGTGCAGGAGATGGTGTCGGGCGGGACGGAGCTGATCCTCGGAATGCACCGCGATGCGCTCGGCACGGCCATCCTGCTGGGCATGGGAGGTGTGACGGCGGAGCTCTTCAAGGACACGACCATGCGGCTGCTGGCGCAGGACGCGCAGGGTCTGAAGCCGCTCGGCCGCGCCGAGGCACTGTCGATGGCGCAGGACCTCAAGACCTGGCCGCTGCTGGATGGTTTCCGGGGACGGCCCAAGGCTGACGTCGAGGCATTGGCCGACGCGATCGTCGCCTTCTCGAGGATGGCGGCCCAGCTCGGAGAACGGTTGGTCGAGGCCGAAATCAATCCGGTCTTCGTGCTGTCGCAAGGTCAGGGCGTGCGCGCCGCCGACGGCGTGGTCGTTCTGGCCTGAGCGACTCGCCATGTACGCCACTGAAGTATTTGCCCGCTATGCCGCCGAATTCCGCCATGCCCGGCTGGACGACGACGTGCTGCACCACGCGAAGCGCGCAGTGATCGACTGGTACGCCGCGCTGTTTCCGGGGCTGTCGGTAGCGCCGATGCCGCAACTGCACGCGCTGCTGGCGGAAGATCTGGACCGCGGTCGTGCACGCCTGCCTGACGGCCGTTGCGCAACGCCGCGCGTTGCCGCGCTGCTCAACGGAACGGCCGCCCATGCGGCGGAAGTGGATGACAGCTTTCGCGACGCGATGTACCACCCGGGCGCGGCCACGGTGGCGGCGGCGCTGGCTACCGCGCAGGACAGCGGCGCGACCGGCCTGGGCTTCCTGCGCGGCGTGGTGCTCGGCTATGAGGTTTCGACCCGCATCGGGGTGGTGATGGGACGGCCGCACTATCACCACTGGCACAACACGGGCACCGTGGGCACTTTCGGGGCTGCCTCTGCCGCCGCCGGACTGCTTGGATTGCAGGAGGAGCCCTTTGCCCATGCGCTGGCCACGGCCGCGACCTTTGCTGCCGGCCTGCAACAGGCCTTCCGCATGGACTCGATGTCCAAGCCTCTGCATGCGGGCCGCGCCGCCGAGAGCGGCGTGTTCGCCGCCCAACTGGCCGCGCGAGGCGTGACGGGCTCGCTGGATGTGCTCGATGGCGAGGCCGGCTTCGGTCGCGCCATGAGCGACGGGCCGGACTGGTCGAAGGTGGGCGATACGTTGGGACGCGAATTCAACATCACGCGGCTGACCTTCAAGAACCACATCGGCTGCGGTCATACCTTCGCCGCCATCGACGGCGTTCTGGAGCTGGCGCGCCAGCACGGATTGCGCGCACCGGACATCCGCCGCGTCCACGTGGCGACCTATGGCCCCGCGCTGGACATCGCCTGCCACGAAGACCCGCACACCGAAAACGAAGCCCGCTTCAGCCTGCGCTTCGTGGTGGCCACGGCATTGGTGCATGGCAGCGTACGGCTCGCGGCCTACACGCCCGAGCGGCTGGCGGATGCCGACACGCACGCCATGATGGCGCGCATCACGGCTGTGGTCGATCCGGAACTCGATGCGACTTTCCCTGGCCGCCGCTCGGCCCGTGTGGAGATCGAGACCGCCGACGGCCAGCGCCACGCCTGGCTGCAGCCCGACCGCAAGGGCGACCCCGAACTGCCGCTGTCGGACGCCGAACTGGAGGACAAGTTTCTCGAACTGGCGGCACCGGTGGTCGGTGCCGAGCGCGCGCAGACGCTGCTGCAGCGCATCTGGGGCCTGGATCGAGCGGGGGACCTGCAGGGGCTCGCGGTCTGAGCCTGCATGCGAGGGGGCTGGCCCAACCCATAGGCCACCGCCGTGCCGACGAGGCCGCCACCGATCGCGATCACGTCACTCGGAAACATGTGCCCGGCCTAGAAATCGGCGACCTTGCCCCATGCGGTACCGCTGAACCGCTCCGGTCGGTACGGCGCGGGGTCCACGATCGGTTCGGCACCGGTGGCAAGGTCTGCGATCAGGTGGCCCGCACCGGGGCCGATGCCGAAGCCGTGCCCGGAAAAGCCTGCGGCCAGGATGAACCCCGGCATGCCCGGCACTTCGCCGATGCCGGGAACACCGTCGGGCGTGCTGTCGATGTAGCCAGCCCAGGCGTGCGTGATCTTCGCTTCGCGAAGTTGAGGCAGCAGTTCGACGGCGCGGCGTTGTGTCTCCCTGATCGCGGACATGTCGGGCTTGGGATCGAGGATGCGCACCCGCTCCATCGGCGTCGGCGCATCGAGCCGCCACCTCGCCAGCGTTTCATGGCCACCCCGAATGCCTTCCAGCCCGCCCGGACGAAGGTTGCGCCAGCGTTTGGCGAACATGGGCACGAACTGCGGCGCGAAGCGCATGAACTGCGGCGTCACGTCCACACGCGCGCGGCCGCTGATGGCCAGCGCGTAGCGTCCGTCGTTGCGGCGCGTGGCCGACACGTTCCCGCTGACCAGCGCCGCCGGCAAGCGATGCGCCACAGGCGACACGCTCATGATGGATTGACGGACCGAGGCCTGCGGAAAACGGATGCCCAGTTGGCGGCAGAACGATGATGCCCAGGCGCCGCCCGCCATCACGACCGTCCGTGTCTTGATGACGCCGGCTTCCGTGACAACGCCGCTGACCCGTCCGCCTTCCGTCTCGATACCGCGGGCCGCGCAGTTCTGGTGGACGCTGCCGCCGAGCTTGATGAGCGCAGCGGCCACGGCGGGCGCGGCCTTGGCGGGATCGGCGATACCGTCGCTGGGCGAGAAGACCCCGCCTTTCCAGGCGCGGCCGGTCGCATGTCCGCGCTGGGCGGCTTCGCGGCTGCTCAGTACGTGGGTCGTCACGCCGGCGGTCTTCGCAAAATCACGCCAGCCGGCCCAGCGGGACAGCTCGGCTTCGTCGTTGCTGAGGTACAGCAGCCCGCAGCGATGGAAGCCCGTGTCTTCGCCGCTCTCGGCGGCAAAGCGTTCCCAGAGATCGAGGCTCTTGCTCGCCAGCGGCAGCTCGCGGGCGTCGCGGTTCTGCTGCCGGCACCAGCCCCAGTTGCGGCTCGATTGCTCGGCGCCGATCCGGCCCTTTTCCACCAGGGCCACTGAAACTCCGCGCTGGGCCAGGTAGTAGGCGGTGAAGACGCCGATGATGCCGCCGCCGATCACGACGACATCGGCGCAGGCCGGCAGCTGGGTGGACGTGTGGATGTGATTCAGCGGAGGAGACATGGTGCAGCTCGCTCGATGGTTCAGGCTGGCACGCTCTGGACCACATAGAACTTCGCCACGCGGTCGTTGCTTTCCCATCCGATCGGCGCGCCCTGGGGCACGAAGAGCGAATCACCGGTGCCTACCGACAGCACGCTGCCATCGGGGGCTGCGAATCCCACGCTGCCGGCCACGAGGTGCATGAACTCGTTCACGCGATGCGGGCGAACGACCCGGTGGTAGGGGGTCGAGTCCCATGTGCCGGCGCTGTACTGCGCGCCGTCGTCGATGAAGACGTTGTCGCTGCGGCACGTCGGCGCGGGGCTCAGCAGCACTTCCGCGGGCAGCGTGCCGGTGGGCTTGAAGTTGGCGTCGGCACGCAGGGGAAAGAGACCGCGTCGGGTCGGTCGCTCGCAAGCGGCCGCGCAAAACACGAAGCGCACGCGGGAGCGGGCCTCGACGCGAAGCGAGGTACCGCATCCGATGACGGCGCCCGCCTGGGGGCCGACGACGAGCGGCGCCGCGCCGGCCGCCGTCAAGGTCAGCTCGCCCTCGACCACGACGATGGTTTCGATGTGGGGATAGCTTGCGACTTCGAGCTCGCCGATGAAGCTGGTGCGGCCCGCGCTCATCGAGCCCGGCCCTTCCCACGCGATCTCGCGATGCCGTGCAAACGGGTCGTCCTTGCCGAACGCCGCTCTCCGGAAAGCGGTTGAAACGGGCGCGCCGTCGGCACGATGCAGTACTAGGGCCATGGTCATTGATTGCTCCTGCGCGATGCGCAATGTCTTCACTGAAAGCTGTCAGTCGGTGATGCAGTCCGAGGGGGGCTGCGGTCGGGCTTTTGGATGTCCAAAAGCTTAGGCTGCGTGCCCCTTGCGCCGGTGCTTCAATGAGGGTCTTGCACAGAGCAGGCTGCCGTTATGCCGGTCGTTACCGCAGATCCTGCCGCCCGTCGAAGCGCGGCTCGAGAACGCGCTCATCGGGGGAACCGCTTCACCCGACAGTTCGTCAGTCTCACACTCTCCCTGCAAAGGCTCTTCTCACGGCCACGGCCGCTGTCCATTGGGCTCCTTGCCCTTGCAGCAGGCCATCACGCGCCTTCAAGTAGCTGCGGCGCGTATCAAGGACTGTGTTCAGATCCACCAAGCCCGAGGTGAACATCTGCTCACTCCTGGAGGCGGCATTGGCTCCCGCTGACTGAGCTTGTTCCAACGCAGAAACGCCAGCTCGCGCCGCCTCGAGTTGTACGGCCGCAGTTTCGGCGTCCGCCAGCGCGACCAGGATCGCCTTCTCATGCGCGAGCATTGCTTCCTTTGCCTTGGCTTCGTGAATCTCGATGTTGGCCCTGATGCGGCCACCATCGAAGATAGGCAACGAGAGTGCAACGCCGTACCCAACCACGGTCGTTGGCGATGCACTTGCTCCTCCAGCACGCAGGCGCTCCCTGCTTCCCGACCAATCGAGCGCGATGCGCGGGTACAAGTCGCGCTTGGCAACCCCCAGGCGCGCGACTGCGGCCTCTACGGCACGCGCCGGTCCTCGAACATCAGGACGGCGCTCGAGCAATTCGATCGGCAGCAGGACGGCCGGCATGCCGGCAGCTGTGCTGGCGGCGGCGGGGAAAGTCAATCTCGAAGGTGGCTGCGCAGAGCCCAGAAGAACGGCCATCTGCCGCAGCCTCGCATCCCGCGCCCCTCGCAACTGCGCCGCATTGGCGCGCTCCTGCCCAAGCTCGGCCGTCAGTCTGTCGATGTCGAGCTTGCCGACCTGGCCCGCCTCGAACCGCCGCCGGGCCACTTCAATCTGACGCTCCAACGTAGCAGCGGCTTCGCGCGCAACCGCGTCTCGCTGCGTCAGGGTCTGCGCGTCGAAATACGCTGTCATCACCTCGCCCGCAATCGCGACGCGCAAGGCTTGGCGCACAAGCTCCGCACTTTCGAAATCCTTTTCGGCCGCAAGACTCGCCAGCTCCTGGTCCCCGAAGAAGTCCGGCTCCCAGCTCGCTCGGAAGCCACCGCGAGCGAGATTGGCCTTGGGGTCCGCACTGGACTCACGGCCACGCCGCAGGCCGGCATTCAGGCTCATTTGCGGGTAGCGATCGGCATCGGCCGTGTCTACGAGCGCGCGAGCCTGTGCAACCCGGGCAGCAGCCATGCGGAGGTCGGCATTGGCAAGCAATGCGGATTCGACGAGCGCGCTGAGTTCGGGGTTGTCGAAGTCGCGCCACCATGCGCTGGCGGACATCCGGTTCCTCTCGGTGCCGGTTCCGGTGTCAAAACTCCACGCCGCCGGCACGGCGTCGTAGGAGGGTGGGGTGGATGTGGGCGTTGCGCATCCGGCCAGCATTACGAGCGCAAGCGCCGATGCTGCAATTCTGGATATGTGGGTTCTGGCAAGGGTCATGGGAGTCTTCGGTGTTGACGTGTGGTGTCTCTAACTGTACTATACGTACAGTACAGTATCAACCAGGCCAACAGACCATGACCAGTTCGTCACCGCGCACCAGTGCCAAGCAGCGACTCATCGATGTCGCCTCCGAGATCGTCTCTGCCCGGGGGGTTCAGGAACTCACACTTGAAGCCGTTGCCGCTGCGGCTGGGGTCACCAAGGGGGGCCTGATCTATCACTTCAAGACCAGGGACGAACTCCTGGCGGCGGTCGTCCAGGCCATCCTCGACGAATGGGACCAACGCAGCCGAGTCAAGGCGGCACAGGCAGGCAGCTCCAGCGGCGCCCTGCTGCGGGCCCTGATCGACGACACCTTCGACATGGAGCCCAGGGAAAAGCAGTTGATCAGCAACCTGCTCGCAGCCGCGTCCAGCTATCCCCATCTGCTCGGACCAGTGCGCGACTTCTACAGCCGCCTGTACGGCGACTTTGCCAAGTCTGGCTCCCGGAGTGGCACCGCATTGGTCATCGCTGCGGCGCTGGACGGCATGTCGGTGATGGAACTCCTGAGCTTTCACCAGTTCAGCGACCGCCAGCGCAAGGCAATGCGCCAGGCGCTCCACGCCCTGGCCAAAGAACTCCCCTGAACCCTTCCCACACACGCTCATGTCATTCTCGATCTCCACGGCCGTGGCCGCCGCATTGCTGACCGCGCTGATCGCAGGCTGCGCCCGCACGTCCCCACCGCCCCTCACCCTGCCTCGCCCCGTCAAGGTGGAGGCCATCTCCGCCAGCGCGATGCAAGCCAGTGAGACCTTTGTCGGCACCGTGCGCGCGCATCAGCGCTCCGACCTCGGTTTCGAATCGTCGGGCCGCATCAGTGCCATTCTTGTGGATGTCGGAGACCGTGTGCGCGCGGGACAGGTGCTTGCCCGCCTTGACGAAGCGCCTGCGCTGCGCCGCATCGACAAGGCTGAAGCGGACCGCCTCGCCGCGGTCGCCTCCCTCGCGGAGCGGACCACCCAGCTGCGGCAGAACGAGTCGCTGGCCAAAGACCAGATCGTCTCCCCCGTCACGCTGGAGTCCGTCCAGACGCAGCATCGCATCGCGCAGAGCCAACTCCGGGCTGCCGAGGCGGCATCGGCACTTGCGCGGCGGGAGCTGGCCCTGTCGCGGATCACCGCCCCCTTCGACGGTGTGATCGTGGCGCGCAACGTCCAGCCTTACTCCGACATCGGCTCGGGCGTGGCCGTGTTCCAGATCGAGGCTGGTCAGACTCTGGAAGTGGTCGCCATGCTGCCGGAGGCCGTGGCAGCGCGCATTGCCCCCGGCGAGCCCGCCCAGGCATCCATCTCTCGACCGGCGCAGCCCGCCGCCGTCCTGCCGCTGAAGCTGGAGCGCATCTCCAGCCGCAACGACAGCGGCTCGCTGGTGCAGGCCATCTTTCGGGTTGACGGGGCGGCGCCGGCATTGCGCAGCGGTGCCATGGTGTCGCTGGAACTTCCAGGCGAGGCAAGCAAGGTTCCTTCGGTGCCTGCTGCGGCGCTCTTGCTCGATACCGAGCCCGGCCGCGGCAAAGTCTTCGTGCTCGAAAATTCCCGGCTCGTGGGGCGCTCCGTCCAACTGGGATCGGGATTTCTTCCCGACGGGCGCATCCCAGTGACGTCCGGGCTGAACGCCGGTGACCAGGTGGTGGTTGCCGGAGCGGCCTTCCTGAACGAAGGGCAAGCTGCCGTTGCCCACGCATCCACGACGCTGCTTCACGGAGCCAAGCCATGAAGCTCACCGAATCTGCGCTGGGCTCAAGCCGGCTGACCTTGTTCGTTGCGGCGCTGGTGCTTCTTGCAGGCGTCTTCGCGTTCCTGCGCTTCCCCTCTCAGGAGGAGCCATCGACCACGATTCGTGACGCGATGATCTTCGTCTACAACCCCGGGCTGCCGGTCGAGCGGATGGAACAGCTCGTCGCCCGCCCGCTCGAGGCGCGCTTGCGCGAACTGCCTGAACTCAAGCACGTGGTCAGCACCGTGCGCAACGGGTCGGTCATCGTGCAGGCCACGATCCTCGAGGGCTACGCCGACCTGGCGCCGATCTGGCAAAAGGTCCGGGCCAAGGTAGCGGAGGTGGCGCCGCAGTTCCCCACCGGCACCTTGCCCCCGGTCGTCAACGACGACTTCGGGCGCGTCGCGGTTGCCTCGATCGCAGTGACCGCGCCAGGCTTCGCCATGAGCGAGATGCGTGAGCCGCTCAAGCGGGTCCGCGATCGGCTCTACCAGCTGCCGGGTGTGCAGAACATCAGCTTCCACGGACTGCAGGACGAGCGCGTCTACATCGAATTCGATCAGGCGCGCCTGGGCGGATTGGGGCTTGCAGCGCCTGCCGTGCTCCAGCAGCTGCAGCAGCAGAACGTGGTGCTGTCAGGTGGTCAGATGGTGATGAGCGGTCTCAACAGCGCGGTGGTCGCCTCCGGCGAGATCCGCTCGCTTCAGGCCCTGCGCGAATTCGTGCTCGGCGTGCCGGACCGCAACGGCCGCCTGGAGAACACGATCCGCCTGGGCGACATCGCGCAGATCAAGGTCCTGCCTGCCGATCCTCCGGATTCCGCGGCGATCTACAAGGGCGAACCGGCCGTGGTGCTTGGCGTGTCGATGCGCGCCGGCCAGAACATCAAGGCCTTCGGCCGCAGCCTGAAGGGGCTCATGGGTGAGCTTCAGCAACTGTTGCCCGCCGGCTTCACGCTCGACTACGTCACCTTCCAGGCCGACGTGGTGGAGCGCGAGATGGGCAAGATGAACCAGGTGATGGGCGAGACCATTGTGATCGTCATGACGGTGGTCGTGCTTTTCCTGGGCTGGCGAGCGGGTGTGATCGTGGGCAGCATCGTGCCCTTGACCATCCTCGGTACCTTGATCGCGATGCAGTTTCTCCACATCGAGCTGCACAGCGTATCGATGGCCGCCATCATCATCGCGCTGGGGCTGCTGGTGGACAACGGCATCGTGATCGTGGAAGACGTCGAACGCCGGCTCGCGGCCGGCGAGGCGCGGCGCGAGGCGTGCATCCAGGCGGGAAGATCGCTCGCGATTCCCTTGCTCACGTCATCGCTCGTGATCATCTTCGCGTTCTCTCCCTTTTTCTTCGGCGACACCTCGATCAACGAATACCTCCGGCCGCTGGTGGTGGTGCTGGCGATCGCCTTGCTGGGCTCCTGGCTGCTGTGCCTGACAGTGACACCGCTGCTGTGCTATTACTTCCTCAAGGCGTCGTCTCACACCGTGCACGCTGCCGCTGGCAACGCCGACACAGAAGCCAAATCCGAGGCCCGCTTCTACCGTGTCTATCGACGAGCCATCCACGCCGTGCTGGATCACAAGCTGGTTTTCTTCGGCGCGATGGCGGTCCTGTTCACGCTTGCCATGCTGCTGCTGTCGACGGTTCCGTCCGGCTTCCTGCCGAAGTCGGACCGACCCCAGTACCAGGTCTCGATCGAGTTGCAGCCTGGCACCGATTCGCGCACCACGCTCGCCAAGGTGCAAGCCGTCAGTCGCTGGCTTTCCGACAAGAAAATCAACCCCGAGGTCACGACCAGCATCGGCTACGTCGCTGATGGCGGACCGCGCATCATCCTGGGGCTGAACCCGCCACTGCCGGCTTCGCACATCGGCTATTTCACAGTCGGCGTCAGCTCCAAGAATGAGCTCGACGCGATGATTGCGCGCACGCGCGCCTACCTGTCGCAGACCTATCCCGAGATCCGCGGCGAGGTCAAGCGCTTCTCGCTGGGTTCCAGCGACTCGGGTGCGGTGGCGTACCGGATTTCCGGTCCCGACGAGACGGTGCTCAAACGCCTGGGCGAGCAGATCAAGGGAGAGCTGCGCAAGGTGCCGGGCGTCGTCGGCGTGCGAGACGACTGGAACAACCGCATTCCGCGCATCGATGTGCAGATCGACCAGGCCAAGGCCCGCCGCCTCGGCGTCACGAGCGAAGACGTCGCCACCTCGCTGGCCGCCCGGTTCTCCGGGGTCGATGTCTCCATGCTGCGCGACGGCGACACACTGGTGCCTGTGGTGGTGCGCGGCACCCCTGCGCAACGTCAACACACCGAGGATGTGGTCAACACATTGGTGTATCCATCGGGCGCTGCGCCAGTACCGATTTCGGCCATCGCCCATGTCTCGCTGGGTTCCGAGCCTTCTGTTGTCCGGCGCCGCGATCTCTCTCGCACGCTGACGGTGGAGGGGCACAGCGAAACCGAAACCGCGCAGCAGGTCGTGACCCGACTGGCTCCCGCCGTCTCGGCACTGGCGTTGCCACCGGGCTATGCCATCGAACTGGGCGCCGAGATCGAAGAGGCCGCGGAAGCCAACGCTGCGTTGAGCGAGTACCTTCCACATGCGGCGATCGCGATGCTGGTGCTGTTCATCTGGCAGTTCGGCTCCTTCCGGAAGCTGCTGCTGATCCTGGCCATCATCCCGTTCACGTTGATCGGCGTGGCACCCGCGCTGAAGCTGATGGGCGAGCCTCTGGGCTTCATGGCGAACTTCGGACTGCTCTCCCTGGCCGGCATCATCGTCAACAACGCCGTGTTGCTGCTCGAGCGCATCGAAGCGGAAATTCATGCGGGCCGCACCCCCAGGGATGCCGTCGTCACCTCGGCCGTTCAGCGCCTGCGTCCCATCGTGATGACCAAGCTGACCTGCGTGGCCGGGCTGGTGCCGTTGCTGCTGTTCGGCGGCCCGCTCTGGTCGGGCATGGCCGTCACCATCATCGGCGGGCTCGCGCTGGGCACGCTGGTCACGCTGGGGATGGTTCCGGCGCTCTATGAGCTGTTGTTCGACAGTCGACTGTCACGGTGGTTGGCGCGCACAGCGACGGCCCAAGAAGACGGGCCGTCCGAGCTGGCGACGAGGCAGATCTGATTTTCGGAAATGTGCAAGGTGAACGAAAGTCAGCCACCTTCATGTGCCTGTAGCTGGACGGAGTGGGTCCTCGGCACTAGTCAACGCCGGCGCGATAGCGTGCCGTGTAGGTCTGTGCCTCGATCGCGCTATTGAGCGAATCGACAAGCATGAATTCGGCGCTGGAACGCAAGATGTACTGGTCAACATACCGGCTTTCGATGCACCAGACATCGTCGTAGATCTGGGTCAGAGGAGGTGGCCGGTGGCGACCTACAACCTCACGCGGCTGTGTACCGCGGCACAACTGCGTCCGCAGCGCGGCTGATGAGCCCCCAGAACGTCGACATGGCCCCATCCAACCATATGAATGACCGCGCAAAGAGCCATCTGCAGTCTGCAAGGGGGCCGCACAGGGTGCATGCTCACGCTATGGCGTTTCCCTGAGGTATGCGCGGCGATAGATGCACCTATTTTTCCTCCAGTGGCTGGCTGAAGATGCCTTTAGCAGTACTTGCTGCTCTGGTGCATTTTTAATCTCTAGGAGGAGACTGTGCTTCGTAATCTGTCTGCAGCGACCGTGTCGCCGCGAGTTGTCAATTTCATTTCGGTGGTGTCATTGTTCGCAGTCTTCGGGGCATCGAAAAGCCTGGCTCAGGAGCGGGAGAACACACCCGAGATCCCTCGCGCGCAGCCCACGCAATCGGGTCCGGAATCCGCCCCAAATGGCCCGTCCGGCTTGCCCTTCCTGGATCCTGCTTGCCAGAAGTTCGATCAGTACAACACCCGCATCATGAGCACCATCGACCAGCCATCGGTGTGCGAAACGGTTTACCCAAGCCTGTTCGGTGTTCGAGATTGGCTTGCCAACTCAGGGTGGGGTATCCAGGGAACAATTTCTCCAGTGATCGACCGCGATATTAAAAACAAGAATGACGGCGGAACTCAGAAATATGCTGGGCACAACGGCGCCAGCGGTTACATCATCGGCAACGTCTATGCCACCTACGACCTGTCTCGAATCGGTTTTCCGGCCGGCGGCCAATTTACCGGCAGTGTTTCCACGATGTATTCCCACAATCGCGCGGGGGAAGCACCCGTCATGCACCCTGCCGTGACCACACTCGGAATTACGCAGCCGCTTCTTGACAATACAGTTGAACTCAAAGCGGGCTATCTGCTGACGATCCAGGATTTCGTGGGGATGAATCTCACCGGAAACGCAGGGTCCGTGGCACAGAGCTTGTCCAGTGTGATTCCATCGCTGGCCGGCCTTAGCGTCTACACGCCGACCCCCACAGCGGAAATCACAGTCAAGGATCCCTGGACAAAGAGTTTCTACAACCGTTTCGGGATATCACGCAGCATCAGCTCCTCCGGTGCCACGGAGGAATTGGCGCAAAACCGCTACGGCCTTCGCTGGCGCACCCCCGGGACTTCGGCGCTGTTCGTCAACGAGTTTGGCTACAAGACTGGGCTGTCGCAGGAGGGACGCTCCGTTTGGGCGAGAGCCGGCCTTATTTACAACACGACGGACTACACGAAGTATGACGGGCAAACGGCCAGCAACAACTATGCAGCCTATGCCGGACTGACGATGCAGCTGACGAAAAGCGCCCACGGTCCCGGCGGGCTGAATCTGGACGTCAAGGTCAACTACGCTCCCGCCGATCGAAACATGTACACCAGGGATTACTCTGTCGCCCTGTTCTATATCGGGCCGTTCGCGAGCAGGCCTTTCGATATGGTCTCGCTTGCCTACAGTCAAACGTTCGGCAGCCGTGACCTGCAGAAGATGGTCACGAAACTCGGCGTTCAGAACTCGGTGACGCTCTCCACCGCAGGGATGCTCTCTTATTCTTATCGGCTGACCAACGGCGTGTACTTGGTATCGACCGCATCCGTGGTTACCAATCCCGGAACCGTGTGGAACTCGAAGCTACCAACGGCAGTGATACTTGATCAAAAGCTGCTTATTTCTTTTTGAATTACGCAGATCTGCTGCTCACAGGCTGCTGCCGATGAGCAGCATTTCCATTGGCGCTTCAAGCCTCAGCGGCCACCACCCGATGCGGCTTGTCTCCAGACAGTGAATCAGCGTCGGCCCCTACGGCGCGTTCAGACGCGTGGCCAGGGAATCGAAATGCGGGTGGGCACGCAGGCCGTCGTAGGCGGGCGACGTTAGCAGCAACAATCCTTGCGTATGGATTCGCGACATCAGCGCGCGATCAAGCCACTCGAAAGCCTGGTCGATTTCTTCCAGTCCGGCATGAATCAGCGTCATCGCGGCGGAGTCGGGCCCATGGTCGTCATCCTTGCCGTCTTGCAGGACGCCGAGAATGCGCCGTGCTTCGTCCTCCTGGCCCGCTCTGGCATAGGCATAGCCGAGATGCGCCAAGGCCGCGGGATGTTCGTCCATCAGGCGGCACGCCTCCTCCAATTGGGAAATGGCGGTTTTGTGAAATCCTGCGTAAAGAAAACAGTCGCCCAGCAGCAGTTGGGCCGCGTCGAATTCCGGCGCCAATGCGACCGACCGCTGAGCGAACATGATGGCGCCATCGAAGTCACGCATGTGCATGCAAACTGCCGCCAGCGAGGAGTGCGCGAATGCCGACCGCGGAGCCAGCGCCACACCGCGCTCAGCCGATGCGAATGCTTCTTCCAGGCGGCCTGATTGAAGGTATCCCAATCCCAGCGCGGTGTGTGGCAAACCTTCCCTCGGGCTGGCACCGATCGCCCGGCGGAACATCATGACTGCCTCGTCAATATGGCCGGACGTGAGACGGCTGAGGCCTAGCGCCACCTGGTCACCTGTCGCCTGGTCCCGGATTGCACCGCGCAGATACTCGCGCAGCAATACGTTGTCGCGCAACAGATACCGTGGCGCCATGTCGTCTTCGACAGTGATGCACGATGGCCTGGAGCTGACCCAGGAATGGACAGAGGCCGCGACCTCGGTGGCCACCCTTTTCTGAAAGGCGATCATGTCATCCACTTCCTGCTCGTGGCGGCCAGACCAGACGGTCACGTCCCGAAGCGGGTCGATGATTCGCAGATTCAGTCGGTAGACCTTCCCCTGGCGGAAAAGGCTTCCTTCCATGACATAGGACGCCTGTGATTCCCGCACAACCTGCTGCAGGTTACTTGCCATCGCAGCGAACTTCTCGCTGGAACCACGCGAGAGTATGGCGACGATCGGCAGATTTGCCAGGTAGAGGCTGATCTCGTCATGAAATGCCGTCACCGTGTCCGAGTCGTCGATATTCAGACCCGAGAAGGGGAGGATCAATAGTCGCGGCGCAGACTCGCTGCGTGCGAGCGACCGTGCCTCCTGCGGTGCGACATTCCCGTTCATGAACTGGAACGCCGGCATGAAGCCGCCTTTGGGCAATGAGATGCGCACTTGGTCGAGGATGCCTTCGGTCTGGTAATAGAACTCGAGCCGCGACCTCAACCGCCATGCTTCGGTCCGCACGCTCGTCTGGAACTGCGGATAGAAATCTCCACCATGGCCGAATGCGTCAACGGCAATATTGAATTGTTTCAGCCGTTCGCCACGCCCGGCCAGGGTTTCGGATACGAGATATTGAAGCAACTGACGCAAGCGCTTCGCGCGTCGGAAAGTTTCACTCTGCAACACGGCATGCAATGCCGCATGGATGGCGCCTTTCTGCAGTTCAAAGGCGGCGATCAGGCCTGAAACCATGTCTGCTCCACGTGCACTGTGATCGCGCCATTCTGTTTGAGTTCAGCGCCGCGCGACACAGGGTTTGACCAGCTTCAGGGTCACATCAGGTCACGGAATCACCACCGAAGCCGCGACGCCCGATGAGACGGGAACCAGCAAGAGTCGTGACCCTTTGAGACTTCGTTTTCCATGCTGCGCTGACGACACTGCATCGGCCAGGTCAACCCAACGAAAACGAGACAGAGACATGAACCATCTCAGCAAGCCGGCGGCTTTCGGCGCCGGCACCGATGCCCGGGGTCCGAGCCCCGAGGCCGCCAAGATGCGCGACGCGATCAAGGCGCTGACACCGCTGCTTCGCGAAACCGCATGGGAAAGCGAGAAAGCCACCGCCCTTGTTCCGCAAGCTTTGCGGGCGCTGGACGAAACCGGCTTCTTTCGCATCACCTTGCCGCAGAAATACGGAGGCTCGGCTTTCGGCGCCCGGGATCTCGTGGAGGTGATCGCGGCCGCATCCTACGCTGACGGATCTGCAGGCTGGAGCGGCTTTGCTGCGTCCGGCATCCGCATGGTCCTGGCCTTCAGCCCACAGGCGGTCGACGAAGTCGGTGCCAAGCTCGGGGATTGGGTCGGGCCAGCGGCGGTGGGCGCCTCGATCTTTTCCAACATCGTCGGCCAGGCCGAGCGCACCGGCGATGGCTTCCGGGTCACGGGCAAGTGGATGTACGGCAGCGGTTGCAGCTATGCCGCGTGGGCGGTTGTCGGCATCGAATGGCAGGAGGACGGAAAACCCGTCCGCGGCCTGGCACTGCTTTCTCGCGATCAGTACGAGCTCCTGGACGACTGGCACGTCATGGGCATGGCGGCAAGCTCGAGCAACAGCATCGTCGCCCGCAGTGCGGTATTCGTCCCGGCGCATCGCGTGGTGCGCCACGCCGACCTGCCCGCGGCGCTGGGAGCCCTGTCGCAGAAGTACGAAGGCCTCACCTATCGGATGGGGCCCTTGTCGACGATGCTGTCGACGGCTCTGGCCAATATCGCCATCGCGCTCGGCATGGCCAGAGGTTGCCTTGACTCCTTTGTCGAGCAGGCCAACAAGCGCGTGCCGTTCAACCTGCCTTACGAGACGGTGGCCACGATGCCTTCGACCCAGGTCATTGCGGGACGGGTCTATGCCATGGTGCAGGCCGCCGAGGCACTGATCCTGCAGACGGCCGAGGAGGTCGATGCGCGCACCCGTCGCGGCGAGGACTTCGAGCCTCGCGAGGAATCGCTCGCCACGATGACCCTTGTCTACGCCGCGAACCTCTGCGGCGAAGCGATCGACGAGATGCAGCTTTGCATCGGGTCATCGTCGGTCAGTCTGCGCAACCCCATACAGCGCTTTGCACGCGACGTGCGAGTGATGCTGACCCACGGCGCCATCCGTCGGGACCCGGCTGCGGAAATCGCCGGGCGACACGTCCTGGGCATTCCCCCTTTCAACATGTTTGCCGGCGGCTTGGCTCAGCGCTGACGACTTCACAAAGAGAAATTCGATATGTCCACTTCCCTCAACACCCGTTCTTCGGCCTACGCCATCGACCCGATCTTCCTGAAGCGCTGGTCTCCGCGCGCCCTGGACGAGAAGGCCATCATTTCCGATCAGGAACTGATGACGCTCTTCGAGGCCGCGCACTGGGCGCCGTCCTCCTTCAACTCGCAGCCATGGCGCTTCATCTACGCCCGACGGGATACGCCGCAATGGTCGCGACTGTTCGATCTTCTGGTCCCCATGAACCAGGGCTGGGCGGTACGGGCGTCGGCGCTGGTCGTGCTGGTCTCCGCGACCACGGCACAGCCGCCGGGTGCTCCCGGGCCCATCCCGTCCTACAGCCATTCGCTGGACGCCGGCGCGGCGTGGGCGCATCTCGCGCTGCAAGCGACCCAGCTCGGATGGCACGCGCACGCGATGGCGGGATTCGATGTCGCGCGTGCCGCGCAAGTGCTGAACGTGCCCGACAACTTTCGCGTCGAAACAGTCATCGCCATCGGCCGCATCGGGGACAAGAGCGTGTTGCCCCCTCCCATGCAGGAGCGCGAACAGCCCAATACGCGGCGGCCGGTCGAAGAGCTGGTCATGGAGGGGGAGTTCCGCTCATGAAAACCTCATCGACCAAGAAGCCGTTCATCGTCGGGATCGGCGGCACGGCCTCCAAGACCTCATCCACCGAGCAGGCATTGGTCCTCGCGCTGTCGGCGGCCGAAGCGGCGGGCGGGCGGACGCAACTGTTTGGCAGCGAGGACCTGATGGCCCTGCCGCACTATGTTCCCGGCAGCATCGAGCGCAACGGTGACGGACAGGCGCTGATCGATGCCATTCGCGCTGCGGATGGCCTGATCATCGCGAGCCCCGGATATCACGGGACCATCTCCGGCCTGGTCAAGAACGCTATCGATTATTTCGAGGAGATGGCGAAAGACGGGCGGGTCTATCTGGACGGCATGCCCGTCGGACTGATCGCCACTGCGTATGGCTGGCAGGCCACCGGAGGAACGCTCGGTGCGCTGCGCTCGATCGTCCACGCGCTGCGCGGTTGGCCAACCCCGATGGGGGCCGCGATCAACACGTCGGAAAAGGTTTTCCACGAAGGCGCCTGCCAGAACCTGGCCGCTGCCAACCAACTGAATCTCGTCGGGCGCCAGGTCGCCGAATTCGCGGCTCGTTCGGCTCATTACGCGGCCGGCACAACCATTGAAATGTCTGTTTAGGAAATCTTGGAATGTCAGTACCCGATATCAAACTACCACCGATGCCGCCCATGGTCCCGACCGGCGCCATCGAATCACCCTGGCTCACCGACACCGGCCGAGCCATCACAGCCAAGGTGCGCGCATTAATCCCGCTGATCCGTGAACAGGCGCGCGAGGGCGAGAAGATCGGCTCGCTCACGCCCGACGTACTGCAGGCGGTCACGGACGCCGGCATCTTCAAGATGGGGATGCCCATCGAATGGGGCGGATATGCACTCGGCGCGCGCGATCTCGTCGAAGTCATCAGCGCCCTCGGGGAAGGCGATGGCTCCGCCGGCTGGGCGGCCTTCGTCGGCGTCGGCCTGAAGAATCTGTTGGCGCTGGGCCCCGAGATCATCGAAGAGGTACGTGCCGACACCGAAGGGTGGGCCGGCCCCGCCATCGTCGGTGCGTCCGTCTATGCGACGAAGGTCGGCGACGCTCGCAAGGTCGCCGGTGGGTGGATGGTCAAGGGACGCTGGGCGTTCGGAAGCGGATGCAAGCATGCCAAATGGGCGCTGCTCGGCGTCGAATACGACCCGGCAACGGCTGGCGGTTCCGGACGCGGCGTCGTTGTGGTCCAGCGGCATCAGTACGAGATCGTCGACGACTGGCATGTGATGGGACTGTCGGGAACGGCCAGCAACAGCCTCGAGATCACCGCCGAGCAGTTCGTTCCCGCGCACCGGTTCCTGGATCTGGCCGAGTTTCCGCTGCGCATGCAGCTGATTCGCAAGAACTTCCAGGGCGCCGGGCTTCGGCAACGTGGCGTGGCCCAGCTCCTTACCGTCACGCTCACCAACATGGCCATCGCGCTGGGCATGGCGCGAGGGACTCTGGAGTGCTTCGCGGAGCAGTCGCAGACGCGCAAGCCGTTCAGCTTGCCCTATCCGACCATCGCTGACATGGCGTCGGTCCAGGTCGCCGCGGGCAAGGCGCTTGCCATGATCAAGGTGGCCGCGGCCACGATCGAAGGCTGCGCCGATCAATTGGACGCACGGACGGCGGCGGAACTGGACTTCACGTTCGAGGAGGAGTCCGAATACAGCCTCAGCCTGGCCTACGCCGGCAATCTCTGCGAAGACGCGATCACGCTCCTGCAAAAGACGATTGGTTCGTCGAGCATGTCGCTGAAGAACCCCATCCAGCGTTTCGCACGAGACATCCGGGTCCTCACGTCGCACGGTGCGATTCGCGTCGACCCGCAGGCCGAACAGAACGGCCGCCGCATTCTTGGCCGGGAACCGTTCCCGATGTTCGGCGGCGCTGTGCCCACGCGCGGCAATCCCCCCCAATTGGAGCTCGTAAACCGATGAATGATTTTTCGATTGTCGATGGCGTGGCCCAGATCCACAACCCGGAGCTGTACCGGACCTGGATCGACCGTCCGGACTACATGGAGGCGGTGGCCGCCTCCTCTTCGCCGGAGGTCACGGCGACAAAGCGGCTGCTCATCGAGTTCGAGGCCGAACTCGCTCGCATGGTGCGGGACGGCAGCGTGCAGGAGAAGGTCCAGGAGGTGATGACCCGGTTCATCGCCGAAGACTACATCCAGCATGACCCGAACGCGCCCGGCAACGGTCGAGACCTGCTCATCGAGCACTTCCGCCGCGTTCCGCTTAGTGGCGTAACGCCGCCTCCGGTGGTGAGTGTGGTCGTCGAGGGCGAGCTCGGTTGCATCATGATGAAGGAGCCGACGCCGGATCCCACCGCGCCTGGAAAGACCTACGACTGGTACATGATCACCATTTTCCGGGTCCGTGGCGGCAAGCTCACCGAGCACTGGAGCACTTTCAGAAAAATGGCGGACCCGTTCCCGCCTCAAAAGACCTGAGGCGCGCCATGAAGATGAAAGAGTTTTCCATGCCGCCCGGCGCGGCTGCGAAGTTTGCGCAGTCGCCCTATCTGAGTGAAGCCGGTCAGCGAATCCGCGACGACTTGTCAGGCAAGCTCGACCTCCTGCGTACCCATGCCCGCGAGGGCGAGGAGCTCGGGGTGCTTGCGCCGGCGACGCTGCAGGCACTGCACGACGCCGGTGCCTTCAAGATCACGCTTCCCATCGAACTTGGCGGCTACGCGCTCGGCGCGCGCGACACCGCCGAGATCGTCAACGTCCTGGGCCGTGCAGATGCTTCGGCCGGCTGGACGGTGATCGTCTCCAGTGCTGCCCGCAATACGCTGGCCTTCTCGCAGCGCGCGCGCGACGAGGTCTTCAGCGAGGTCGACAGCTGGGTCGGTCCGCTGATGTTCGGTGCAACGATCCTGGCGCCGCACGTCGGCGAAGGTCGCAAGGTCGAGGGCGGCTTCATGGTCAAGGGCAAATGGCCTTTCGGCAGCGGCTGCCGCATCGCAGCCTGGGGCTCCGTGGGCATCGGGTATGTCGATCCGGAGACCGGCGCCCATCGTCGCGCAATGGGAATCGTGTCTCGGGATCAGTACGAGATTCTCGATGACTGGAAGGTCATGGGCCTGATGGCGACATCGAGCAACAGCGTGCGCGCGGCCGAAGAGGTGTTTGTCCCGGAATACCGCGTCGTTCACATGGACCAGCTGATCGGGCTCATCGATGGGCTGCGCGGCAAGTACCACGGGCTCGGCTTCATGCACAGCCCCATCGGTTCGATGGTGGCGATGACGATTGCCTTTGCATCGCTCGCCTGCGGCATGGCAAGGGGCGCGCTGGCGGCGTTCGTCGAGCAGGCGAAGAAACGGCCTCCGTTCAACGTCCCCTACGCCACGATGTCGGAGATGGCCTCCATCCAGGTGGTCGCCGGCAAGGCACGCGCGATCGTGAATGCCGCCGAAGCGGTGATCTACCGCCACGCGGACGAAGTCGACCGACGTGCGCTGGCTGGCGAGGATTTCCTGCCCCCGGACGAGCCGGAGATCACCATGGACCTGGTCCACCAGATCCACGAATGCCTGAAGGCCATTGATGGATTCCAGCTCGCGCTCGGCTCGTCGACGGTCAGCCTGACCAACCCGATCCAGCGCTTCGTGCGCGACATCCATGTGCTGGCGACGCATGGCGCGTTCCGCATCGATCCGATGGCTGAGATCAATGGCCGAGACATGCTCGGGCTGCCACCATTTCCGATGCTGGCGGCACTGGCGCCGCCGTCCGGCATGCCACCCGGACCACCACCGAAAGGCTGATATCGACGGATCGCAAGGCCGCTTGGCGGCCACCTAGATGGGGCTGAAGCTCCACTCAAAACCGTAATGGAGACAAAACAATGGCACAGACCTTAGATCAAACCTCGTTCACCAGAGGCGAGCCGTCCGCAACCCCTTGGAAAGACTATTTCCTCGACCTGGTTCAAGCGCCTGGCCGGGCGAAAGCCGCGCTGATCGGCTGCTTCATCCTGATGACGCTCAGCCCGGCAGGCCTTTCGGCAATGATGCCCTTCGTCACCGCGTCGTTCGCGGCCAAGACCGGCCGGTCGATGCCGGAGGCGCTGTTGCTGTTCGTCGCCATTCCGTTGCTGATCGCGCCGTTCGTCCTGCCGATCGCGGGCGCCTGGGTGGACAGATGGGGCGCCAGGAAGGTTGCGGTCCCTGCCACCATCCTGTACGCAGCGGCGACCGCGCTCGTGCCACTGAGCAGTGGGATCCTCTGGCTCTTCGGCCTGGTCATCGTGCTGGCCTCGATATTCGGGTTCATGGCGAGTCTGGCCGTTGTCTTCAAGGTGATCACGGGCTGGTTTCCTCGCCACCGCGGTATCGGCTTCGCCCTGATCGGTACGGTTTCAAGTCTCGCGAGCGCTTTCCTCTCGCCGGTGTTCTTTGCGTTGATTGGCAGTCCGACCGCGCCTGCGTCCGGACTTGGCTGGAATGGTGCCTACTATGTGGTCGCCGCCTGGATCGCAGCTCTGGCGATTCCGTCCGCCTTCTTCCTCCTGTCGGAGCCCGATGACGGGGTGGCACGTATCAAGTCTCCGGTGTCTGCCAAGCCTCCGACGGCGGCGGACATGCGGGACGTTCCGGGTGTTGCGTTGCGCAAGGCGCTTCGAACTCGCACGTGGATTTTCATCGCTGTGTCCCTGGCGCTGGCAGCCGCCGGACCGATGTCGGTGCGCCAGAACGCCGTCGGCTTCTTCGGCGAGCGGGGCTTCGATGCGGCGACTGTCGCAGTGTCGCAGTCGGTTCTGTTCATTGCGTCGATCGTAGGCCTGCTGTCTGGCGGATTGATGATGGACCGGGCGCGTCGCCCCTGGATCATCGTCCCGATCTTTGCAGCCGTGCCCCTCGGCCTCGTTCTCTCCTATGTCAATCATGGCAACTTGGCGGTCCTGTTCGTCGCCAACGCGCTTCTTGGCTTCGCGACAGGCGCCGAGTCTTCCCTGGGCCCATTCCTCATCGCGCGCTATTTCGGGCTGAAGTGCTTCGCGCAAATCCAGGGTCTCACCTTGGCGATCTCGACGCTGTTCCTCGGGCTCTCGCCTTTCCTGGTGAGCGCAATGCAGATGGCCACGGGCAGCTATCTGGTTCCGTTCGCCGCGCTGACCGTGTTGACCGCTCTGGCCGCGGTTCTCGCGATCTTCCTGCCAGCCTATCCGAGCGAATGGATTCATCCTGGCCGGCCGTATCGACCGACTGTTCCCGCCGCACCCGAGGACTTTGTCAGGGGACACTGAATACCGCTGGCACCAGCCAGGCGATCCGAAGAGAACCTGGCGATTCATCGATGCCGCGCAAGAGCGCCGGCACAAACAAGATCCTGGAGACATGCCATGAATATTCCTGGTCCTGGCAATGACGTCCGGCGGCAATTCAGCGATCGGATCGTCGGTCCGGACAGCAGGCCATACACGCTGACGCACCACACCGTGGCAGCGATGGCGCAGGACCTTTCCGTTCGCGGCTGGCCAGAGGGCCACCTGATCGGGTCGGTGTCGGAACTCAGGCAGCGATTCGGCGTCGGGCGCAAGGCCTGCCAGGAGGCCATCGCCATCCTGCAGACGCGACGGCTCATCCATGTGCGGCGAGGCGCGGGCGGTGGGCTCTACGTCTGCCGTCCGGGACTGCACGACACCGCTGAAGCGCTCATCCTGCACTTGCTCCTCAGTCGCACCTCGCCCCGTGCGCTGCATGACGCGCGCCTCATCCTTTGTCAGCTGACCATCCGCGCAATCATCGGACGCGGTCGGACGCACCCCAGCCGGAGTGCATCTGCGATTCCTTGCAACCTGCCCGGCTCGGAGTTCCGGCGCCGACTGTCACAAGTCTCGGGCAACGCGCCGATTGCCTTCCTGACGGATATCCTGGAAGAGGTGCAGCAGCGCTGCAATGCCGCCAATGTGAAAGTCGGGGCCAACCAGCCCCAGGTCCACGCCGGTCCATTGGAGGACGCGCTCCTGGCGGCCATCCGATCCGGCAACGTGGAGAGAGCGGACGTGCTCATGCGCGAGCATGTGCAGACGTTCGATGGCCCTGCGGCGAACGCGCCGACCGACATGGCGAACCTCGTCCCATCGATCGCCTTCTTCAACTCGAAGAGGTCGTGCGCGCGACTGGCGGGCCTGATCGTGGGAGAAATCCTGGCCCGCCCCTCCGGCGCGTCGATCAAGCTGGGGGCGGAGTGGGATGTAGGTGCCCGCCATGGCTACACCAGTGACATCGTGCGCCCGGCCTTGCGCATGCTTGAGGATCTCGGCATCGTTGCCTGCTGCCGGGGGCGCGCCGGCGGCGTGATCAGCACGCCGCCCAGCATCGCAACGGTCGTGCGCCTGGTCAGCTCGGGGATCGCAAGCTGCGGCATCTCGCCTGTGCAGAACTTCGAACTGGCAAGCCAACTCATGGTGGAGGGAGCCCGATTGGCCGCCCAACGCAACGAGGGTGCTGCGCCGACTTCGACGGGAGACGTCCCGCCGGGTCGGCTCGACACCCTGATGGATCTCATCGATGTTGAAAATGGACTTCTGGAGCTGATCGACAACCCGATCCTCAGCATCTTCGTGCGCAGCTTGGCACTGCAATCGTTCTCGAGCAACGGAGCCGGGCATCCGCCATCGCTCTCGGCCAAGGTGGGCTCGGCGATACGCGCCTGCAGCCTGCAGGTTTCACGCGCCATTCGCCATGGCGAGGCGACGGTCGCAGTGGATGCGGCCAAGCGCAAAAGCGAATTGATGCGCCCCGAAGTGGGAGGTGGTTCGTGAACATCGTCAACGACCCTTCTCAAGACATCGAGCCGGCTCGGCCGTCACCCGAAGCGCTGGATCCCTCTTTGCTGCGCGTCGCGGGAGTCGTCGTTCTCGGCGCGTTGATGTCGATTCTCGACACGACCGTCATCAATGTGGCGATCCGCGGTTTGACAACGGCATTCGACTCGCCGTTGGAAACGGTGCAATGGGTATCGACGGGCTACCTGCTGGCTCTGACCACGATCATCCCGCTCGCGGGCTGGGCGGCTGACCGGTTTGGCACCAAGCGCGTCTACATGACATCGATTCTTCTGTTCGTGACCGGGTCTGTCTTGTCGGGCGCAGCCTGGTCGATCTCGAGCCTCATCCTGTTTCGTGTGTTTCAAGGACTGGGTGGCGGCATGATCTTGCCAACGGGCATGACGATCCTGAGCCAGGTCGCAGGTCCTCGGCGGATGGGGCGGGTGATGGGCTTCGTCGGCGTTCCTGTCGTTCTGGGACCCGTGCTCGGCCCTACATTGGGGGGATGGCTGGTCGACGACGTCTCCTGGCGCTGGATCTTCTTCATCAATCTGCCGATTGGCGCCATTGCGCTGTACGCCGCGCACCGCGTATTCGTGGCCGACGAACCGAAGCTCGGGCACCCCTTGGATGGGCTCGGCCTGCTGTTGCTCTCCCCCGGGTTGGCCCTGTTCGTCTATGGCCTGGCCAAAGCCACAGGGACGGGGAGTCTGAACTCCATCGAAGCGGATGCCTGCGCGTTGACTGGTCTTGCGATGATCGTGGCCTTCGTGCTTCACGCCCGGCGCAGAGACGATGCGCTGATCGATGTTCGGCTGTTTGGCCGGCGCACTATCGCAGCCGCAGCGCTCACCAGCTTTCTACTGGGAGCGGCCTTCTTCGGTCTGTCGCTTTTGGTTCCCCTGTATTTCCAGATGCTGCGGGGCTATTCGGCCTTTGATACCGGGATGTTGATCGCGGCGGAGGGCCTTGGCGCGATGTTGGCAATGCCGCTTGCGAGCCATCTGACGGACAGGATCGGCGCCGGCAAGGTCGTCCTGGTTGGCATCACCTGCATCGTGATCTCTGTTCTGCTCCTGGGCACGACCCGGGCGACGACACCACTCTGGATCATCGAGGTCGCGCTGTTCATCGCGGGCCTGGGAAAGGGATCGACCATGATGCCGGCGACGAGCGCCGCGCTCAGTACATTGCGAAGACATGAGATCGCCAGAGCGACCAGTGGCTTGAACGTGCTGCAGCGCTCAGGCGGCGCCATCGGGACGGCGCTGTTCTCGGTCATCCTCACGCACGGAATCTCTCGCTTCGATCCGACTGGCGATGGCTCGTACGCCGGTGTCACGCCCCACGGTTACCAAGACGCCCCGCTCTGGCTCGTGCAAGTGTTCAGTCACACCTTTCTCTGGTCGCTCGTCATCGTCGCATTGGCTGGATGTGCCGCGCTGTTCTTGCTGGGCGACAAGGCAAAGGCCAAGAGAGATGGTGCCATGGCCGACGCAGCAGACGGCGACACCAGTTGAACGGTACGCCGAACCGCGTTCGAGTTCGCGCGTCGGCAGATCTTGTCACCCTCCTGAGACGTGACGCGACCTGCTGTGACTTCCAAGGCTCTTTTCGATAACTCACACTCTGTAAACAACGATCAAAACCATGACCCACCCAACCCAATCGACAGACCAAGAGGCTCGCAATCGTCAACTCGTGATGGACTTCTACAGGCATGTCTTCGACGCCCGCAATCCTGCGGCAGTCAAGGACTTCGTGGCCGAAGACTATCGCCAGCATGCCTCTCATTTGCCCGGCGGCCGCGCCGGCCTGGAGGCTCTGGTCGCAGAGACGTTTCGTGGCTTGCCGCCGCTTGCGGTCAAGCCGGACCTCATGATTCCTCCGACGTTGCTCGTCGCTGAGGGCGACATGGTGGTCATCGCAGGCGAATTTCCCCAGCCCGAGCCGGAGGATCCGACGCGCACCTATCCATTCTTCGTTTTCGATGCCTATCGCGTGCGCGATGGGAAACTCGCAGAGCATTGGAGCGGCATCAACAAGATCGCGCCCCCCAAGCATCCCGGGTGAGCGAGTGCGTCACTGCGTGCATCCACAGACGCAGTGGCCTGCCGGCGTCTTTCTGAAAAGTACTTGCCTATTGATGAATGGCCGCTGGCCTGCGCTCATTGCGGCTGCAGGTCCAATTCGCGCGCCATGGCCTGATACAGGCGGGCCTGGTTCGCGTAGAAATGTCCCAGCTGTTCCAGCGACATCGGTTCGGCGACCTCGACGCCATTGCTCTGCGAATAGCCGACGACCTCGGGGTCGCGCAGCGCGGACGCCACGGCCGCATGCAGCCGGCGCGTCGGGGCGTCCGGCAGCGCGCGCGCCACGAACACCGCAGCCCAGGCGCTGTAGACGAAATCTGCCAGGCGCTTGTCGCCCTGTTCCAGCGTCGGCACGCGGGGCAACCGGGGCGAGGCCGCCGCGGCGGTCAGGCCGTAGGCCTTGACCTTGCCCATCTCGATCAGGCTGGGAATATTGCCGCCCAAGGGCAGGAAGCTCAGATCGATCTGATCGCCCATCAGGTCCTGCAGCATCGGCGGCAGCCCTTTGTAGGGCACTGGCGTGATGGTCACGGCACTCTTGCGCGCCCACCGCTCGCCCATCAGATGGATCAGCGAACCGTAGCCGATATGCCCCAGGGTCAGCTCCTTGCCCGCCGGCTGACGTGCCAGGGCCAGCAGTTCGCTCAGGCTTGCCGCCGGCAGACCTGGCCGGCCGACCAGTACATAGGGTGTGGTGCCGACCAGCCCGACCATGCGCAGGTCTTCGGGCTTGTAGCGCGCACCGAGCATCGCCAGCGGCGTGAGGATGGGTTCCGTCTGGGAGGCAATCAGCAAGGGCGACGTCTCCGGCGCCGCGGTCAGCAGCCGGCGCACGCCCAGCGATCCACCCGCCCCCGGCAGGTTCTCGACGATCAGCGTGGCGCCCAGTTCTTTCTGCATCGCCGGCTGCATCTTGCGCGCCTGTGCGTCGGTGGGGTTGCCGGCCGGCTGGGGCACGATGAAGCTGATGGTCCCGCCAGGCTGCGCGCCGGCCAGGCGCGGCAACGAGGCCCATGTCGCCGCGCCGATCATCAGGTCTCTTCTGCGAATCGATACTGTCATGTCACACCATCCGATCAGGCAAAGACAGGAAAGCGCCCCCGGCCGCTCAGGCCGGTTCCAGCACGCGCAGGCCGTTGGTGGCGACCGCCACGCCCGGTGCGCTGAACTCGATCATCTCGGCGCTCAGGTACTCGAGGATCGGCAGCCCGGCGACGCCGTTGACCACGTGGTGGGTGGTGGGCAGTTGCTCGAAGCTGGCCGGGTTCCATTGGACCGAGCCACCGGTGGCGCGCCACTTGCGATACGTGGCATCGCCGAACCTGATGGTCTGGGCGCTGCTTTCCTCGCCAGCTCGAGGATGGGAGCAGGTCACGTAGGACACGTCGCTGCCGCCGGAGCCGAACGGCCCGGTGCGCGGCATGTACTTGTAGAAGATCGGCCCGCCCTTGGGACCGAGCAGACGCTTCTCCTGCACTTCCACCTCTTCCAGGCCATGCATTTCCAGCTCGAAGAACGTGTGATCGAACCAGGAGGCCTGGCCGGACAGCCTGCCCGTCTCGGGCCGCAGGCGGACATCGGGGATGTCGGCAAAGAGCTTCGGAAAGCCCAGTTCCTCGCGGCCCGTCGTGATCGCGTCGGGGCGGCCTTCCCAAAGCACCAGGCACAGCGCACCTTCGATGCGCTGGTCCTTGCCGTCATAGGTGACCGGCACTTCGACATTGACGATGCCGTAGCCGCGGCCGGCGAGCCAGTACAGATCGCGAAAGAAGCCCAGCGTGACGTGAACTTCCGGTGCTGTCAGCTGGAAGCCCGCAGGCAGCAGTGCCTCCAGCCTGGCACGGTCCGAACGGTAGGCGATGGTCGCCCATTGCACGTTGGCGGTGCCGCTTTCCTCGGCGGTCCAGGGCGTGCCATCCGTTTTTTGCCGCGGACCTGGCGCCGGGCCGAAGACCACGGGCATGCGATAGCGCACATTGGATTTGAATTCGAACGTCATGAGGGCTCCTGGTATTCAGAACGGGTAGTGGCGCGTTGTCGTCTGCACGGTCAGCCAACGCAGTTCGGTGAATTCATGCACGCCGGCGCGGCCGCCGAAGCGGCCGACGCCGCTGGCCTTGACGCCGCCAAACGGCATCTGGGCCTCGTCATGCACCGTCGGTCCGTTGATGTGGCAGATGCCGGACTCGATGCGCTTGGCGACCTCCAGTGCGCGCGCGGTGTCGCGGCCGAAGACGGCCGATGCGAGGCCGTACTCGTTGTCGTTGGCGCAGGCGATGGCCGCCTCGACGCCGTCGACGCGCACGATGGCCTTGACCGGGCCGAACGATTCCTCGCCATAGATCTTCATCGCCGGTGTCACATGGTCGAGTAAGGTGGCGGGGAACAAGGTGTCGCTGGCCTTGCCGCCGCAGACCAGGGTCGCGCCCTTGGCCAGCGCGTCGTCGATCAGGTCGTTGCAGCGCGCCACGGCGTTCATGTCGACCACCGAGCCCAGCACCACCGGCGCCGGTCCACGCGGATCGCCGTGCGGCAGGGATTTCGCCTTGACGGCCAGCTTGGCCACGAACTCGTCTGCCACCTTGGCGTCGACGATGATGCGTTCGGTCGACATGCAGATCTGGCCCGAATTCGCGAAGGCCCCGAACGCGGTGCCGCTGACTGCGGCGTCCAGGTCGGCATCATCCAGCACCAGCAGCGGCGCCTTGCCGCCCAGCTCGAGCACGACCGGCTTGAGATGCGTCGCGCACAGCTGCGCGATGATGCGGCCGACGCGGGTCGAGCCGGTGAAGTTCACGCGACGCACGGCCGGGTGGGCAATCATCGCCTCCACCACCGCGCCCGCATCGGCGGGCGCATTCGTCACGAAGTTCACGACACCGTCGGGCAGGCCAGCTTCCTGCAACACCTCGATGATCAGCTGGTGGGTGCGTGGGCACAGCTCCGAGCCTTTCAGCACCACCGTATTGCCGCAGGCCAGCGGGGTGGCGATCGCGCGCACGCCCAGGATCACCGGCGCGTTCCAGGGGGCCATGCCCAGCACCACGCCGGCCGGCTGCCGCACCGCGAGGGCCAGGCTTCCGGGCACATCCGAAGGGATGACCTCGCCGCTGATCTGCGAGGTCAGCGCCGCGGCCTCCTGCAGCATGCCCACGGCCAGCTGCGCATTGAAGCCGCCCCACAGGCCGGTGGCGCCGGTCTCGGCGGACATCGCCTCGATGAACTGGGGCGTCTTGGCTTGCAGCACCGCAGCCGCCTTCAGCAGCAGCCCACGGCGTTCGCTCGGGCCCATGGCGGCCCAAGCGGGGAAGGCAGCGGCGGCGGCCTCGACGGCGGCCGTCGCATCCGCCACGGTGGCGGCGGCGGCGCGCGAGACGACTTGCTCCGATATCGGGTTGCGCCGCTCGAAGGAGGCGCCGCCGGTCGCCGCGCGGGACTGGCCGCCGATCAGCAGTTGAACATCAAACATGAGTCATTCCTTGGATGAAAAAGGGGAAATTCATTGCGCCACCAACCTGACCACCTGGGCCAGGCGCCGGTAGCGGGCCGTCTGCTCGGTCAACATGCGCTCGGCTTCGTCCAGCGTCATTGGCCTGCCGGGCACTGAGCCGCCCGACGCGATCTGTCGGCGAAACTCCGTGTCCTGCACGGCCTGACCGATCGCACCGTTCAGGCGCTGCGCGACCTCCAGTGGCACGGTGCGTGGCACGAACAGCTCACTCGCCAGGGGCATGGCAGGCTCCAATCGGTAGGGGTTCGGCGATGGCCGTTGCGGTCGGTCGCTTTTTTCAGGCGAAGTCCGGCTCGGGCAGCACGCGGTTCTCGATATGGCCGAGTCCCTCGATGGCCACCTTGACCACATCGCCCGGCTGCAGGAACTTGCCCAGCGCAATGCCGACGTTGGCGCAGGTGCCGGTGGCGATGAGGTCGCCCGGCTCCAGGGTCATCACCTGCGACAGCTCGTGGATCTGCTGCCAGATGTTGTAGATCATCCCGCCGGTGCTCGAACTCTGTCGCTGCTCGCCGTTGACCCACAGCGTCATCTGCAGGGCATGCGGATCGGCGATCTCATCGGCCGTCGTGATCCACGGGCCGATCGGTCCGTGGCTGTCGAAGGACTTGCCGAGGGTGAAGGTGGGGCTCTTGAACTGCCAGTCGCGCGCCGTCACGTCGTTGCAGACGAAGTAACCGCCGACCACGCTGGGCGCATCTTCCACGCTCACATAGCGGCAGCGCTTGCCGATGACGACGCCCATTTCCGCCTCGTAGTCCATCTGCTCGGAGACGCGCGGCTTGAAGATCGGATCGAAGGGACCGGTGATGCAGCTGACCTGCTTGTTGAACCAGAGCTGGTTCTTGGGCACCGGCACGCCGGCGCGCGCGGCCTCCTGCGCATGGTCGTGGTAGTTCATGCCGATGGCCATGTACTTCTGCGCATCGGGAATCGGCGCCTCGAGCTTGACGTCGACCAGCGCAATGCCGACGTGCTGCTGGCGCACCAGCGCCTCGCTCAGCCGCTGGATCAGCGCAGGGCCGGCCGCCAGGATCTGGCGGATGCTTGCCGGCGCGGCGGGGTCCAACGTGGCGAGCGGGACGATGCGATCGTCGAGGACGGCACCGATGCCGGTGCGGTTGTCGAAGGTGTAACGGGCGAGTTTCATGGCGTGCTGCTGGAGTTGCGGCTCAGGTGGTGAAGGAGGCTCAGGCGAAAAATTCCGGGGACAAGGCCGGCGCCCATTGCCGCAGCTCGTCGTTGTTGATCTGCGCAGTGCCCACGGGTGTGTGGTCGTTGACCAGGTCGCCGTCGGTCCAATGCTCGACCTTGTTGCCGAAGGGATCGCGCCAGTAGTCGAAGATCTGGCTGCCTTGCACATGGCGCCCGACGCCCCATGAGTGCTGCCAGCCGCCAGCCTTGAGGTGCTCGCCGCCCAGGACCACATCGTCCAGGTCCAGCACCTCGAAGGCGCTGTGATCGAAGCGCGCGGGGCCATCGGGTGAAGCGATCAGTGCCACGGTGTGGTGGTCGGTCCACTGCTCGCCGAGCCCGCAATGCATGAAGGCGGCAATGACGTTGCCCTCCTGGCCCGCCCAGTACGTGTCGGACACGCGCAGGCCCAGCACATCGCGGTAGAAGGCCAGGGTCTTGGCAAAGTCGGGCACCAGCAGGACCAGATGACCCAGCCGCATCACCGAGCAGGGGCCGGGCTTCAGGCGTATCGCCTTGCCGAGTCGGCGGCGCTCGCCCGGCGAGTTCATCGTGATCGGCGCGCGCGTGGGCAGCGGCGGGTGCTGTGCCTGCCCATGGATCACATCGACCAGAAAACCGGCGGGATCGGTGATGCGCACCCGCTGGCCGCCGCCCGGCTCGGGGTTGTCTTCGACTGCAACGCCCAGCTTCTCGGCCAGGCGCGCGAGATCGCTCGCGCTGCCGGCGCGCAGCCCGAAGCCGACGCTCGCGTTCTCGGCGCCAAGTTCGCTCACATGCACATGGTGGGCCGAGCCAGCCGCCCGCATGTACAGGGCGGTGGACGTGCGAGCGGCGAGTTGCAGACCGAACTCGTTGAGAAAGCATTCCATCTTGTCCAGATCCGGAACCTGGTACCGGACAAAGGCGATGTCCTGCACAGCAATCATGGGTGAAAACTCCTTGGGGAAGCGACGAAACAGGCAGGCGCTTTTGCACCGAGTCGCGCTGCTCGACTGCCAGAAGATTAAATCCAAAATTATCGATAAAACATAGGAATAACCATTATTTTGAAAGATGGACGCCAAGCCTTGTTTCAACGATCATTCGTTCATTACGATGGAGGAGCGCTTCTTCTGAAGCGCGGCGTCGACAAAACGAATGGAATTCGTCACCCCCGCTCCCAGTGCCAAGAGCCTGGCAACCCAGGCCTTCGAGCGCCTGCGCGCCGATATCCTCGGAGGCCAGTTGCGACCCGAGATGCGGTTGCGCATCCAGGCGCTGTCCGAGCGTTATGGCATCGGCCCCACGGCCATCCGCGAGGCCCTGTCCCGCCTCGTGACCGATGGCCTTGTCGAGGTGCAAGACCAGCGGGGCTTCTGCGTCGCCAGCGTGTCGCGCGAGGAGCTGACAGACCTCACGCGCACCCGCATCGAGGTGGAATCACTCGCACTGCACGGCGCGATCGCGGACGGCGATCTGGAATGGGAGTCCGGCATCCTGTCCGCCTTTCACCGGCTGTCGAAGACGCCCGTGCCCTCCTCACCCGAGCTGCATGCCCCATGGGCGGCGGCGCATCGACAGTTCCACGAAGCCTTGGTTGCAGGCTGCTCATCGCAATGGACACTGCGCCTGTGCCGCCTGCTCTACGACCAGTCCGAGCGCTACCGCAATCTGGCCGAACGCTACACCTCGCGGCAGAAACGCGACCCGATCGCCGAACACCGCGAAATGATGGACGCAGCCATTTCCCGACAGCCCGACAAGGCGGTGCAACTGCTGCATGCGCATTTCTGGGAAACCACGGAAATCATCCTGCAGGCGGTCTTCGGCGATGGCGGCAAGAACCAGGCAAAGCCAGCACACGCGCGGAAAGAGCGCGGCAGTTGAAGAAGAAAGGCGCTGCAGCCCGAAGTCGAGGCGTAGATCCTCGACTCTGGCAAACCCAGTAGGTGCGGCCGCCTACGCTGGCACCACCTGGCCAAGGTGGTCACCGCGCGACCCCTTCTTGCGGAGTGCGACGTGCCTGGCACCTTCGTGGCGGCGATTGATTTCACATTAACCTGGCCCGAACGCCCATCTCGTGCACAGGTGACACCGCATCCAAGCTGGCAGCGGCCAGGAACGCGACAACGGCGATTAAATATACAGTAATGTACCGAAATGAATTTCAGTCATAGTGAATTTTCAATTAAAACAGTCAGAGTTGTATAAAAATAAGGACGCCCGCAGATGCGAGTAAAGACCGAAGCAAAGCGCGATGCCATCGTCCAGGTGGCATCGGAAGTCTTCAGGGAACTGGGGTTCAAGGGGGCCTCCATCGTGGAGATCGCCGCGCGCGTGGGCGGCTCCAGGGCAACGCTCTACGGCTATTTCAGCTCCAAGGAGGAGTTGTTCGTTGCCGTGATCCACGCCTCTGCAAGCAAACACTTCGGCCCCATCTTCACGGCGCTGGCGCAGGAGGGCGAGGACGACCTTGCGCAGGTGCTACAGCGCTTCGGCGAGAAGGTCCTGGCCGTGGTGTGCTCGCAAGAGGTCATCCAGGCGCACAGGGCGGTGATCGCCGAATCCGGCCGCAGCGACATCGGGCGGCTTTTCTACGAGGGCGGGCCCAAGAAGGGCGTGACCGCGATGGCAGACTTCCTGGCCCAGCAGATGCACAAGGGCCGGCTGCGGCCGGCCGACCCTGTCTTGGCGGCACACGATCTGATGAGCCTTCTCGATTCGCAGACCGTCAAGCCGAGCCTGTTTGGCATCCAGGGGCCGTTGACCCGCAAGGAACTTCGTGAGGCGACGCGGCACGCCGTGCAGGTGTTTCTTGGCGGATACGCTGCAGGAGGCAAGACCGCCGAGTGAAAAGCCTGCAGCCCGCTCGGGCTGCTCTTTCGTTGAATGAGCTATGCATTGCGACCGAGACTGCCGCCTGCGGTATCAAGTAAGCCGAGGTTTTTTGGGGATGCTGTGGTTTGATGAAATCTCCACGCGCATTGTTCCAAGGTGCTTGCCTCAGGCCTTCGCCAGCGCAGCAATCTCCGTCGCGCCGAGCGCGCCGCTGTAGAGGCGCAAATCGTCCAAGCGCCCTTGCAGATCGGGTTCGCTGGAATACTGCGATGCGTATTCCGGTCCGATCTGGGCACCTGTTCCGGTTCAATCTGAGCATCTGTTTCGATTCGACCTGAGCCCCAGCTCCAGGCTGTCCGATGAGGGTGCGTGAGGTGATCTTCTCCAAGGAGTACGTTTCCGGAAAGCAATCCCACCAGCTTTGCAGGCGGCTCTACTACTTCGAACCACCGGTATCGCGAGCACTTGCTGGGTTGGGGACTTTCGAAGCCCTGACTGTTGATTTCCATCCAGAAGTGACCCATTTGACACTCTGTTAGGAGCCTTTAAGACCCCAAGCCCGCCCGGTCACACACCCTTGCGCATAATTGACGCAAGCTATGACTCTCACCGAACTCAAATACATCGTCGCAGTAGCCCGCGAACGGCACTTCGGCAAGGCGGCCGAGGCCTGCTACGTTTCACAGCCGACCCTCTCGGTCGCTATCAAGAAGCTCGAGGACGAACTCGAAGTCAAGCTCTTCGAGCGCAGCGCCGGCGAAGTGACCGTCACGCCGCTGGGCGAGCAGATCGTGCAGCAGGCGCAGAGCGTGCTCGACCAGGCGGCCAGCATCAAGGAAATTGCCAAGCGCGGCAAAGATCCGCTGGCAGGCCCGCTGAACCTGGGCGTGATCTACACCATCGGGCCGTACCTGCTGCCCGACCTCGTGCGCCAGGTGATCGCGCGCACGCCGCAGATGCCACTGGTGCTGCAGGAGAACTTCACCGCCAAGCTGCTCGAGATGCTGCGCGCCGGCGAGATCGACTGTGCCATCATGGCCGAGCCCTTTCCCGACACCGGCCTCGCGATGGCGCCGCTGTACGACGAGCCCTTCATGGCGGCGCTGCCCAACAAGCACAAGTTCGCCGACCGCGAATCGATCACCTCCGAAGAGCTGCAGAGCGAAACCATGCTGCTGCTGGGCACCGGCCACTGCTTCCGCGACCACGTGCTGGAAGTGTGCCCGGAGTTCGCGCGTTTCTCCAGCAATGCCGAAGGCATCCGCAAGAGCTTCGAAGGCTCGTCGCTCGAAACCATCAAGCACATGGTGGCCTCGGGCATGGGCGTGACGCTGGTGCCGCGCCTGTCGGTGCCGGCCGAGGCGATCAAGCCCAAGGTCAAGGGCCGCAAGGAGCCCGAGCAGATGGTGCGCTACCTGCCGGTGCGCGATGCGCACGACCGCGACCCGCCAACGCGCCGCGTGGTGCTCGCATGGCGGCGCACCTTCACACGCTACGAGGCGATTGCGGCGCTGCGCAACGCGATCTATGCGTGCGAGCTGCCGGGCGTCAAGCGCCTGTCGTAGATCGCTGGGATAGAGTCACGCTGTTGCGAAGCTGCTTGCCGGCTTTCAGAATCCAGGTGTTCTCCCCTCCAAATTGAAGAAAGACCTTCCGCCATGGCCAAAGCCTCGAAGAAATCATCGTCTACTTCCTCTGCCGGCAAGGTGCCCAAGAAGGGCGGCGCGGTGGTCGCGCAGGAGTCGGGCAGCCGCAATGCGCCGATCATCAACATCGGCATCGAGCGCCAGGACCGCGCCGCCATCGCCGAAGGCCTGAGCCGCGTGCTGGCCGACACCTACACGCTCTACCTCACCACGCACAACTTCCACTGGAACGTGACGGGCCCGCATTTCAATTCGCTGCATGCGATGTTCATGGGCCAGTACACCGAGCTGTGGGGCGCCACCGACGTACTGGCCGAGCGCATCCGCGCCCTCGGCCACTACGCGCCGGGCTCGTACGCCGAGTTCAGCAAGATCGCCACCGTGCCCGACGTGCCGCAGACCCCGCCCAAGGCAATGGAGATGGTGCGCATCCTGGTGAAGGGCCACGAAACCGTGTCGCGCATCGCGCGCGAATTCATTCCGGTCGCCGAAGAAGCCGGCGACGACCCGACGGCTGACATGCTGACCGCGCGCTGCACGGTGCACGATCAAACGGCCTGGATGCTGCGTTCGCTCCTTGAAGACTGAATCCGCTCCCCCCGTCACTGCGCCCGCGCCTCCTCGCGGGCGTTTTGCGTTGTACCTCGACCTGATCCGCTGGAACCGTCCGGCGGGCTGGCTGCTGCTGCTGTGGCCCACTCTTGGCGCGCTCTGGTTCGCGGCGGGCGGCTGGCCGGGCTGGCATTTGCTGATCGTGTTCACGCTCGGCACCTTCCTTATGCGCAGCGCGGGCTGCTGCGTCAACGACGTGGCCGACCGCGACTTCGACCGTCATGTGAAGCGCACGGCGCAACGGCCCGTCACCAGCGGCGCGATGTCGGTCAGGGAAGCGCTTGGGCTGGGCGTGGTGCTGGCACTGGCGGCCTTCGGCCTGGTGCTCACGACCAACCGCACGACGGTGCTGTGGTCGTTCGCGGCGCTGGCCATCACGCTGATCTATCCGTTTGCGAAGCGTTTTGTCTCGGTCCCGCAGGCGGTGCTGGGCATCGCCTTCAGCTTCGGCATTCCGATGGCCTTTGCGGCGGTGCAGTCGACCGTGCCGGTCTTTGCCGCGTGGCTGCTCGCAGGCAATCTGTTCTGGGTGCTGGCCTACGACACCGAGTACGCGATGGTCGATCGCGACGACGACCTCAAGATCGGCATGAAGACTTCGGCCATCACCTTCGGCCGCTTCGACGTGGCGGCAGTGATGGCGAGCTACGCGATCTTTCTCGCGGTCTGGACTTGGGCTGGAGCGAGCCGTTCGCTGGGCGTGCTGTTCTACGTGGGCATTGCCGTGGCCGTGGCGCAGGCGCTGTGGCACTGGCGGTTGATTCGCGACCGCACACGCGAAGGCTGCTTCAAGGCCTTCCGCCTGAACCACTGGTTGGGCTTCACGGTGTTTGCCGGCGTCGTGGCCGGCTACGCCGTTCGCTGAGAGAGCGCATGCTGGAACGACTGAAGCAGAAGATCGGCCAGGAGGGCTTCTCCGAATGGCACCGCATCACGCAGGAGATGGTCGATCGCTACTCGGAGCTGTCGGGCGACGGCGAGGGCGAGTGGATTCACCTCGACCCCGAGCGCGCGGCGCGTGAGGCGGGCTACGGCGGCACCATCGTGCAGGGCTTCTTCCAGGTCTCGCACCTGATCCGGCTGACCGCCGAAGCCATGCGTACGCTGCTGCCCTTCGATTCGAACCATGCGCTCAACTACGGCTTCGACCGTCTGCGCTTCGTGCGGCCGATGCCGGTGGGCGCGCGCTTCAGGGCAAGGGTGCGCATCGCGGAAGTGACGCCCAAGCCCGGCAACAGCTTTCTGCTGAAGGAAGAAGTCTGGCTCGAGCTGGAGGACGGCACGGTCACGCTGGCCGCCGAATGGCTGTTCTTCCTCGGGCCGCGCGCGCTGCCCGAGGCCTGAAATCAGTCGCGGCCGAATTCCTCGCCCAGCTCGGCGGCGCGCTTCTGTGCTGCACGGATCGCGGTCTTGAATTGCGCCTTCACGTCGGCAGCCTGCAGCGAGGTGATGGCCGCGTAGGTCGTGCCGCCCTTGGAGGTCACGCGTTCGCGCAGCACCGATGGTGGCTCGGTTGCACTGTGCGCCAGTGCCGAGGCGCCAGTGAAGGTGCCGATGGCCAGCCGCTGCGCCTGGTCGGGCGTGAGGCCCATCTCGACGCCGGCTTCGGTCATCGCCTCGATGAAATAGAACACGTACGCCGGGCCCGAGCCGGACATGGCGGTCACGGCGTCGAGCGCCGGTTCGGCATCGACCCAGATCAGTTCACCGGTGGGCGCCAGCAACTTCGCGACCGTCGAGCGGTCGGTGCTCTCGACGCCGGGGCGGGCGAAAAGGCCCGTCATGCCCTTGCCCACCAGCGCGGGCGTGTTGGGCATGGCGCGCACCACGCGTTCCGTGCCCAGCCAGCGGGCGATGCTGCCGGACGGAATGCCCGCGGCCACGCTCAGGTGCAGGGCGTCTTCGGCAAAGTCGCGCACCGCGCGGGCGGCTTCGGCAAAGGTCTGGGGCTTGACCGCCCACACCACCACGCCGCAGCGCGACAAGGCCTCGCCCGCCTCGGCCTTCGCGACGATGCCGAAGGACTGGGCCAGCTTCGTGCGGGCCTCCTCGAAGGGCTCGACCACCTCGAACGCATCCGCCGGGGTGCCTTGCTGGATCAGCCCGCCGATGATGGCGCTGGCCATGTTGCCGCCTCCGATGAAGGCGACGGGGGGCAGCGGCGCGGGGCCGGTGCGGGGCAGGAAGGTCACGGCGATGGTCATGGTCGGTCGGCGTATTCGAAGGCTGCGAACTGGGTGATTTGAAGCGGATTGAAATTGTCGTCGCTCACGACCACCAGCATGCGCTTGCCGTTCGGCAGGGGTGGCCCCCAGCACATGCCTTCGGTGTTGTCGAGGCGGGACAGGCCGAGCGCGGCGAAGTCGGCCACCAGCGTCTTGGCCGCCGGCCGGTGGTTGCCAGATGCCAGCGTGTCGACCGCAAGCACGTCGCTGGCGGCGCGGGTGTCGATTTCGTAGAGGCGCAGCGAGTTGCCGGCGCCGGTGGCGTAGGCGCGCTCCAGCACCAGCATGCGGTCGGCGTCGAGCATCAGGATCTCGCTTACGCCGTTGTCGGCGTAGCTGCCGGGAATCAGCGGGCGCAGCGGGATGGCGTCGGGTATGTAGGCGATCTGGCGGTCGGCCTGGCCGGTTTCCAGGTCGATCCGGCTAAAGCGGCAGGGGCCGCCGGGCGCGCTGGTGGTGGGCTCGGGACCGTCCTGGATCAGGGCGTTTTCCATCGCCAGCCAGGCGAAACGGCCGTCGGGGGTGAGGGTGACGCCTTCGAAGGCCAGGTTGTCGCGCGGGCCGCGGCGCTGGGCCGGGTCGGGCTGGAACATTGCCGGCATCGGGAATTCGCGCAGGAAGCGGCCGTCGCGGGCCGATTCGTACAGCGCAGGGCCGAAGCCGCGGGCGATGTCGCCTTCGCTGGTCCAGAGCAAGGTGTTGGTCGTGGGGCGCAGCCGCAGGGCTTCGGGGTCGGGCACGGGAAGCCCGTCGACCGCGTGGCGCCGGTTCGGCCAAGGCCCGCCGCCAGGGCGTTGCAGCTGCACCACGCCTGCCGGCTCGGGCTGTTGCTCGGCTTGCGGATGGGGCCAGCGGGCGATGTAGTAGCGTGCGGGCGCCAGGTCTGACCGGTCATCGCTGATGAGCAGGTACTCACCTCGGATCGGGTCGTAGTCGATGCCGGAGAGGCCGCCGACCACGGTACCTTCTATATGAAGGCGGTGCGGCCAGCGCGCCTCGCCAATGCGGCGCAGCCGGCCAGGGTCCGGATTCGGAGTCGCGCTCTTGCAGCCAGCCAGGCCCAGCGCTGCCAGGGCGGCTCCGCCCGCCAGCAGGTGACGTCGCTGGAGCAATGAGGGCGAAAACGAGGATTTCAGGGGCTGGCGCACGCCCCGGAGTCTAGTGGCAGCGCGAGATGGTGTAATGGGGTTGTTGACATCGGCATTAGTGCGTGCAACAATCGCGGGCTTCGCTTCTAAAAGGCGAAGCTTTCAGCCCAAAGCGGAAGTGTCTCGAGTGGTTCGAGGCATGGACGACGGGCCCAAGACTGACCGCGGTGCCTCCCTCCTGGATGCACATCGGTACAAGTTGGGAATATCAAGAAATGATCCAAACTGAATCCCGGCTCGAAGTGGCCGACAACACAGGCGCGAAATCCGTCCTGTGTATCAAGGTGCTCGGTGGCTCCAAGCGGCGTTATGCCAGCGTGGGCGACGTCATCAAGGTCAGCATCAAGGAAGCCGCTCCGCGTGGTCGCGTCAAAAAGGGCGAGATCTATAGTGCAGTGGTGGTCCGCACCGCCAAGGGCATCCGTCGCGCCGACGGCTCGCTCGTCAAGTTCGACGGCAACGCAGCAGTGTTGCTCAACGCCAAGCTGGAGCCCATCGGCACCCGCATCTTCGGACCGGTCACGCGCGAACTGCGCACCGAGAAGTTCATGAAGATCGTGTCGCTGGCACCTGAAGTTCTGTAAGGACAACAACGCCATGAACAAGATTCGCAAAGGCGACCAGGTCATCGTGTTGGCCGGTCGTGACAAGGGTAAGCGCGGCACCGTGTCGCTCCGCAAGGACGATTCGCACGTGCTCGTCGAAGGCATCAACGTCGTCAAGAAGCACACCAAGCCGAACCCGCTCAAGGGTACGACCGGTGGCATCGTCGAGAAGTCCATGCCCATTCACCAATCCAACGTGGCGATCTTCAATGCTGCGACCGGCAAGGCCGATCGCGTGGGCATCAAGATCACCCAGGGTGCTGACGGCAAGCGCGTGGCTGTTCGCGTCTTCAAGTCCAGCGGCGACGAAATCAAGATCGCCTAAGAGGTACTCACATGGCACGTCTCCAACAACACTATCGCGAAAAGATCGCGAAAGACCTGACGGAAAAGTTCGGCTACAAGTCGCCGATGCAGGTTCCGCGCCTCACCAAGATCACCCTGAACATGGGTGTGGGTGAAGCAGTCGCCGACAAGAAGGTTCTCGACAACGCTGTCGCCGACCTGACCAAGATCGCTGGCCAGAAGCCCGTGGTCACCAAGTCGAAGAAGGCTATCGCCGGTTTCAAGATCCGCGAAAACCAGCCGATCGGCTGCATGGTCACGCTGCGTGGCGTGCAGATGTATGAGTTCCTGGACCGTTTCGTGACCATCGCGCTGCCGCGTGTTCGCGACTTCCGCGGCATTTCCGGCCGTGCGTTCGACGGCCGTGGCAACTACAACATCGGCGTCAAGGAACAGATCATTTTCCCTGAGATCGAGTACGACAAGGTCGATGCCCTGCGCGGTCTCAATATCAGCATCACGACGACGGCCAAGACCGACGAAGAAGCCAAGGCGCTTCTCGCTGGTTTCCGTTTCCCGTTCAAGAACTGAGGTGATCTGTGGCTAAAGCATCTTTGATCCAGCGCGAACTCAAGCGCGACAAGCTGGTTGCCAAGTTCGCTGCGAAGCACGCGGAACTGAAGGCAATCTCCAACGACGTGAAGAAGAGCGACGAAGAGCGCGCTGCAGCCCGCCTGGGCCTGCAAAAGCTCCCGCGCAACGCGAACCCCACGCGTCAGCGCAACCGTTGCGAAATCACTGGTCGCCCGCGTGGCACCTTCCGTCAATTCGGTCTGGCCCGCGCCAAGATCCGTGAACTGGCTTTCGCTGGCGACATCCCCGGTGTCACCAAGGCCAGCTGGTAAGCCAGGCAGGAGCAAACAACATGAGCATGAGTGATCCCATTGCCGACCTGCTGACGCGTATCCGTAACGCGCAGATGGTGGCGAAGCCCACCGTGTCGGTCCCGTCTTCCAAGGTGAAGATCGCGATCGCACAAGTCCTGAAGGACGAGGGCTACATCGACGGCTTCCAGGTCAAGACCGAAGCTGGCAAGAGCGAGCTTGAAATTTCGCTGAAGTACTACGCTGGCCGTCCGGTCATCGAGCGCATTGAGCGTGTGAGCCGCCCCGGCCTGCGCGTCTACAAGGCCAGTGCTTCCATTCCGCAGGTTCAGAACGGCCTCGGCGTTGCGATCGTCACGACCCCCAAGGGCGTGATGACCGACCGCAAGGCTCGCGCCACCGGTGTCGGCGGCGAAGTTCTGTGCTACGTCGCCTAACCGAGACATCGAGGAGTTACTGAAATGTCCCGAGTAGGAAAAATGCCGATCACCATCCCCGCAGGCGTGGATGTGTCGATCAAGGAAGACCAGATCAGCGTCAAGGGCACGGGCGGCACGCTCAGCCTCGCGCGCAACGCGCTGGTGAAGGTCGCCAGCAATGACGGCAAGCTGAGCTTCGAACCCGCCAACGAGTCGCGTGAAGCGAACGCGATGAGCGGCACGATTCGTCAGCTGGTGAACAACATGGTGGTTGGCGTGACCAAGGGCTTCGAGAAGAAGCTCAACCTGGTCGGCGTCGGCTACAAGGCCGCAGCTTCCAACAACAAGTTGAACCTGCAGGTTGGTTATTCGCACCCGGTCAACATCGATATGCCCCAAGGCATCACGGTGGCCACCGCGACCCCGACCGAAATCGTGATCAAGGGTGCTGACCGTCAGCGCGTTGGTCAAATCGCCGCTGAGATCCGCGCTGTTCGTCCGCCTGAGCCTTACAAGGGCAAGGGCATCCGTTATTCGGACGAGAAGATCGTGATCAAAGAGACCAAGAAGAAGTAAGGGGCAGCAAAATGATGTTGACCAAAAAAGCACAGCGTCTTCGCCGCTCGCGCCAGACCCGCATTCGCATCGCGACGCAGGGCGTGGCCCGTCTGACGGTGAACCGCACCAACCTGCACATCTACGCGACCGTCATCTCCGACGACGGTACCAAGGTGATTGCAACCGCATCGACGGCAGAAGCCGAAGTGCGTACCTCGCTCGGCGGTTCGGGCAAGGGCGGCAATGCCGCTGCTGCCACCGCCGTCGGCAAGCGCATCGCTGAAAAGGCGAAGGCTGCCGGCGTCGAGAAGGTCGCCTTCGACCGCGCAGGTTTCGCATACCACGGCCGCGTCAAGGCGCTGGCCGAGGCGGCTCGCGAAGCCGGTCTGCAGTTCTAACCGGACACGAGATTCAAAATGGCAAAGATTCAAGCAAGAACGCAGAACGAAGGCCCTGAAGACGGTTTGCGCGAGAAGATGATCGCGATCAACCGCGTCACCAAGGTGGTGAAGGGTGGTCGTATCCTCGGTTTCGCAGCACTCACCGTGGTGGGCGACGGCGAAGGTCGCGTCGGCATGGGCAAGGGCAAGTCGAAGGAAGTGCCTGCCGCTGTGCAGAAGGCAATGGAAGAAGCCCGTCGCAACCTGGCCAAGATCTCGATCAAGAACGGCACGCTGCATCACCGCGTGACGGGTCACCATGGCGCCGCTTCGGTCGTCATGATCCCCGCCCCGAAGGGTACCGGCATCATCGCTGGCGGCCCGATGCGCGCTGTGTTCGAAGTCATGGGCATCACCGATATCGTGGCCAAGAGCCATGGTTCGTCGAATCCCTACAACATGGTTCGCGCCACGCTCGACGGGTTGAAGAATTCGACGACCGCGTCCGCAGTGGCTGCCAAGCGTGGCCTGACCGTCGAAGAAATCTTCGCTTGAGCGCAAGCCTGAAAGAAGCATTCAAATGACGACGCAACAACAAACCCTCAAGGTGCAATTGGTCAAGAGCCCGATTGGCACCAAGGAATCGCATCGCGCGACCGTGCGTGGCCTCGGCCTGCGCAAGCTCAATAGCGTGAGCGAGCTGCAAGACACCCCTGCGGTGCGCGGCATGATCAACAAGATCAGTTATCTGGTCAAAGTTCTGTAAGAGAGACTGATATGGAACTCAATGGCATCAAGCCGGCGGATGGCGCCAAGCACGCCAAGCGCCGCGTCGGCCGCGGTATCGGCTCCGGCATCGGCAAGACCGCAGGTCGCGGTCACAAGGGCCAGAAGTCGCGCGCAGGCGGTTTCCACAAGGTCGGCTTCGAAGGCGGTCAAATGCCGCTGCAGCGTCGCCTGCCGAAGCGTGGTTTCAAGTCGCATCTGCTGAAGTTCAACGCCGAAGTCACGCTGACTGCCCTCGAGCAGCTCGGTCTGGCCGAAGTGGACGTCCTGGCACTGAAGCAAGCCGGCCTCGTTGGCCAGCTCGCCAAGGTCGTCAAGATCGTCAAGACCGGTGAGCTCACCAAGGCCGTCAAGCTGACGGGCGTGGGTGCAACGGCTGGCGCCAAGGCTGCGATCGAAGCAGCCGGCGGCAGCATCGCCTGATCACCATCGGACTGAAAGAAGTTCTTCGTGGCAACTAACGCGGCAACGATCGCAAAAACAGGCAAGTTCGGCGACCTCCGCCGTCGGCTCGTCTTTTTGCTGCTCGCGCTCGTGGTCTACCGGATTGGCGCGCACATTCCTGTGCCGGGTATCAACCCGGACCAGCTGGCGGCGCTGTTCCAGGGCCAGCAGGGCGGCATTCTGAGCCTGTTCAACATGTTCTCGGGCGGGGCGCTGTCGCGCTTCACCGTGTTCGCGTTGGGGATCATGCCGTACATCTCGGCGTCGATCATCATGCAGCTGATGACCTACGTGCTTCCGACCTTCGAGCAATTGAAGAAGGAAGGCGAGGCCGGCCGCCGCAAGATCACGCAGTACACGCGCTACGGTGCGCTGGGCCTGGCTCTGTTCCAGTCGTTCAGCATCGCGGTGGCGCTCGAGTCGTCGGCTGGTCTGGTCATCTCGCCCGGTTTCGGCTTCCGCCTGACCGCCATGGTGAGCCTGACGGCAGGTTCGATGTTCCTGATGTGGCTCGGCGAGCAGATCACTGAACGCGGCCTGGGCAACGGCATCTCGATCCTGATCTTTGCAGGTATTGCGGCCGGTCTGCCCAATGCCATCGGCGGCCTGCTGGAGCTGGTGCGTACTGGTGCCATGAATGTCATCGTCGCGCTCTTCATCGTCGCGGTGGTGGTGCTGGTCACCTACTTCGTGGTGTTCGTCGAACGTGGCCAGCGCAAGATCCTCGTGAACTATGCGCGGCGCCAGGTCGGCAATAAGGTCTATGGCGGCCAGTCGTCGCACCTGCCCCTGAAGCTGAACATGGCTGGCGTGATCCCGCCGATCTTCGCTTCGTCGATCATCCTGCTGCCCGCAACGGTGGTTGGCTGGTTCAGCACCGGTGAAGGCGGCTTCCGCTGGATCAAGGACGTTGCCGGCGCTCTGCGTCCGGGCGAGCCGATCTACGTGCTGCTGTACGCTGCCGCGATCGTTTTCTTCTGCTTCTTCTACACGGCACTCGTGTTCAACAGCAAGGAAACGGCTGACAACCTGAAGAAGAGTGGTGCATTCATTCCTGGCATTCGCCCGGGTGACCAGACCGCTCGCTATATCGACAAGATTCTGGTTCGCCTGACGTTGGCTGGCGCGGTGTACATCACCTTCGTCTGCCTGCTGCCCGAGTTCCTGATCCTGAAGTACAACGTGCCGTTCTACTTCGGTGGTACCTCCCTGCTGATCATCGTGGTCGTCACGATGGACTTCATGGCCCAGGTGCAAAACTACATGATGTCCCAGCAGTACGAATCGCTGCTGAAGAAGGCGAACTTCAAGACATCGTAGGGCTGTGTTTCAGTATTGAGTCCGGGCGGTAGACCGCCACGTTAAACAGTTTTAGGAGAATGAAATGAGAGTTTCGGCTTCGGTCAAAACCATCTGCCGTAATTGCAAGGTCATCCGCCGTAAAGGTGTGGTGCGTGTGATTTGCACCGACCCGCGCCACAAGCAGCGCCAGGGTTGATTGAAGAGTATTAGAGGACGCACATGGCACGTATTGCTGGCATCAACATTCCGCCGCACAAGCACGCTGAAATCGGCCTGACCGCCATCTTCGGCATCGGTCGCACCCGCGCCCGTCAGATCTGCGAAGCGAGCGGCATCGAATATTCGAAGAAGATCAAGGATCTGACCGACGCCGATCTCGAAAAGATCCGCGACCAGATCGCTCTGTTCACCATCGAAGGCGATCTGCGTCGCGAGACGACGATGAACATCAAGCGTTTGATGGACATCGGCTGCTATCGCGGCTTCCGTCACCGTCGCGGCCTGCCGATGCGCGGCCAGCGCACGCGCACCAACGCCCGCACCCGCAAGGGTCCGCGCAAGGCTGCGCAGTCCCTGAAGAAATAAGGATAGAACAGCATGGCTAAAGCACCTGCAAACAACGCCGCACAGCGCGTTCGCAAGAAGGTTCGCAAGAACGTCGCGGACGGTATCGCTCACGTGCACGCTTCGTTCAACAACACCATCATCACGATCACCGATCGCCAGGGCAACGCCCTGTCGTGGGCTTCGTCGGGTGGCCAGGGCTTCAAGGGCTCGCGCAAGTCGACGCCGTTCGCTGCGCAGGTGGCTTCCGAAGTGGCCGGCCGTGCCGCTGTCGAACAAGGTATCAAGAACCTCGACGTCGAGATCAAGGGCCCGGGCCCCGGTCGCGAATCGTCGGTGCGCGCACTGGCTGCGCTCGGCATCCGGATCAATTCCATTGCCGACGTGACGCCCGTTCCGCACAACGGCTGCCGTCCCCAGAAGCGTCGCCGCATCTGATCGTCAGTCCGCAAGGCGCAGCCAGCTTTGAATAGCGGCTGCGCATTTGTTTTTTAACTAAGCCCACCGCCATCCGCGTTTCGCCGATGGCTCCCGCAGGCAACTGCGGCAGATGACACAAAGGAAAAATCGTGGCACGTTACCTCGGCCCCAAGGCCAAACTTTCCCGCCGTGAAGGCACCGACCTCTTCCTGAAGAGCGCTCGCCGTTCGATCCAGGACAAGGCCAAATTCGACTCCAAGCCCGGCCAGCACGGTCGCACCTCGGGTCAGCGCACTTCCGACTACGGCCTGCAACTGCGTGAAAAGCAGAAGGTCAAGCGCATGTACGGCGTGCTCGAGAAGCAATTCCGCCGCTACTTCGAAGAAGCTGATCGTCGCCGTGGCAACACCGGCGCCAACCTGCTGTTCATCCTCGAATCGCGCCTGGACAACGTCGTCTACCGCATGGGCTTCGGCTCGACCCGCGCCGAAGCGCGCCAGCTCGTGTCGCACAAGGCGATCACGGTGAATGGTCAGTCGGTCAACATCCCGTCGTACCTGGTCAAGACCGGTGACGTGATCGCCGTGCGCGACAAGTCGAAGAAGCAAAACCGCATTGTCGAAGCGCTGCAACTCGCCCAGCAAGTCGGTATCCCGGCTTGGGTTGATGTGAATGCCGACAAGGCCGAAGGCACGTTCAAGAAGGTGCCCGATCGCGACGAATTCGCCGCCGACATCAACGAATCGCTGATCGTCGAACTGTATTCGCGTTGATTTTTTCTACCCGCTTGCGCGTCTTTGCGCTGGCGGGAGATTGATATTGTTGTTCACGTTCCTGCTCCGCGCTTCGTCGCGGATCAGGTGCTTCACCAGCCTTACCGGTGTAACGAGCCGGGGGTATTGAGAGGAAGTCTGCATGCAAACCACCCTGCTGAAACCCAAGACCATCCAGGTCGAGCAACTTGCCCCCAACAAGGCCAAGGTCACGCTCGAACCTTTCGAGCGCGGCTACGGCCACACGCTCGGCAACGCGCTGCGTCGCGTTCTGCTGTCGTCCATGGTCGGCTACTCGGCCACCGAAGTCACGATCGCTGGCGTTCTGCATGAGTACTCGTCGATCGACGGCGTGCAGGAAGATGTCGTCAACATCCTGCTGAATCTCAAGGGCGTGGTGTTCAAGCTCCACAACCGCGACGAAGTCACTCTGAGCCTGCGCAAGGACGGCGAAGGCCCGGTCCTGGCGTCGGACATCCAGACCCCGCACGACGTCGAGATCATCAACCCTGACCACGTGATCGCGCACCTGTCGCAAGGCGGCAAGCTCGACATGCAGATCAAGGTCGAAAAGGGTCGCGGCTACGTGCCCGGCACGATGCGCCGCTATGCCGACGAGCCGACCAAGTCGATTGGCCGTATCGTCCTCGACGCGTCGTTCTCGCCCGTCAAGCGCGTGAGCTACACGGTCGAAAGCGCCCGTGTCGAACAGCGTACCGACCTCGACAAGCTGCTGGTTGAAATCGAAACCAACGGTGCAATCACCGCCGAAGACGCTGTGCGCGCATCGGCTAAAATCCTGGTTGAACAGCTCGCCGTGTTTGCGCAGCTCGAAGGCGGCGAACTCGCTGCATTCGATGCACCGGCACCGCGTAGCGCACAGCAATTCGATCCGATCCTGCTGCGCCCTGTCGACGAGCTCGAGCTCACCGTGCGTTCGGCCAACTGCCTGAAGGCCGAAAACATCTACTACATCGGTGACCTGATCCAGCGCACCGAAAACGAGCTGCTCAAGACCCCGAACCTGGGTCGCAAGTCGCTCAACGAAATCAAGGAAGTCCTCGCTTCGCGTGGCCTGACCTTGGGTATGAAGCTCGAAAGCTGGCCGCCGGCCGGTCTCGACAAGCGTTGATTTGAATTTTTGAAATAGACCCCCTTAAAAGGGCCAGTGCACCGGGCAGTACCTGACACGGCTGCCTGTTTTTATAAAGTAAAGGAAAGCACCATGCGTCACGGACACGGACTCCGCAAACTCAACCGCACCAGCTCGCACCGCCTTGCGATGCTGCAGAACATGATGAATTCGCTCATCGAGCACGAAGTCATCAAGACCACGGTCCCCAAGGCCAAGGAACTGCGCCGCGTCATCGAACCGATGATCACGCTCGCCAAGAAGCCCACGCTGGCCAACAAGCGCCTGGCTTTCGACCGCCTGCGCAGCCGCGACAGCGTCGTCAAGCTCTTCGGCGAACTCGGCCCGCGCTTCGCCGCGCGTCCGGGTGGCTACACCCGCATCCTGAAGATGGGTTTCCGCGTGGGCGACAACGCTCCGATGGCGCTCGTCGAACTGGTCGACCGTCCTGAAATTAAAGAAGAAGCAGCCGAGCAAAACGCTGCTGAATAAGCTATAATTCCATCTTGCCGCGCGATGGAGCAGCCTGGTAGCTCGTTGGGCTCATAACCCAAAGGTCGCAAGTTCAAATCTTGCTCGCGCAACCAATTTAAAAGGCCCTTTGAAATTCAAAGGGCTTTTTTTTTGGTCGGTAAATGAATTGAAAAAGCCCTCGCAAAGAGGGCTTTTTTGTTTCCGGAATTCGCGCGCACTCAGTCTTAACCGTGCCAGGCCGAGCAGCGGATCACGCTGCAGAAGTTGCCCCGATGGAAGTGCGGCTCCTTGTCCGCAATCACGTCCGCCTTGACGTTCCCGAACGTCGTCTCCGGCTTGTGCCGGATGCCGTCGTAGAAGGCCTGGATGATGTCTTCTTTGAAGTGTTCGGTGCGCGGATGCGCATGCACGACCTTCGTGCGCTCGGCCTCGCTGTACTCCTCGTAGGTCAGGCCCAGCACGTCCATCTCGACACCAGCCGTGACCAGCGCCACCACCGGGTGCATGTGCTGCGGGATACCGGGCGTCGTGTGCAGCGCGATCGCAGTCCACACCAGGTCGACATCCTGCTGCGAGATCCCGTGCCCGCGCAAGAAGTCGCGTGCAACGTTCGCGCCGTCGACTTCGAAGCGCTCGTGCGCGCTGCTGTGCTTCTTCACCAGCCCCATGTCGTGGAACATCGCGCCGGCGTACAGCAGCTCCGGGTCGAAGGTCAGCCCGCGGCGCTTGCCGGCGAGCGCTCCGAAGTAGTAGACCCGGCTCGAATGGTGAAAGAGCAGCGGCGGGGCCGTGTCCCGGACCAGCTCCGTGATCTCGCGTGCAAGCTTGCTGTCGGGGATGCGCACCCCTGCGACATCCGTCGTCGTCAAAGCCATGTGGATTTCTCCTGTGAAGTTGAGACAACTTTAGGAGTAGGCTGTGGTGGCTTCAATCGACGTAAGACGGCGAATCCAGACATTGCCCGGCTGAAAGCGCCACAGATCCATGAAAGCCACGAAGACCATCGCCATCCTCGCCATGCCCGGCGTCCAGTTGCTGGACGTGTCCGGCCCGCTCGACGTGTTCGCCGAGGCCAACGAGCAAGCCCGTTCGCAGGCCTACAGGCTGCAGGTGATCGCAAGTCGGCGAGGTCCCGTTCGCAGTTCCTCGGGAGTGCGGCTCATGCCCGATGCAATCATCGGCGATGCAATGGACGAACCTATCCACACGCTGCTCGTCGCGGGCTCTCCGCACGCTGCCGGTGCCGCGTCCGATGCCAATGTGACCGCGTGGCTGAAGCAGCAGACACCCAAGATGCGCCGCTTCGGCTCAGTCTGCAGCGGTGCCTTCGTGCTGGCCCAGGCAGGGCTTTTGAACGGCCGGCGCGTCACCACGCACTGGGCCGTTGCCGATCAACTCGCGCGGGACTTTCCCTCGGTCACCGTCGATACCGATGCCATCCACGTGCGCGACGGCCGCCTGCGCACGGCCGCTGGCGTCACGGCGGGCCTCGACCTGTCGCTCGCATTGGTCGAGGAAGACCTCGGCCGCGACATCGCCATGAAGGTTGCCGCGCAACTCGTGATGTTCTTCAAACGCCCTGGCGGCCAGATGCAGTTCAGCCGCAAGGGAGAGGCCGCGCCCACCGGCCGCTCGGCCCTGCAGGAGGTCCAGCGCTGGATCTCCACCAACCCTGCCGAGGATCACAGCATCGCGAATCTCGCGACGCGCATGGGTCTCAGCGAACGCCACTTCGCGCGGCTCTTCAGACAGGAGGTCGGAGTCACACCCGCAGCATGGGTGGAAGACGTTCGCGTGGCCGCCGCGCGCCGCCTGCTGGAGGCTGGAGACGCGGCACCCAAGCAGGTGGCGTTCGAATGCGGATTCGCCGATGCCGACACGCTGCGCCGCGCGTTCCAGCGGCAGGTCGGCATCACGCCCGCGGAGTACCGCAAGCGCTTCGGGACGGTGTCAGTCAGTCCGGAATGACTGCCGTCACCTCGATCTCGACCTTCGCGCGGTGCTCGACCAGCGCCGCCACCTGCACGCAGGTCATGGCCGGGAAGTTGCGGCCCATCGCATCGCGATAGACGGGGCCGAGTTCGGCGAGCCGGCTGCTGTATTCGTCGCGGTCCGTCACGTACCAGGTCATGCGCACCATGTGCTCGGGACCCGCGCCGCCTGCGCGCAGCACCTCGGCGATGTTGCGCAGCGCCAGGCCGCATTGCTCGATGAAGTCGTCCGACTCGAACTGCTGCTGCGCATTCCAGCCGATCTGTCCGCCGACGAACAGCGTCGTGCCGCGCGCGGCAACGCCGTTCGCATAGCCTTTGGGAGGCAGCCAGCCTTCGGGCTGCAGGAGTTTGTGGATCATGATGTTGTGTTGAGTTGTCTCAGTTTGAATCGTTGGAGCTTGCCGGTTTCGGTGCGCGGCAGCACCGGCACGAACTCGATTTCCCGCGGGTATTTGAACGGCGCGATCGTTGCCTTCACGTGGTCCTGCAGCGCCTTCACGAGGGCTGCATCGCCCTCGTTGCCGGGCTTGAGGACGCAGAACGCCTTCACGATCATGCCGCGGTCGGCATCGGGCTTGCCGATCACGCCGCACTCGGCCACGGCCGGGTGCTTGAGCAGCGCATCTTCGACCTCCGGGCCGCCGACGTTGTAGCCGGCCGTGATGATCATGTCGTCGGCGCGTGCCTGGTAGAAGAAGTAGCCGTCATCGTCCTGCACGAACGAATCGCCCGGATAGTTCCAGCCGTTCTTCACGTAGTCGGCCTGGCGCGGATCGTCGAGATAGCGGCAGCCCACTGGGCCCTGCAGCGCGAGTTTGCCGACCGTGCCGCGCGGCACCTCGTTGCCTTCGTTGTCCACCACCTTCGCGGTGAAACCCGGCACTGCCTTGCCGACCGCGCCGCGGCGCACGTCGTCGCCCGCAGCCGAAATGTAGATGTGGAACACCTCGGTGCCACCGATACCGTCGAGCATCTCGATGCCGGTGGCGTCCTTCCACAGCTGACGCGTGGCATCGGGCAGCGCCTCGCCGGCACTTACGCTGATGCGCAGGCTGGGCATGCCGTGCTGCTTCACGAACGGCGCCATCTGGCGATAGAACGTGGGCGCCGTATAGCAGATGGTCGCCCCGACCTCGTTGATGAGCTTCACCAGCCCCTCGGGCGTGAACGGCGCATCGGGAAAATAAATCGAAGCCCCCGCCCACATCGGGAACACCAGCAGCCCACCGAGGCCGAAGGTGAAGGCCAGCGGCGGAGAGCCCACCACGATGTCGTCGCTGCGCGCGCGCAGCACATGGCGCGGCCAGGTCTCGCACATCGCAAGCACGTCGCGGTGTGTGGTGACGGGCGCCTTCGGCTTGCCAGTGGTGCCCGATGTGAAGGCCAGCAGCGCGATGTCGTCCGATGCCGTGGGGCAGGCCTTGAACACACCGCTCTTCTTCGCCGCGCGTGCAGAGAGCGAGTCTTCCGCTTCAGGCTTGTTGAATGCGATCACCGTGGCGAGCACCGGATGCGCCTGCTGCGCGATCACGAGCTCGTCGAGCAGGCGCCCATCGCACAGCGCGGCCACGGGCTGCGCCTTCTCGATGATCTCGCCCAGCTCCTTCGCGCGCAGCAGCGGCATCGTTGCCACCGCGATGAGCCCGGCCTTCACCACCGCGAGCCACGACAGCGCCATGGCCACCGAGTTGCCGCCACGAAGCAGCACGCGATTGCCCGGCACGAGCCCGAGGTCTTCCGTCAGCACCTGCGCGATGCGATTGACCTCGACGGCCGCTTGCGCGTACGTCAGCGTGCCTTGCGGCGAACGCAGCATCGGCTTGTCGCCGAGGCCCTTGGCCGCCGCCTTGTCGAGCAGTTCCTCGACCAGGTTCAACTGGTCGGGCAACTGCAGCTCGGGCAGGTCGTAGCGAAAGACGGGCAGCTGCGCGGCAGGCGGCAGGCGGTCGTGAACGAAGCGGTCGACTTGGGCAGACACGGTGTTTATCCCCGCAGAACAGATTTACCGATGATCAGTTGTTGGACTTCCGTCGCGCCTTCGTAGATGCGCAGCGAGCGGATGTCGCGGTAGAGGCTTTCAATCTTCGTGCCAACCTTCACGCCGAGGCCGCCGTGCATCTGCAGCGACATGTCGATCACGCGGCTTGCGTTTTCAGTGGCGCACATCTTGGCCATTGCGGCTGCAGCGGAGACGTCGCCCACTGCCGGTGCACCGCGTTGCTCTGCGTCGTCGCGCATCCACGCGGCGCGGTACGTGAGCAGCGCAGCGCTGTCGATCAGTGCTGCCATCTCGCCGAGCTTGGCCTGCGTGAGCTGGAAATCCGCCAGCGTCTGGCCGAACATGCGGCGGCTCTTCGAATGCGCAATGGCTTCTGCCAACGCGCGACGACCCATGCCGAGCGCGGCTGCCGCTACCGAGGCGCGGAAGATATCGAGCGTGCGCATCGCGAGCTTGAAGCCGCCGTTGAGCTCACCGAGTTGCGCCGAGCGCGGCACGATGCAGTTCTCGAAACGCAGCGTAGCCAGCGGATGCGGCGCCATCACGTCGATGTGCGCGGAGGTGTCGAGGCCGGGCGTCGTCGCATCGACGATGAAGGCCGTGATGCCGCGCGTACCGCCGGTGGGGTCCGTCTTCGCGAAGACGCAATAGAAGTCGGCGATGCCGCCGTTGCTGATCCAGGTCTTCTCGCCGTTGAGCTTCCAGCCGTCGGTGGTCGCTTCGGCGCGCATTGCCATCGCGCCCACGTCGGAGCCTGCTTCGGGCTCGCTGAGCGCGAAGGCCGCGATCTTGCTGCCCTTGGCCACTGCCGTGAGGTAGTTCGTGTGCTGCTCCGGCGTGCCCGCGAGCGTGATCGCTCCGCTCCCGAGGCCCTGCATCGCGAACGCGAAGTCGGCGAGCGGCGAGTGAAAGGCGAGCGTTTCGCGCAGCAGCACGAGGGCGCGCGAGTCGAGTCGTTCCAGCGCGCCGCCGGACGTGCCCGGCACGCAGTAGCGCAGCCAGCCACCGGCGCCGAGCCGCTGAACCCAGTCGCGGCAGGCGGCGCGGTCATCACGCTCGTCGACTTCCTGCGCAGCGGCCCAGGGCAGCAGACCGTCGGCTAGCGCGCGATGCGCGTCGTCGAAGAAGGGCAGCGCAAGGTGCGCGGTCGATGGCGGGGCGGGTGCTTTGGTCATCATCGCGTCAGTCTCCGCCGAACACCGGCTTGCGCTTGGCTGCGAAGGCTTCGTACGCACGCTTGAAGTCTTCGGTCTGCATGCAGATGGCCTGCGCCTGCGCTTCGGCCTCGATGGCCTGGTCGATGGTCATGGACCATTCCTGCGACAGCATGGTCTTCGTCATGCCGTGAGCGAAGCTCGGGCCTTCGGCCAGCTCGCGCGCCACCTTGGTGGCGGCTTCGAGCAATGCATCGCTTTCGTGCAGCGCGTTGAAGAAGCCCCAGGCGTGGCCTTCCTGCGCCGTCATCGCGCGGCCAGTGAACAGCAGCTCCGATGCGCGGCCCTGGCCGATCACGCGCGGCAGCAGCGCGCAGGCGCCCATGTCGGCACCGGCAAGGCCCACGCGCGTGAAGAGGAACGCGGTGCGCGTGGCGGGCGAGCCATAACGCAGGTCGCAAGCCAGCGCGATCATCGCGCCGGCGCCGGCGCACACACCGTCGATGGCGCCGACGATGGGCTGCGGGCACGCACGGATCGCCTTCACCAGGTCGCCCGTCATGCGCGTGAACTCCAGCAGCTCGGGCATGCGCATGCCGGTCAGCGGTCCGATGATCTCGTGCACGTCGCCGCCAGAGCAGAAGTTGCCGCCTGCACCGGTCACGACGATCGCCTTCACGTCGGTCGCGTAGTTCAGCGCGCGGAACAGGTCGCGCAGTTCGGCATACGAGTCGAACGTAAGCGGGTTCTTGCGCTCCGGCCGGTTCAGCGTGACGGTGCCGACGCCGGCCTCGTAGCTCCATGCGAAGTGCTCGGCCTTGTAGGCTGCCTTCGCTTCGAATTGCGCGCGCATGGGGTTGCCTGCGCCGATGTAGTGCTTCATTCGGTCTCCGCCATCAATTGGTTGTGTGAGTGTTCCTTGACCTTGCCGAGCAGCTTGTGGAGTTGCGAGATCTCCTTGCCGCTGAGGCCCGCGAAGGCCTCGACGATCCAGTCTTCGTGCTGCTGCGCCATCTCGTTGAAGAGCTTGCGCCCGCGCGGCGTGAGGCGCACGCGCCAGGCGCGGCGGTCGCCCTCGACGTTGATGCGCTCGACCAACCCTTCGGTCACGAGCTGGTCGGTGATGCCGGTCACATTGCCGCCCGTCACCATCATGCGGCGCGAGAGCTCGTTCATCTTGAGACCGTCGGGCGAGCGCTCGAGCTGCGACATCAGGTCGAAGCGCGGCAGCGTGGTGGCGAACTGCGAGCGCAGTTCGTTGCGCACCTGCTTCTCGATCAGCTGGGTGCAGGTGAGCAGCCGCAGCCAGAGCCGCAGTGCTTCGGGGTGTTCGCTGTGCGCGCGCGCTTCGAGGTCCATGTCAGTGCGTCTCCTCGCCGCTCTGTGCGGCCATCGCGGCATTCGCTGCCGCTGCGAGCTGCTGTTGCTTGGCGATCTCGCGGTACATCTGGTCGCGACCGCTGAGGTATTGCTTGGGCCAGTCGACGTCGCGGCTCTGCAGCTTGGCGGCTTCGTGCAGCGTCCATGCTGGGTCAGCCAGGTGCGGGCGCGCGACGGCGCACAGGTCGGCGCGGCCGGCCGCGATGATGCTGTTGGCCTGGTCGGCGTCGGTGATGGCGCCGACCGCAATGGTCGAGATGCCGACCTCGTTGCGGATGCGGTCCGAGAACGGCGTCTGGTACATGCGGCCGTACACCGGCTTCGCGTCGCGCGTGGTCTGGCCGGAAGACACGTCGATGAAGTCGGCGCCGGCTTCCTTGAAGAGCCGTGCGATCACGATCGCATCGGCGTCGGTGTTGCCGCCGGGCGCCCAGTCGTGCGCGGAGATGCGCACGCTCATGGGCTTGTCTGCTGGCCACACGGCGCGCATGGCGCGGAACACTTCGAGCGGATACCGGCAGCGGGCTTCGATGTCGCCGCCGTATTCGTCGGTGCGTAGATTGGTGAGCGGGCTGATGAAGGCCGACAGCAGGTAGCCGTGCGCGCAGTGCAGTTCGAGCCAGTCGAAGCCGCATTCGACGGCGCGGCGGGTTGAGTCGACGAACTGGTCGCGCAGCGTGTCCATCTCGGCGCGCGTGATGGCGGCGGGAAGCTGGTTCTGTTCGCCGTAGGGCAGCGCGCTCGCGGCCAGCAGAGGCCAGTTGCCGCTTTCGAGCGGCTCGTCGGTGCCTTCCCAGCCCACGCGGGTGGAGCCCTTGGGCCCGCTGTGGCCGAGCTGCATGGCGATCTTGGCGCTCGACTGCGTGTGCACGAAATCGACGATGCGCTTGAACGCTGCCTGCTGCGTGTCGTTGTACAGGCCCGTGCAGGCCGGCGTGATGCGGCCTTCGGGCGTCGGGCTGGTCATTTCGACGAACACCATGGCGGCGCCGCCAAGTGCGCGTGCGCCCAGGTGCACGAGCAAAAAGTCCTGCGGCACACCGTCGACCGCGCTGTAGGTGGCCATCGGCGACACCAGGATGCGGTTCTTCAGCGTGAGCCCGCGCACCTTGTAGGGCATGAGCATCGGCGCCGTCGCCTTGCCGCCTGCCAGCCACTGCTCGTAGCCGCCGAGCCATTGCGTGTCGCGCACGCGCAGGTTCTCGTGGCTGATGCGCTGCGAGCGCGTGAGCAGCGAATAGGCGAACTGCTCGATCTGCATGCCGGTGTAGCGCGGCACGTTCTCGAACCACTCGGTGGAGTTGCGTGCGGCGTTCTGGATCTTCAGCACTTCGACGCTGCGGCGCGCCTCGTAGCCTTCGAGCACATGGTCGACCGTGCCGCCCTGCGCGAATTCGTTGGCCAGGTCGATCGCGTCTTCCAGCGCGAGCTTGGTGCCAGAGCCGATGGAGAAATGCGCCGTGTGCGCAGCATCGCCCATCAGCACCACGGGCACCGAGCGGCCTTCGACGTCGATGCGGTGCGTCCAGCGCTCGCACACCACGCGCGGAAAGCGGATCCAGTTGGCCGATCCGCGCAGGTGCGTGGCATTGCTGATCAGCGAGTGGCCGCCGAGGTACTTGGCGAACAGCTTCTCGCAGAAGGCGACGGCCTCGGGCTGCTCCATCTGGTCGAGGCCATGGGCCTTCCACACGGCTTCGGGCGTCTCGACGATGAAGGTCGAAGTCTTGTCGTCGAACTGGTAGGCATGCGCCTGGAACCAGCCGTGCTCGGTCTGTTCGAAGGCGAAGGTGAAGGCGTCGAAGGTCTGGTGCGTGCCCAGCCAGACGAAGCGGCAGTTGCGCAGGTCGACGTCGGGCTTGAACACGTCAGCGTAGCGCTGGCGGATGCGGCTATTGAGGCCGTCGCTGGCGATCACCAGATCGGCCTTGTACTGCGCGGCAATGGCCTGGTCGTCGGTGGCGTCGGTTTCGAACACCAGGTCGACTCCGAGCGCGAGGCATCGCTCCTGCAGGATGTTCAGCAGCCGTTTGCGGCCGATGCCGCAGAAGCCATGCCCCCCCGAGCGCACCTGGCGGCCCTTGAAGAACACCTGGATGTCGTCCCAGTGGTGGAACTCGTTGCCGATGAGCGCTGCGGTCTCGGCGTCGGCCGCGCGCAGGTTGCCCAGCGTCTGGTCGCTCAGCACCACGCCCCAGCCGAAGGTATCGAAGGGGCGGTTGCGTTCCACCACGGTGATCTGCAGCGCCGGGTTGCGCGCCTTCATCAACAGGGCGAAGTAGAGGCCTGCCGGCCCCCCGCCGATGCACAGGATGCGCTGGAGGTCCGAAGCGGGAGCGGATTTGAGCGGGCTGAGGCTGTTCATGGTTCAATAGTTTAGACATAAACAATCTCATGTCAATCCCGATTCGCACCGGGCGCCCGGCGTGCCGCTCGCGGCCCCCGCTGACACGGGTAGTCATGCAAAAACTTGGAAAAATCAATACCATGGGCCCCATGCAAAACTTGATACCCAAGATCGAGTCGCAGCTGGCTTCGCTGCCTGTCCCCATCGCGCTGGAGCTGCCAGATGGCAGGCGCGTTGCCCAGGCGGGAGCCCGCGTCACCCTGGCCTTCAAGGAATGGACGGTGCTCGCCAAGCTGGCGGCCCGACAGGTGGGGGCCATCGGCGAAGCGTATGTCGAGGGCAAGGTGCAGATCGAGGGCGCCATGCGCGACCTGATCGACGCCACCGTCGGCATGCTGCCCGGCAACCCGGCCGAAACCGACACTGGTTGGTGGAGCCGCCTGCAGCACCGGGCAAAGTCCCATGGCTCGCACTCGCTGCGCAAGGACGCGGCCCAGATCGAGTTCCACTACGACGTCTCCGACGACTTCTACGCGCTGTGGCTGGACCCGCGCCGCGTGTATTCATGCGCCTACTTCCGCACGCCCGACCTCACGCTGGCCCAGGCGCAGGAAGCCAAGCTCGACCACATCTGCCGCAAGCTCATGCTGCAGCCGGGCGAGCGCTACCTCGACATCGGCTCAGGCTGGGGCGCGCTGCTGCTGTGGGCGGCCGAGCACTATGGCGTGGACGCCACCGGCATCACGCTGTCGAAGAACCAGCATGCCTACGTGCAGCGGCTCATCGAGGAAAAGGGCCTGCAGGGCCGCGTGCGCGTCGAACTGCGCGACTACCGCGAGCTGTCGGTCGACCAGCCCTTCGACAAGATCTCGTCAGTGGGCATGTTCGAGCACGTGGGCGCGGCCAACATGCCGACCTACTTCCGCAAGATCCATTCGCTGCTGAAGCCGGGCGGCCTGGTCATGAATCACGGCATCACCTCGGGCGAGCTCAACTATCGCCAGCTGGGCGCCGGCATGGGTGACTTCATCGAGAAATACATCTTCCCCGGCGGCGAGCTGCTGCACGTGACGCACGTGCTGCGCGAGACGGCCGCGGCCGGCCTGGAGATGGTCGACACCGAGAGCCTGCGCCCGCACTATGCGCGCACGCTCTGGGCCTGGTCGGATGCACTCGAGGCGCAGCTCGACACCGCGCGCGAGGTGCTGCAGCGCAACGGCGGCCGCCAGGCCGAGAACGCCGAGCGCGTGCTGCGGGCCTACCGCCTGTACCTCGCGGGCTCGGCCATGAGCTTCGAGCAGGGCTGGATCTCGCTGCACCAGATGCTGTCCACCAGGCCTGACGGCAAGGTCGAACACGGCGTTTTGCGCGGCGCGCAATCGGTGTACCCTTTTGCCCGTGACTACATCTACAAGTGAGTGAAAACACCATGCTCTATCGATTCCAGTCCCGAGCTTCCCCCGACTTCGTGATGCTCGAAGTGCATGCCCGCCAGTTGCTGGACATCGTCGGCAAGTCGGCGGCCCCGCAAGGCATCATCACGGTCGAGCAGATCCCCGGCGCCATCGCGGCCATCGAAGCCGCGCTGGCGCGCGAGGGCTCCAACGCCCACAACAACGACGACTACGCCGTCGAAGGCCACGCCAACGAGGCCGAGAAGCAGCATGTCGGGCTACATCAGCGTGCAATCCCCCTGCTCCACATGCTCAAGGATTCGCTGGCCGAAAAGAAGGACGTGACCTGGAAGACCTGATCGGTCGGTCAGTCCACTTTCGCGCCGGAGTCCTTCACCACCTTCGCCCACTTCACGTGCTCGCTCGCAATGAGCTTCGTGAAGTCGGCGGGTGAATTCCCGCTCGGAATCGCGCCCTGCGCGAGCATCTTTTCCTTGATGGCCGGCGTGCTCAGCGACTTGGCCACTTCCTGCTGAATCCGGTTCACGATCTCGGGCGAGGTGCCGGCCGGCGCCAGCAGCCCGAACCACGAGCTTGCCTCGTAGCCCTTGAGCGACGGGCCCCCCACTTCTTCCACCGTCGGAATGTCCGGCAGGGCGGGTGAGCGCTGCGCGCTCGTCACGGCCAGGGCAGTGAGCTTGCCGGCCTTGATCTGCGCCATCGACGAGGGCAGGTTGTCGAACATCACGTCGGCGTTGCCGCCCACCATGTCCAGCAGCGCCGGGCCCGAGCCCTTGTACGGAATGTGCGCCATGAAGGTGCCCGTCATGCTCTTGAACAGCTCGCCCGCAAGGTGGATCGACGTGCCGCTGCCGCTCGACGCCATGTTCAGCTTGCCCGGGTTGGCCTTGGCGTACTTGATGAAGTCCTGCACGTTGCGGATGTTCAGCGTCTTCGCCTTGTCGGCGTTCATCTCCATCACATTCGGCACGGCGGCCACCAGCGTGATGGGCGCGAAGTCCTTGATCGGGTCGAAGGGCAGCTTGGGGTACAGCGCGCGGTTGATGCCGTGCGTGCCGACCGTGCCCATCAGCAGCGTGTAGCCGTCGTTCGGCGCGCGCGCCACGATCTCGGCGCCCACGTTGCCGCCCGCGCCCGCGCGGTTGTCCACGATGAACTGCTGGCCGAAGGCCTTCGACAGTTCGGGCGCGACGGCGCGCGCCAGGATGTCGGTGGTACCGCCGGCCGCAAAGGGCACGACGATGCGCACCGGCTTGGTCGGCCAGGTGCCTTGGGCCCACGAAGGGGTGGCCATCAGGGTCAGGGCGGTGGCTACGGATGCGGCCAGCGCGGTGCGGCGACTGGGCTTGAAGAGAGAGAAAGAAGAAGTCATGCGCGCGTTTGTACAGGTGCACGCCACGGGCGTCGCGGGTGAAAACCCCGTGAGCCGGTGGGTCGCCGCACAGTCGGCTCAGGCCACCTGCATGCGCTGCGCAAACCGCTCGTTGCGAAAACGCTCCAGCACGAAGTCGATGAACACGCGCGTCTTCGGCGGCAGCAGCTTCTTGCTCGGGTAGTAGAGCCACACTGCGCCCGCGTCCTGATGCCATTCGGGCAGCAGCCGCAGCAGCTCGCCGCTGCGCAGCCCGCGCTCCACGAAGGGCATCGGCAGCATCGCCACGCCCAGCCCCATCAGCGCCGCATGCGCGATGGCTTCGGGGTCGTTGAAGATCGCGCGCGGCCGGGGCAGGTCGACCGTGGCCTCCTCCCCGCGCGCATGCCGCAGCGTCCAACTGCGCAGCCGCCCCGTGGGCGAGGAGCGGCGCAGCAGGGTGTCGAGCGCCGCCAGGTCCGAGGGATGCCTGGGCCGCTTGCGCCCCTCCATGTAGCGCGGCGACGCCACCGCCACCACGTGGATGCGCGCCAGCTCCCGCGCCACCAGTCCGGCCGACAGCTCGATGCCGCCGCCGATGGCCGCGTCGAAACCCTCGCCGACCAGGTCGACCTGCTGGTTGTCGAAATGCCAGTCCGGCAGGATGGCCGGGTAGCGCGCGAGAAAGTCGCCCATCAGCGGCAGCACGTGCTCGCGCCCGAAGGCCTGGCCCATGCTCACCTTCAGCGTGCCGGCGGGCTGGCCGTCGTCGGTGTCGATGCCGGCCACGGCCTCCTGCAGCGTGGCCAGCGCGGGGCCGATCTGCGCCAGGAATCGCTCGCCGCCCTCGGTCAGCGTGAGGCTGCGCGTGCTGCGCTGGAACAGCCGCACGCCCAGCCGCGCCTCGAGCCGCGCCACGTTCTTGCTGACTGCGGCCGGCGTCAGCCCCAGGCGCCGGGCGGCGGCCGAGAAGCTGCCGCCTTCGGCGCTCTGCACAAAGGATTCGAGGTGATTGAGCGGTTCCATGGCCGCATTTTCATTCTCATCTTCAACTCTGGGTTGAATTTGCTTGCGCCAATTGATGGCTACCGCCGAGGGAATGAAATGCCGACACTGAAGGTCTTCTTTCTCCCGTCCCCCTTCAACTGATCGGAAAAATCATGACTTCCAGCAATGCTTCTTCTTCCCCCGTCCTGGCCGGCAAGGTCGCCTTCGTCACCGGCGGTTCGCGCGGCATCGGCGCCGCCATCGTGCGGCGCCTGGTGCGCGACGGCGCCGCCGTGGCCTTCAGCTACGCCAGCTCCAGCGCCCCGGCCGACGAGCTGGTGCGCAGCATCCAGTCCGAAGGCGGCCGCGCCCTCGCGCTGAAGATCGACAGCGCCGACGCTGCCGCGCTCACCGCCGGCATCGACGAAGCGGCCCGCGCCTTCGGCAAGATCGACATCCTCGTGAACAACGCCGGCGTGTTCCTGGGCGGCACCCTCGACGACTTCTCGCTCGAAGATTTCGACAAGACGCTGAACGTCAACGTGCGCGCCGTGTTCGTCGCTGCCAAGGCGGCCTCGCGCCACATGGGCGAAGGCGGCCGCATCATCAACATCGGCAGCACCAACGCCGAGCGCATGCCCTGGCCGGGCGGCAGCGCCTATGCGATGAGCAAGTCGGCGCTGGTCGGCATGGTGCAGGGCCTGTCGCGCGACCTCGGCCCGCGCGGCATCACGGTCAACAACGTGCAGCCCGGCCCGGTCAACACCGACATGAATCCGGTCGACGGTCCCAACGCCGCTGCCATGCATGGGCTGATGGCGCTGGCTCGCCATGCGCGTCCGGAAGAAATCGCCGGCATGGTCGGCTACCTGGCCAGCCCGGAGGCCGCGTTCGTGACCGGCGCCAGCCTGAACATCGACGGCGGCTTTGCAGCCTGAGCGGCCTGCCTCTGCTAGGGGCGCGGAATCAGTGGCGACGACGGCGCCACTGTTGGCGGCCGCTGCGGGTACACCGAGGTTCCAAAGGTGTTGCCCATGCGATGGCCGGTTGCCGCCCGGTTGAACAGCCCAAGCTGATTCGATGGCTTCTGCACCATCGCTTCCGAGGCCATGCCGGGCTGCGCCGCGTCCGGCGCGCGCGCCGAGGCTGCGGGGCGCAGCTTCTCCGTCAGGCAATCGTATGAGGGCGTCCGCTCTCCGTTGACGGTCACTTCAACGCAGGGTTGATCGGCCGCAGCCTTCGCTTGCGCCGATGCGTTCACGTAGCATCCGAACGCCAGGGCTGTGGCGACGACGCCGTACAGACAAATCACGCGCATCGCTGCACCTCCATTGCGCCACCAGCGGCCGCGCAGTCTATGCGCCAGGCAAGTCAATGAAAAGACGCCGGGGAACAGCCCTCGCGCGCAAAGAAAACGCCCCCGCGCAGAGGCCCTTCTTCTTAAGTATGGAAAACCGGCCGGAGAGGCCCGGGTGACATTTTGTTGATGAAGTTTTCGTGACAAACGACAGTCGCCGCGCATGCAGTGCGTCTAGGTAGGGTACGCCGCAGCGACACGAAAGCTCTCCCCGATGAGCCGCTGCCAGGCGCGCTTCATTCCTTGGGATCAGAGCTTCAAATGCATGCAATCAAGAAGAACGGGAAAGGCCCGCCGGGACGCTGTCGTCGCGTCGTGTGGCTGGCAGTGATGGCGATGGGCGCGCAGGGAGCCGCCTTCGCCCAGACACCTTCGTCCGCGCCGTCCGCCGCACCCGCGACCACCGCCGCCGAGCCCGCGCGCAAGGTCGACATCGCCGAATACATCGTGCGCGGCAACACCGTGCTCGACGCGCGTGCCATCGAGAAGGCGGTCACGCCCTTCCTCGGCCCCGAGCGCACGCTGAAAGACGTGGAGGGCGCGCGCGACGCACTGCTCGCGGCCTACCAGGCGGCGGGCTACCAGTCGGTGTATGTCGACCTGCCAGAGCAGCAGGTGACGCAGGGCGTGGTGTTCCTGCAGGTCAACGAGACCCGCGTGGGCCGCGTGCGCGTGGTGGGCGCCGAGTACAACTCGCCGCTCGATGTGCGCGACCAGGTGCCGGCGTTGAAGGAGGGCAGCGTGCCCAACTTCAACAAGGCGCAGGCAGAACTCACTGCGCTCAACCGTGGCCCCAAGCGGCAGGTGATGCCGCTGGTGCGCCAGGGCAGCATGCCGGGCACCATGGACGTCGATCTCAAGGTCGAAGACTCGAGCCCGTGGCGCGCCAGCGTCGGCCTCAACAACGACTACAGCGCCGACACGCGCAAGCTGCGCGCCACCGCATCGATCGGCCACGACAACCTCTGGCAGCTGGGCCACAGTGCCTCCATCAGCTTCTTCGGCGCGCCGCAGGACCTGAGCCAGACGAAGGTGATCTCGGCCTCGTACGCCGCGCCGCTTCCGGGCACCAACTGGAGCCTGGAAGCCAATGCGCTCTCGTCAGACAGCAACGTGGCCACCGTGGGCGGCACCGACGTGCTCGGCAAGGGCCACTCGTTCGGCCTGAAGGCGACCTATACCGTGCCGAATGCCGGCAACTGGTGGCACGCGTTCAGCGTCGGCATCGACTTCAAGAACAACAAGGAAGCGCTCACGCTGAAGGGCAGCGGCGACACCGTGCCGCTCAAGTACGCGCCGATCACGCTGTCGTACTCGGGCTTGCGCCAGTCGGAGAAGAGCCAGTACGGCGTGGGCGTCTCGCTGGTGGTGGGCACCAGCAGCTCGTTCAAGTACGGCAGCGACTGGCAGGCCTTCGACTACAAGCGCTACAAGGCGTCGCCCAGCTTCATGGTGCTGAAGGCCGACCTCAACGGCATGCACACCTTCGACGGCGGCTCGCAGCTCGCCTTCCGTTTCAACGGGCAGATAACCGATTCGCCGTTGGTGTCGAGCGAGCAGATCGCCGGCGGCGGCATGAACTCGGTGCGCGGCTATCTCTCTGCCGAAGCCACCGGCGACTACGGCGTGGTGGGCTCGGTCGAGCTGCGCAGCCAGCCGCTGACCTATCTGGGCAGCGTGGTCGAGAACTGGCGTGTGTACGCCTTTGCCGATGCAGCGCGGCTGCGCCTGAAGAGCCCGCTGCCCGAACAGGAAGACCGCTTCTCGCTGTACTCGGTCGGCGTGGGGACCACCTTCAAGCTTGGTCAATACCTCGCGGGCCGCGTCGACATCGGCTACCCGCTCACGGACGGCCCGCGCACGAAGAAGCACGACCCGCGAGTGAATTTCAGCCTCACCGCGAACTACTGAGCGGCGCGGCCACCCGTTTTCCTTTCATTTTTTCGCTACGAGCTTTCCGGAGAACCCTGTCATGCGACGCCTTCTTTTCATCGTGCTCACGCTGCTGAGCACACTCCTGCCGGGCCTGGCCCATGCCTGGTGGCAAGCCGAGTGGTCCTATCGCAAACCCATCACCATCGACGGCGGTCCGCAGGCCGGCGCCATCGGCAGCGATGCCGGCCGCGTGCCGGTACTGGTGCGCCTGCACACAGGCAACTTCAAGTTCGAAGGCGTGAGTGAAACCGGCGCCGACCTGCGCTTTGTCGCAGCGGACGACAAGACGGTGCTGAACCACCAGATCGAGCAGTTCGATCCGCTGCTGGGCATGGCGCTGATCTGGGTCGACGTGCCCAACGTCTCGGCCGGCACGCCGCAGAAGCTGTGGATGTACTACGGCAACCCGAAGGCGCCCGCCTCGGGCAACGGCCAGCGCAGCTTCGACCCCGACTACACGCTGGTCTATCACTTCGCAGAAGGCGCAGTGCCGCCGCGCGACACCACGGCTTATGGCAACAACGGCCAGACCACCACCGTGCCCGTCGAAGGCACCGTCATCGGCAGGGGTGCGCAGCTGGGCAGTGGCGCACTGATGCTGCCGGCCACGCCGTCGCTCGCCGTGCAGGCCGGCGGCACGCTCACCTTCTCCGCATGGGTCAGGCCCGACCAGCTCGGCGCGCGCCAGGCGATCTACACGCGCCGCGACGGTGCCGGCGAGCTCGTGGTCGGTATCGACCAGGGTGTGCCCTTCGTGCAGGTCAACGGCCAGCGCAGCGCGCCGGGCCAGCCGATCCAGGCCGGCCAGTGGTCGCACATCGCGGTGAAGGCCGAAGGCGAGAAAGTGGCGCTCTACGTCGGTGGCCGTCCCACCGTATCGCTGGCGGCGAAGCTGCCGGCGCTGAACACGGCCGCCGCGCTCGGCGCCGATGTGCCGGCCACCGCGCCCACTGCATCAGCCCCGCAGGGCGCTCAACCCGCCGCCGCCCTCGCGGCGTTCACCGGCGCCATCGACGAAGTGCGCCTGTCGAAGGTCGCTCGCGCCGACGCGCTGCTGCTGGCCGACGCCATCTCGCAAGGCGCCGAGTCGCGCCTCACCGCCTTCGGCGCCGACGAGCAGCAGGCCGGCAAGAGCCACTTCGGCTTCATCCTTGCCGCCATGCCGCTGGACGCATGGGTCGTCGTCGGCCTGCTGGGCCTGATGATGGTGCTGTCGTGGGCCATCATGATCGGCAAGGGCCGCAGCTACGGCGCCACCTCGCGCGCCAACGCCGCCTTCATCGAGCACTTTCGCGAAGCCGCCGGCGCACCGCTCGACCGCCTGGCCGTGAGCAACACCGTGCCCGAGGATGTGCGTGCCGATTCGTCGCTGTGGCGCCTGTACGAAGTGGCCATCGACGAGATGCGCCGCCGCCATGACCGCGGCTACGACCTGAGCGCTGTGTCGAGCGCCACCATTGGTGCCATCCGTGCCGCCATGGACGGCGTGATGGTGCGCGAGACCGAGCGCATGTCCAAGCGCATGAACTGGCTCTCGACCACCATCGAGGGCGCGCCCTACGTCGGCCTGTTCGGCACCGTGATCGGCATCATGCTGGTGTTCGTGGTGGCGGCAATGGCCGGCGCGGTGGACATCAACTCGGTCGCGCCCGGCATGGCCGCCGCGCTGCTGTGTACCGCCGCGGGCCTGGGCGTCGCGATTCCCGCGCTGTTTGGCTACAACTGGCTCGCGTCGCGCTCCGATGCCATCGGCGCCGACATGGCCGTGTTCGTAGACGAGTTCGTCACGCGCCTGGCGGAAGAGCAGGGCGAAGGCCGCTCCATGCCGCAAGCCGTTGCCAAGCGCGCCTGAGGCCGGTAGCACGCCATGGCAAACACCGCAGCCAAGTTCGGCACCCGCAAGCGCGCGGGCGGCATCAACATCACGCCCTTCGTCGACGTGCTGCTGGTGGTGCTGGTGATCTTCATCCTCACCAGCAACGCCAGCATTCCCGGCATCAAGGTCGACCTGCCCAAGGCCAGCGCCTCGGTGGCGCTGGAAAAGCCCAAGACCAAGGCCATCACCATCGACAACGCGGGCAACGTGTTCCTCGACGCCTATCCGGTCACGCTGCCCGAGCTAGAGGAGCGCCTGCGCACCGAGAAGGCCCTGTCGCCCGACTTTCCCGTGATCGTGCGCGGCGATGCCAGCGTGCAATACGCGAAGGTGGTCGACGTGCTCGACCTGCTGCGCCGCATCGAGCTGAACCAGATCGGCCTCGTGACTGGCAAGCAGAAGTGAGGAACGCAGCGTGAACCCTCGCAACCCGACTTCTGCTGCCAGCGCGCGTCGCGCGGGCGGGCAGGCTGGGCTGTGGCGCCGCTGGGGCGGGTGGGTCATCGGCCTGGCGCTTGCCGTCGCGCTGGTGGCGCTGGTGTGGCATCTGCTGAGCGACACCGCGAGCACGAAGCGCGTGGTGGCCGACGCACCGATGCTGATGCTGCCGCCCCCACCGCCGCCTCCGCCACCGCCCGAGCCCGAGAAGCTGCCCGAGCCCGAGCCGGAAAAGATCAAGCCGGTGACCGAGCCCGAGCCCAAGCCGGTCGAGCCCCTGGAGCCGCCGAAGGACGACACCCCGCCCAGCCCCTCGAAGGACCTGGGCGACCCCGTGACCATGGACAGCGCCGGCCAGGCCGGCAACGACGCCTTCGGCATCCAGGCCGGCAGCGGCGGCGGCATGAGCGGCACGGGAGCCGGGGGCGGCCTCGGCAGCGGCTCGTATGCGCGCTACGTGTCGAGCTTGCTGCAGCAGGCGCTGTCGCGCGACCCGCGCACCCGCCAGCTGGTGTTCGACGACATCCAGATCGACCTGTGGCTCGGCGCCGACGGCAAGACCACGCGAGCGCAGCTGGTGCGCGGCACCGGCACCCCGGACATCGACGAAGCGGTGCTCGCGCTGCTGCGCGGCCTGGACCGCGTCGACGAGAAGCCTCCGGCCTCGCTGCGCTTTCCGATGCGCGTGTCCATGCGGGGGCGCCGGCCATGAGCATGCAGCGCCTTCGAGCCGAGGCCGCCACACCGGCCGTCCCATTCAATCCTGCGAACCAAGTTGCGAACAAAGCGATGAACCACCTTCAACACATCCCGATCCTGCGCAAGTGCGCGCTCGCGGCGGCCGTGGCCTCCGTGTTCGTCCTGTCGGCCGGCCATGCCGCCGCGCAGCCTGCGGCCGCACCCACCGAGACCGCCATGGTCAAGCTGATCCGCGGCCTGATCCAGAGCGGCACGCTCGCCAAGGACGTGGGCGAGGCCCTGCTGGCCCAGGCCCAGACCGAGGCCGTCGCCGCGCAGCAGGCGCAGCAGCGCATGACGGCCGCGGCCACCGCCGCGTCGGCCAACGTGGCCGGCGGCGTGCGGTTGGAGCCGGGCGACGTGCGCGTGCCCTACATCTCGCAGACCGTGCGCGACCAGATCCGCGACGAGGTCAAGGCCCAGGTCATGGCGCAGGCCAAGGACGAAGGCTGGGCCGCGCCCAACGAAACGCCCGAGTGGAGCAAGCGCATCCGCGTGGAAGGCGACGTGCGCGTGCGCAACGAGTCGCGCAGCTACGCGGGCAACAACAGCAACATCGAGATCAACTGGGCCGAGCTCAACAAGAGCACGGGCTACGACGTCAACCCGAACACCAACCTCGCGCTGCCGTCGATCCTGAACACCCGCCAGGACCGCCGCAACCTGTTCCGCGCCCGCGCGCGGCTCGGCATCTATGCCGACCTCACCGAGAACACCAAGGCCGGCGTGCGCCTGGCCTCGGGCAGCGACGAGAGCCCGGTCTCGACCACCCAGACGCTGGGCGGCGGCCTGAGCAAGAAGAGCGTGTGGCTCGACCAGATGTGGATCTCGCACAAGCCGGTCGACTGGCTCACCGTGACCGCGGGCCGCTTCGGCAACCCGTTCATGTCGACCGACCTGCTGTATTCCAGCGACCTGAACTTCGACGGCATTGCCGCGCAGTTCGAGAAGAAACTGGCCTCGAACAAGGACCTCTCGCTGTTCGGCACGCTGGGGCTGATTCCGCTGGAGTACAGCTCGGACAACTCGCCCAGCCGCAGTCAGGACAAGATGAAGAGCGAGAACAAGTGGCTGCTGGGCGCGCAGTTCGGCGCCGACTGGAAGATCGACGAGGACAACCGCGTGCGCGGCGCGCTCGCGTACTACAACTTCCGCAACATCAGCGGCCAGGTCTCGCAGCCCTGCGCGCTGTATGCGGGCGCCGACGGCTGCAGCACCGACTGGTCGCGCCCGGCCTTCATGCAGAAGGGCAACACGCTCATGCTGCTGCGCGACATCACGCTCGATCCGCTCAACCCGGCCGGCACGCCGCAGCCGCAGTACGTGGGCCTGGCCTCGAAGTTCCGCCTGATCGACCTGAACCTGCGCTGGGACACGGCGGTGGCGGGCAACAACCTGCGCCTGGACGCCAACTTCGTGAAGAACACCGCCTACGACTCCAGGGACATCTGGAACCGCGCGGGCATTCGCGGCGCCATCGTCAACAACTTCGGCGCCACCGGCGGCACCACCCAGGCCGACTTCAAGAGCGGCGGCAATGCCTACATGCTGCAGGCCACCTACGGCAAGCCGGCGCCGGCCAACCGCGGCGACTGGAACGTGCTGGCCGGCTACAAGCGCATCGAGCCCGACTCCATGCCCGACGGCTACAACGACTCGACCTTTCATGGCGGCGGCACCAATGCGCGCGGCTACTTCCTGGGCGGCTCGTACGCGATCGACAAGAACATGTGGTTCACCGGCCGCTGGATCTCGACCAAGGAGGTCTACGGGCCGCCGCTGTCGATCGACACGCTGCAGCTCGAATTCAATGCGCGTTTCTGATCACAACAACAACAAGAAGAAGGAGCCTGCCGTGTCCAGAAACATCTTCCCGGCGCTGCTGCTGGCCATGCTGGCCGCAGCGAGCCACGCCCAGCAGCAGCCACCGGGCGGCCAGAGCATGGAGGAGCGGCTTCGCGCGCAGCTGCGCATCACTACGTCGCAGCTGCAGCAGGCGCAGAACGAACTGGCCGCGCTGAAGGCGGGGCAGCCTGCGGCGGCGCCTGCTGCCGGCGCTGCGCCGGCGAACAAGTCAGAACTCGATGCGCTGAAGAAGGAGCTGGCGCAAAGCCAGGCGCAGCTCGCGGCCGAACGGCAGGCGCGTGAAGCGGCAAGCGCAGGCAGCCAGCAACTGCGCCAGCAGGCGCAGGCGACAAGCGACAAGGCCACCGCGCAGATCGCGCAGTACCGCGGCGCCTACGACGAACTGCTGAAGATGACGCGCGCCTCCGAGGCCGAGCGGCAGCGCTTGGCTATCGAAGCCGCGACGCACCGCACGGCGATCACGCAGTGCGAGGCCAAGAACACGCAGCTCTACGCAGTGGGGCAGGAGATCCTGCGGGCCTACGAGACGGTGGACGTGGGCACCGTGCTCGCGTCGCGCCAACCCTTCGCGGCGCAGAGCCGCGTCAAGTTCGAGCAGATCGCGCAGCAGTACGGCGACAAGCTGTACGAGAGCAAGTTCGACGTGCGCGCCGTGGGTGCGCCGGCGCCTGCCGCAGCCGCTGCTGCGTCCGCACCCGCATCGGGAGACAAGCAATGAAGCATCTCAAGTCATCGTCCGCCGCGCTCGTGCTGCTGGCTTCGTCGATCGGCATGGCCGGCGCGCAGACGCCTCCATCCGCATCCGCTTCAGGCGGTGCCGTGGTGGCCCGCCTCGGCGAAATCACCGTGGGGCAGGACGAGGTGGAGAAGCTGCTGCAAGCCCTGCCCGACAACGAACGCGCCGCCGTCAAGACCGACCGCACGACGCTCGACGGCTGGCTGCGCCAGCGCCTGCTGAGCGAAGCAGTGCTGCGCGATGCCCGTGCAAAGGGCTGGGCCGACCGGCCCGAGGTCAAGGCGAGGATCGACGCTGCCACGCGGGAGATCACCGCGCGCGTCGTGAGCACCAGTTATCTCGAATCGGTGAGCCAGGTGCCCGCCGACTTCCCGTCCGACGCGGACATCAAGGCGGCCTATGAGCAGGGAAAGGCCAATTTCAACCTGCCGGCCACCTACCGTGTCGCGCAGATCTTCCTGTCGACCCCCGACCGCGATGCGGCGGCCATCGCCAAGGTGCGCGAAGAGGCAGGCCGGCTCGCCCGGCAGGCCCGCACTGGCGACTTCGCGGCCATCGCGCGCGCCAGTTCTCAGGACAAGCGCAGCGCCGAGCGCGGCGGCGAGGTCGACACGCTGCCGCTCGCGCGCATGCTGCCCGAGCTGCGCGACACCGTCGCCCGGCTCAAGCCCGGGCAGGTCAGCGACCCCGTGCAGGCCGAGGCCGGCTTCCACGTCGTGAAGGTGCTCGACGTGCAGCCCGCGCGCACCGCCACCCTCGAAGAGATGAAGCCAAGGCTGCAGGCCGCGTTGCGCCAGCAGCGGCAGCAGCAGCTCGTGCAGGCCTACCTCGCGAAGGCCGCACCGGCCACGAAGCTGAGCATCGACGCCGCCGCGCTCGACGCGGCGGTCAAGAAAACCAATTGAACACAACATCCATCCACAGGGGCCATCCATGAGCAACACACCGACGAACAACGAAGCCACCGCCACCGACCTGCTGGACGCCGTCACGCCCGAGCAGGTGTCGGACGCCATCAAGGCCGCAGGCGGCGCCGTCACCACCATCGAGCAGGACGGCGTGGTGCGCCTGCACAGCGCCAGCCACGGCATCGGCTTCCAGGTGCTGTGGGGCAACCCGGTCACCACCACCCAGTACACCGACTTCACCCTGAGCTGCCCGCTGCACGTGCAGGGCGGCACGCTGCCCGAGGCCGTGCTCGCCGCATGGCACCGCACCAAGCGTTTTGCGCGCGTGGCGCAGCACGGCGACTTCGTTGTGCTCGAGATGGACGTGGTGGTCGCCGGCGGCGTGAGCCCGGCGTACCTTGCGTTCGCGGTGCGGCTGTGGATGCAGATGATGGGTGAGTTCTTCCTGCACCTGCGCAACTACGGCCCGGCCGGGGCGACGCGCGGCGATGCCGCGAATGCCGCCGGCGCCGCGCCGAACAGCGATTCCGTGGCCGCCTGAACATGCCCGGCACGCAGCGAAGCGCGATGCCAGCAAACACGAGCACCCCGCGGATTCCGCCGGCCGATCTCCACGACCCACCGACGAGCCGCGCCATCCGCACGACGGCGCGCCAGGCCCAACGCGCGCGCCGCGCCGAAACCGTGCGCCAGCGCCAGCGCGCGGCCCTGCTGACGCTGCTGGCGCGGACCATGGCCGAGCTGCACATCTCGATGGCGGAACTCAATGAAGCGCGCCGTGCGCTGGCGCGCGTGGAGCCATCGCATGAGCCCGAGCCTGATGGCTCCTGAGCCGGGGCGGCGTCACACCTCGTCACACGCACGTAATCCGCCGCGGAATCAAATCACGCGACCCAACAACCCCGAAGACTCCCCATGACTTCCAGCCATGTGACCCACGTTCTGTTCATCTGCAACAGCAACGCCGCGCGCAGCCTGATCGCCGAAGTGCTGCTCAACCAACTGGGCGGCGGACGCTTCCACGCCTACTCCGCGGGCAGCACGCCGACACCCGACGGAAAGCCCGATCCGCGCACGCTCGAAGCCCTCGCGGGCGCGGGCTTTCCCACCGACGGCCTGCGCAGCAAGAGCTGGAGCGAGTTCGGCCTGCCGGGCGCTCCCCAGATGGACCTGATCGTCACGCTGTGCGACGAGGCCGCGGGCGAAACCTGCCCGGTGTGGCCGGGCCGGCCCGCGACGTCGCACTGGTCGCACCCCGATCCGCGCGCAGAAGAAGCGGCCAGGAATCCGGAGGCTTTCGTCCACACGATGCTTGCCATCCGCCGGCACGTCGACCTGCTGGTCGCGCTGCCGGACGAACGCATCGATCGCCTCGTGCTCGGGGCCGAGGCGGCGCGCATCGGCGAGAGGCAGGCTGCGTGACACATGCACACCGCCGCTGGGGCCGCCTTCGCCTTGCGCTCGGCTGGCTCGGCCTGGGCCTCGCGGGCGCCGCCGTGCCATTGGCGGCACCGGCGCAGGCGCAGCGGCAGCAGCAGGTGCCACCGCACTGGATCGGCTATGCGAATCTCGCGAGCAGCCAGTTCCAGACGTCGCTGAGCGACCCCGCCAGCGAAACCGTGCGGCGCCTGCACGCATGGATGCAGGAGCGCATGCTCGACGACGGCCGCGCCGCGGCAACGGCACCACCCGCGCCGGTGGTGGTGCGCGTGTGGGTGGCCGCCGACGGAAAGGTCGAGCGCGTGGCCTTCGATTCGCTGGGCAACGCACAGGCCGACCACGATCTGCGCACGCTGCTCACCGCGCAGCCGCTGGCCGAAGCGCCGCCGCGCGACATGCGGCAGCCGATGGTGCTTCAGCTCACGCTGAGCTTCACCGCCACCCGCACCTGAATGCGTTCGCCGTGCGAGGCGAAG